>DAIPXV010000034.1:0-16549 GCA_036783095.1 Candidatus Bipolaricaulota bacterium
GCATGCCGAGTATGAATATCTTGAACATTGAGGGCTCCTTTCGTAAGCCTTCACGACTTCTTCAAGCGCTTGGCGATGTTCTGGGCGATCTGAGCCCATTCCGCTGCGCTGACGACTTGCTCGATGTACGCGGTCAGCGTCTGAGGGATCAGGGGATTGCGTGCCAGACGCAGCTGCACTGCGGACTTGATCGCGTTGGCGTCGTCGAGCTTGCCCCCACCTCGCACATAGTCTTCTAAAGCTCCCGCGGCTTCAGTAATCGCCGTGTCTACGGCTTCGAGAGTGAGCACGAGCGTCGCCGTCCCGAATCGAATCGTGAGATTGATTGTGATGCCTTTGCTTGCCAGAAGCGTCTTTACTTCCGAGAGCGTCATCTTGCGTTCCAAGAGATCGTCATTGATGACATCGAGGGGGACGCCCTTGGTGAGCCCCTCGAATGTCTTATCTATAAGCATGGTGACGGGCAGCTCTTCTAGGAGCGCCCGCGCGATGATCTGCAAGACCCCCTCGCGCAGCGAGATCGGGGCTGAAGATTGCTTCAGCCTCTGGCAGAGCCGCAGCGCGGTGTCGGGGGTGATGCGCTTATCGGCAAAGCCCTTGGCAAAGCCCGCTTGCAACGTCTGCAAGTCCGAAACTCCAAGCTCGGCAAAGCATTTATAGACGTCTTGAGGGGTCGGCTGGGCTAGAGCACTGCCTAAGCCCCCAAGGAGCCCACATACAAGAATGACACTTATCAGCCATCTCATGGCTGCTCACCTCGCGGTGCTATGTATAATACTGAATTGATCTTGTCGTCAAACGTGTGGACGAACTCCGAAGCGCGCGGGTCGTAGACCCACCGCTCGCCGTCTACGATAAAGCCGTACTCGTAGCGCCCGGGCTTGATATTATCGGGGAGCCGGATCCACCAGACGCCGCTGCGATCGGGGCCGTTCATGGGGATGGGCTCCCACAGCGTAAATTGGCTTGCTAAACTCACGCTCTTGGCGTTTGGGTAGACTAAACAGAGCACCTGAGGGTCATGGCAAGGAGCCCCTGAGAGATTCCCCCCTAGCCATAGGCCAATCATGAAGACTGCGGCGACAGCGACCGCGCCCGCCCCGACAAGACCCCAGCGCCATCGCGGCGCCGGCCGACTTTCGGGAAGCTCTTCGATGATCTCATACTCAAGATCAGCGATCCGATCGCGATGGGCCTCAGCGTACTGAGTCAGCGTCTCTTTGAGCAGGGCTTCTAACTCATGTTCATGCATGGTGTGCCACTCCTTTCTGCTCGAGAATGCGTTTCAATTCGGCCTTGGCGCGATGGAGCCGCGTCTTGACCGTCCCTTCGGGTAGCCCTAAGGCCTCCGCAATCTCTTTGTAATCTAGATCCGCATAATAGCGCAGCACCAAGGGCATCTTATAAGCCGGCTTGAGCTGCTCAATGGCCTCTCGAATCGTGCGCGTGCGCTCCTCTTGCGCGAGCTACTGCGCGGGATCGCTCCCTCTTGTCAATTTAGAGAGATATTTGAGCGGGGCGAAGAGCCGCTCGCGGCGCAGCTTGTTCTTGCACACGTTTGCGGTCACCGCGAAGATCCACGTCGAGAATCGCTTCTCAAGGTGGAACGTATGCAGCCCTTCATAAGCCCGAATGAACGCGTCGTGGGCGGCATCTTCGGCATCGGCGGGATTACCCAAGATCCCCAAAGCAATCCCAAAGACCGCATCTTTGTAGCGTCTCACGATCTCACCCCAGGCGTCCACATCCCCGTGGAGCGCCCGCTGAATTAACTCCAACTCCCCCTCGCCCATGCTTCCTCCTGTGTGCAGAGTATATACAGACTGCTCATGGCAAAGTTTCAAACTCTATTTTACCCAAGAGGGATCGGTTGACCCAATGAAGACTCGACAAACGTCCGCTCATCGCCCCGCGACAGTCCTTTCCTCTTGAGGGAAGGATACTCTACAGTGGAGCTAGTCAGCTGAATTAAGGAGGAAAGACTATGCGGCGCTCGTTCGAGATCGGGATTCTCTTGACGCTCTTGGCATTGTCGGGATGTACGCTCGCCCAAGCACCTTTTGCGTTCTTCGTTGCTTCTCCTACGATGGGAGAAGCCCCGCTGAAGGTCAGCTTCAATGCGTCGGGCTCGAGCGACCCCGACGGCACTATCGCCCAATACGAGTGGGATTTTGACAACAACGGCTCCATAGACGCCACCGGGGTCACCACAACTCATACGTATTCATCGCCGGGCCTCTACACGGCGGTGCTGACTGTGACGGACAATACAAATCTCAAGAGCAAGTTTACGCTCCTCATCACCGTGCTGGAGACGACGATCTTCTTCTCACGATGGGATGGTGGGAGCAATGTCGGAATCTTTCGCATGAACACAAATGGCACCGCGCTTACACAGCTTACGACGGGCATAGACGCCTGGCCTGCTGTAGCTCCTAACGGCCGCCAGATCGTGGCATTTGCCCGCGACATGGACCCCGACCCTGCGGCCTTTCAGTTCGATATCTTCTCGATGCTCCCTAACGGAACCCTCCAGACAAATCTTACCTCCCAAACCCCAAGCCAAGAGATTCAACCGACCTGGTCGCCCGATGCGACGAAGATCGCGTTCGCGACCAACCGCGATGGGCATTTTGAAATCTATAAGATGAACGCCGACGGGACGAACCCCTCGCGCGTCACGACCGTCACCCCCAAAGATGCCTTCGCCCCACGGTGGTCACCGACCAATCCCAATCTCTTGATCTTCGTGACGAACAACAACACTGCCCCCAACGCCCTCGATATCTGGAAGATCAACGCCGACGGCACGGGGCTGACAAATCTCACCAATCGCCCTAGCTATAACGACGGTGCGCTCTCTCCACTCTCAGGGTTCCCCTCCCCGCCCAGCTGGTCCCCCGACGGCACCAAGATCGCCTTCACTTCGGATCAGACGGGAACTTTAGATATCTTCGTGATGAACGCCGACGGCACGAATATCGTCAGCCTCAATACGTTTGCCTTGTCGAGCACAGCAAATCTGGCAACGTCAGACGAGTTTGATCCCTTCTGGCTCCCTAACGGGAGCGAGATCGCGTTTGTCTCTGACCGAGATGGGACGTATCAGCTCTATAAAGTCAATCTCTCGACCGGGGCTGTGACTCAGCTTACTCTTAGTGGGATGAACCTCATGCCCGCTAGAACGAGCAACAATACGAACGAAAGATAGACAACCCAATCTCCAAGCTGCACGTAGAGCGTCGCGTGATCCTGCAGGAGGATCGTCTCCTGCAGGATCTGCTCTTTTTCAGAGCGCGTGGCCATGAGAATCTTTCCGTGCGGGTCAATCACCCCAGAGATGCCCCCATTGGCAGCTTGCAGAGTAAAACGCCCCGTTTCTACCGCGCGAAAGATCGCTTTGGCGAAGTGCTGCCCAAGGGCTTTGGAGCCCTTAAACCATGCATCATTAGTGATGATGAGAATCGCTTGGGCGCCGTTGCTGACGAATGCCCGACTGATCTGCGAGAAGATGGACTCAAAGCAGATCGGAGTGGCTATCTTCCCCCCTTGGGGGAGGCCCAGCGGGCGAAATCCATCGCCAGGTGTGAGCGCCCCCAGCGGCAACGGCCCGATCAGATCCTCTAAACCCAAGCGACGCAAGAGCCCAATCATCGGGAAATATTCGGTGCTGAAGGGCACCAGCTGGACTTTGTCGTAGAGATCCGAGACTCTTCCCTCGGGCGCGATCAGCGCGGCTGTGTTGAAGAGTTTTCCGTCGCGATAGTCAATTGTCCCGACAATGAGCGAGGCGCGTAAGCGTCGCGCTTGCTCCTGATAGGGCTGAAGAAGCTCTTCCTGGCGGAGCAGATACGCCGGCACGATAGATTCTGGAAGGAGCACAAGATCGACGCCCTCTGGAGAGAGCTGATCTAACTGAGAGAGATAAAGCGTCTGCAGGGCTTGGAGTTGCCCAGGATCGCTGCGAGCTCGCTGTGAGACGTTCGAGTGTACGATCGCTACCCGCACTGGCTGGCCTTCAGGGAGAGAGCGAGCGATCTGATAAGCTCCCCAACCCCAGTCGAGCGCGATGAGCCCCATTGCCAATACACCGTACAGCAGGCGGCGCTCGCGCACGGCGCGATAGAGCAGAACATTCACGAATACAACAAGAAGCGAGATTCCCCACGTCCCCGTCAGTGAAGCGATTTGAATGAGCTCAGGGTATTGAGAGAGCGCGTCGCTCACAAATCCCCACGTAAACCCAAAACGCGTCAGCGAGCGCAGATATTCTAACAGAACCCATAGGGCAGATACAGCTATCCACAAAGGTTTTCTATAGCTCTGCATAGCGACATACGCTGCGCCAAAGAGCCCCCACCATAGTGCCAACAGCCCCGCCAATCCCAGATGCCCAAAGATAATAAAAGCCCCGGCCCACTCAAAGAGCGCGTACACCCAATACAAAAGCAGCGCGAAGAACAAGAACCCGCACAGATACCCCAGCCTAAACCCCTGACGCAGTGTGCTCCCCTCCAGAGCAAAAAAGAGCGGTACAAGCGCCACGAAGATCAGCCCGCCCCACAGATACCCCGGCATGCTGAGCAGTATCAGAAGAGCTGAGAGAATCGCCAAGATCGCTCGAAACATTTCGCTATCGCAAGACCCCGTATTCGAAGACTTGATAGTAGATCAGATAGCCTCCTGCGGCTATCAACAGCAGTCCACTGAGCCAGTGCCTAGCCCGCTCCCACCGACGCATCTGAAAGAAGATCAAAACGGGCAACGCCAGGGCGAAGAGGCTCAAAAATATTCGATTAGTCCCGGAAAACACCGCGCTCCAGCTCGCCGCAAGCTGCGGCTGTGTCCACACGAGCACCAAGACGATCACCACGGGAATGCTCGTTCCAATCAAAGCTTGATTGATAGGCAAACTTCGATCAAGACTGCCCTTCGAGTACGCGATGCTCACCGAAAGCAAGAGCATCATCAGCGTCATGCCTGACGCATAAGCGATAAAGTTAAAGATACCCATAACTATATTAGTACTCAACGCCGGTCCGACAACGTAGATCATAAAGATTGGGAGAGTACATCCGCAGGAGGCAATCGCATAGCTAATCCCATACAGATAATAGAAGAAGACGCTCTGGCGGCTTGAGCGTGCCTGGAAAGATAGAGCAAGCGAAACCTCGCGCCCCACTAGGGTGAAAATCCCCAGGATGATCAGCCCCAGCCCAATGACCATCGTTGCCCACGGGAAGTAGGAACCGAGCGCCGTGCCCACCAAAGAGATCGCAATCCCAAGGAGAAGAAAGACCGTGAAGAACCCTGCGCTCACCGCGCCCCCAAGTGCCAGGCCGTGCAGAGCACGCTCCCACCAGCGCTCTTGTATATCACGGCCACTCACGCGACTCCCTAAATAGTGAGCCACATACGACGGTAACAGGGCAAACCCGCACGGGTTGAAGAACGCCGCAACCCCTGCTCCTAAAGCTAATCCTATAATGCCTAGATCGGGCGTCATAACGCCCTTATCTTACGAGCAAGCTCGCTCATGCTCAAGTCCTGCTTGACGTCGGGCCGGTCTATCCCGTACAATCGCCAAGTCTACCAAGAGCTAGAGAAGGGAGCTACGAACTAGATGAACCCAGTATTGATTGAGATTCCGTTGCCGTTTGGCTGGGGCCCACTGCAAATTCGCTATTACGGCGTGATGTACGTTATCGCGATTATCGTAGGGATATATCTGACGCGCCGCGAGTGCGCCCGCAAGGGACTGCCCCTCTCGCTCGACGACATCTTAGATTTTGTGCTGATCACGGTGCCCGTGGCGATCATCGGGGCGCGACTCTACTATGTCGCCTTCCAATGGGCGAATTTCTACGTGCCCAACGATCTAGGAAAGACACTTCTCAATATTATCGCGATCTGGGAGGGCGGCTTAGCTATTCACGGGGGCATTCTCGCGGGGCTCTTGATGCTCTGGATCTACTCTCGATGGAAGAAAGTTTCGCTATGGCAGTTTGCGGACGCCGTGGCTCCCAGCATGATCTTGGGCCAAGCCCTCGGACGATTTGGAAACTTTATGAACGGCGATGCGTACGGGGTGCCGCTGGGGCCAGAATGGCCCCCGTGGCTCGATTGGGTCGGGGTCGTCTACAAAGAGGGTACCCCAGGATTTCAACAGTTCGGGCACATCCCTACCCACCCCACCATGCTCTATGAAATGTTCGGCGATCTCATCATCTTTGGGGTGCTGATGTGGCTTCGCACGAAGGACTTCCAAGACGGATTTATCGCGTCGCTGTATATGGTGCTGTACGCGTTCTTGCGATTTTGGATGGAGTTTTTGCGCGCAGATGCCCTCTGGCTCATCCCTGATGTGTTGCGCGCTGCCCAAGTGATCAGCGTCATTCTCTTTATTGTCTTTGGAGCGTTCATTCTCGTGAAGAAGCTCTACGTGCGGAAGGCGATGGCAGCACCGTCGGAGTCATAGTTGAAAGTCTTCACCAAGATAGTACTTTCGCGCCAAAGGGTGAGAGGCGATCTCTTCAGGGCGCCCGCTGAGCAGGAGCTTCCCCTCGTTGAGCAGATAGGCGTAGTCCGTGACGCGCAGCGTCTCGCGCACGTTGTGATCAGTCACGACAACGCCGATCCCATCAGAAGCTAACGCGCGAATGATCTTTTGGATCTCTGCGACGCTGAGTGGATCTATCCCGGAGAACGGCTCGTCCAGCAAGAGAAACTTAGGAGAGGTCGCTAAAGCGCGCGCAATCTCCACACGGCGGCGCTCCCCTGCCGACAGCGTGTCCACTCGCTGATGCGCAAGATGGGCAATGCCAAGCTTCTCTAAAAGCTGCATGGCTTTTGTCTGACGCGCCCGCGACTCCCGCTCCCACTGCTCCAGAACGAGCAAGAGATTCTCCAACGCGCTAAGCTTGCGAAAGACCGAGGGCTCCTGGGGTAGATAGTGAATTCCCGCTCGCGCGCGCGCGTAGAAGGGCCACCGCCCAATGGGCCGCTCGTCTAAAAAGATCTCCCCAGACTCGTGAGCAATCAGCCCTGTGATAATATAGAACGTCGTGGTCTTGCCCGCGCCATTGGCTCCGAGTAACCCCACGACTTTGCCGCTCTCGATCTGCAGCGAGACGCCATCAACGACGCGACGCCCACTATAGCTCTTGATCAAGCCTTCCGTACGTAGAATCATTTCTTCCGCAAGATGAGTCGCGCATCGTGGAGGATCGTGGCCCGCCCCGTCTCCGAGAAGTATTCGAAGCCCTGCCCCGTCAGGGTGAACTCCTCGCTCTCGATGTGCACCACTGATGGTGTCGTCAAGATCTTCTTCTCGTTGTTCCACAAGAGATTCTCCGTGCTTAGTGAGAACTCACGCCCGATGGCAGAGACCTCCCCTTGCAGCTCGATATCCCCGGTTCGATTGTGCAGCCTCGCGAGTGGAGCGCGCACGGTGAGCGCTTCGCGTCCCTCGCTGTCGAAGAACCGCAGAGTAATATCTTCAGCAACGCTTGTATCTTCCCCGATAGACAGCGCGCGCCCTTCGAGCTCCCAAAGCTTCTTCCCGTGCTCATCGTAACGAACGATATGGGCATGCTCAGCCGAGAGGGCAGGAGCGTGAGAGTCTCTCATCTCTGGCCACAGCTGGGATACCGACGACCAGAGCCAATAGAGCCCTCCAAGTCCTGCAACGATCACGACGAGACGAAGGACTTGCGCCGCGCGAGACATGCTTGCACCAAGCCGAGAAAGAGCGGGCGTGGCCGTGTCGGCCGCGATTTGAACTCCGGGTGGAACTGCGACGCGATAAAAAACGGATGATCCGCCAGCTCGAGGATCTCCATGCGCCGCCCATCGAGCGATTTCCCGGAGAATTTCAGCCCCGCTGCCTCTAAGTCTCTGATATACCGTGGGTTGACCTCGTAGCGATGGCGGTGGCGCTCGGAGATCTCCTCGGCACCATAGAGCTTATACGCCAGCGTGCCGCGCTCGATACGGACGGGCTGAGCCCCTAAGCGCATCGTTGCGCCCTTCTCTGTTAAGGACTTCTGCTCCGGCATCAAATCGATGACGGGGTGCTCGGTGGGGCCGAACTCCGCACTATTAGCGGTCTCCAAACCGAGCAACGAACGCGCAAACTCGATCACCGCCAGCTGAAAGCCATAGCAGATCCCCAAGAACGGAACGTTATGGGTGCGGGCATAGCGAATCGCTCGGATCTTGCCCTCCGCTCCACGATGGCCAAACCCCACCGGCACGATGAGCCCATCCACGCCCTCCATCTGGGATTCGGAGAACTCCTCGGCTTCGATCCAGACGATCTCCACCTCAGCCCCAAGAGCCGCCCCCGCGTGCGTGAGCGCCTCGACGTAGCTGACGTAGCTGTCCCGCAACATCGTGTACTTGCCGACGATCGCGATTCTCAAGTGCTCTTGAGGATGGAGCACCGCGTCGACAAAGCGCTGCCATCCTGTGAGGTCTTTGGCCTTGAGGGGGAGCTGCAAGCGCGCCAGGAGCAGTTGGGTCAGGCCCTGTTCCTCAAAAAGCAGCGGAACTTGATAGATCGAGCGCACATCGGGGGCGCTGATGACGGCTTCAGGGGGCACATCGCAGAAGAGTGCGATCTTTTTGCGAATCCCTTCCGCAAGAGGAGCCGTACTGCGCCCAATAATGACATCGGGCTGAATCCCGATCGCGCGCAATTCCTTCACGGAGTGCTGCGTAGGCTTGGTCTTCTGCTCCCCTACGACAGAGACCACGGGCACCAACGTCGTGTGCACAAAGACACAATGATCATCGCCAAGCTCTTGATGCATCTGGCGCAGGGCTTCCAAAAACGGCATGGATTCGATATCGCCCACCGTACCCCCAACTTCCACGATGACCACATCGGCCTTAGTGCGCTCGGCCACGCGCTTGATGGACGATTTGATCTCATCAGTAATATGGGGAATGATCTGCACGGTCGCACCCAGATAGTCGCCGCGCCGCTCCTTCTCGATTACGCTCTTATAGATCTTGCCTGTGGTGATGTTGTGATCTTTCGTCAAGTCGACATCTAAGAAGCGTTCGTAGCTTCCCAGGTCCATGTCAACTTCAGTGCCGTCGTCGAGCACGAAGACTTCCCCGTGCTGATAAGGATTCATTGTGCCTGCATCGCAATTGAGATAGGGATCGATCTTGATCGCCGTGACGGTAAGGCCGCGCGACTTGAGCAGGAGCCCGATGGACGAAGCTGTGATCCCCTTGCCCAGCCCCGAAAGGACGCCCCCAGTAACAAAGATATACTTATTCACCACGCACCTCGCGCTCAAAGCAAAAATGTTCTGCCACCCTTGGGAATGGACTCAAGAGATTATACTGGGCTTTGAGGGGAACAAGCAAACTCGCGCGCGACTGATACAAGACGGTGCGCTTTGCTAAAATACAAAGCGCAGACTATAATCAAAGCCCATGTCTCGATTTCTTTTAGACTACGCCGACCAACTGCGGCGTTTCAGCCCAAACGCTCGGCTTTTTCTTCTGTCTGTTTTCGGAGTAGGCCTAGCGTCAAGTATATTCTCGCTCTTCTTGAATATCTATCTGTTGCACTTGGGGTATAAGCAGGATTTCATTGGGCTGATGGCAGCTATCCCTCCCCTTGTCACGGCATCTATGTCGGTGCCTGCAGGGCTGCTCAGCGATGCGATAGGGCACCGACGTGCTCTCATCGTGGGAGTGGCTCTGAGCGCCTTAGGTGCGTTTGGCATAGTGCTCTTCACGAGCCCCGAACCGCTGGTGCTCTCCATAGGGATCTTGGGATTAGGCGGAGCGCTCCTGCAAGTTGTCAGCGCCCCGTTTATGATCGAGGAGAGCCAGGAGCCTGAGCGCCCCCATCTCTTTAGTGTGCAGTTTGCGCTCCAGACGCTGTCAGGCTTCTTTGGGAGTTTTGTTGGAGGAGCGCTGCCTCCGCTCTTTGCTCGTGGGCTCGCCGCTCAAGGGAGCACTGTATATCAGATGACGCTCGCTGTTAGCGCTGGGCTCATCGGCTTGAGCATCTTCCCTTTGCTAGGGATGCGCTCGGCGCCACGAGAGAATAGTAGAGCTGAGCTGCGCTGGTCGCTCAAGACGCCCCTTCCGTTGGTCTTCAAATTGATTCTGCCCAACATGATCCTTGGCTTAGGGGCGGGGTTATTCATCCCCTTTATGAACGTCTTTTTCAAGCTCCAATTTCATATATCCGATGCGCTGTTGGGGACGCTCTTTGCCTTGAGCGCTGCTGGCATGGGTGTAGCCTCGTTAGCGGGGCCACCGTTAGCGCAACGCCTCGGCAAGGTGCGCATGATCGTCTTCACCCAAGCCCTCTCCATCCCTTTCCTGATAGCCATGGCCTTCGTTCCCATTTTATGGGTTTCAGCGCTTGCGTTTGTGATGCGCTATGCGCTCATGCCCATGAGCGCGCCGATCTATGCGCTCTTCGTGATGGAGCAAGTTGCTCCTGAGGACCGCGCGACGATCAACGGGTGGTCCACCATGGCATGGAATCTGCTCTTTGCGGGAAGCGCCTGGCTGAGTGGCCAGCTGCAAGTCTCCTTGGGTTTTGGGGCGATCTTCTTTATCGTGTGCGCTGTGTATAGTATCGGTATTGTTATGCAATACTGGCTCTTTGCACCACTTGAAGGCCATGACTCCTGAGCGAGCCCTCTCGGTCGTTCTTCTTGCGGGTGGGTACTCCCGCCGCATGGGGCAGGACAAAGCTTTGCTGCCCTGGCGCGGCCGCACCTTCATCGAATATATTGTCTCACAGCTCAAAGCGATAAGCGACGACGTGCTCGTCATCACGGGACCACAGATCCGCTATCGGGAGCTTCTGGGCGTCCCCATCTTTGCCGATGCGATCAAAGACGCTGGCCCCATAGGCGGACTCTATACGGGGCTCACCCACGCCCGCTATGACTATAGCTTTGTCGCTGCGTGCGATATGCCTCTGCTTAGCCGCGCCGTTATAGATTTGCTCAGAGAAGAGCTGGACGGCTCGGCGTGGGCGATCGTGCCTCAGATAGCAGACTATCGCGTGCCCACACTCGCGATCTATCACAAAAAATCTCTCTCAGTTATCGAGCGGCTCCTTGCGCAGGGGCGCACCTCGCTGCAAGAGCTGCTCGATGCCATCCCCACAAAGATTATTGCAGAGCAAAAGCTGCGCCAGGTCGATCCCGCACTCCGATCATTTGTCAATCTCAACACTCTGGCAGATTGGGAAGAACTTGTCCGCTCGGAGTTGTCCGCTCCATAGCCCTGTGCTATTATCAAGTAGCGCTATGGCGAAAGCGAAGCTCACCCCCATGATGCAACAATATCTGCGCATTAAGGCGCAGTACCAAGATGTCATTCTTTTCTTTCAGCTTGGGGATTTTTATGAGACGTTCTTTGAGGACGCCGAGCTGACAGCGCGCGAGCTTGATATTGCGCTCACCAAGCGCGACGAGGCTCCCATGGCCGGCGTCCCCGTCAAGCGCGTCGCCTTCTATGTCAATCAATTGTTGAAGAAGGGCTATAAAGTTGCGCTCTGCGAGCAGCTCCAAGACCCTGAAGAAGCCAAAGGGCTTGTAGAACGCGATGTCGTGCGTATTATCACGCCGGGGACGATCCTCGAGGAAGAGCTTCTGGAGCGCGGGGTCAATAATTATCTCGTCGCCATCTATCCCCAGGGCGATCGCTGCGGCCTGGCCTACGCTGATATCTCTACGGGAGAGTTCAGAGCTACCGAGCTACAGCTCTCCGAAGTCACTCACGAACTGAACAGATTACGTCCGACAGAGCTCATACTCCCCCAGGGCACAACTCTTGCTGAGGGCTATCACGCAGCGCGCAGCACCCTGGAGCCCTCGAGCTTCCAAACCGAAAAGCTTCTCGAGCACTTTGGGATCGTCTCGCTCGACGGACTTGGGTTGTCAGAGATAGCTGGGCGCAGCGCCGCAGGGCTCCTCAGCTATGTGAAAGAGACCCAGAAGGGAGCCCTGCAACATCTCAGTCCTCCAAAGTTCTATCAGCTTTCTGCGCAGATGGGGCTCGATCCGTTCACCGTGCGCAATCTGGAGCTTGTCGAAGAGCTGCGCAGCTCCGGCACCCAAGCGACGCTCTTCTCCGTGATCAATCAGACGGTCACGGGGATGGGCGAAAGACTGTTGCGACGATGGCTCCTCGCGCCGTTGCTTGAGCCGGCGGAGATCGAGCGGCGCTTAGACGCCGTCGAATTCTTCGTGGAACACCCTCAAGAGCGCAGCGAGCTTCGCGAGTTGTTGGGGCGCATTTCGGATCTTGAGCGCTTGGCGGGGCGCTTGGGGACGGGGCGCGTCACCCCAAGGGATTTGCTCTCCCTGCGGCAATCGCTGGAGCATCTGCCTGCGCTGACAGCGCTCCTGCAGCGCTGGGAGGGCGCTCCCGCCAAGCTCACAGAGTTCTTACAGCGTATACGGTCTTTAGCGCTCGACGAGCTGCGCCAGATGCTCAGCCGCGCCATCCGCGAAGATGCTCCCCTCGAACTCAAAGAGGGCAATATCATCCAAGAGGGCTTTTCGCCAGAGCTTGACGAACTGAAAGCGCAGGAGCGCATGTTTAAGAGAAAGATCCTCGAGCTGGAGGCGCGCGAGCGCGACCGTACCGGTATCCAGACCCTGAAAGTCGGGTTCAATACCGTCTTTGGGTACTATATCGAAGTGAGCAAGGCCGCGGCCAAGCGCGTCCCCTCAGATTATCATCGCAAGCAGACACTGGCCAACGCTGAGCGTTTCTTCACACCGGAGCTCAAAGAGTACGAAGAAAAAATTCTCTCTGCAGAGGAGCGCGCCAAGCGCTTAGAGTATGAGCTCTTCTGTGAGATCCGCGAGAGAGCTTCGCAAAAGATCTCAGAGATTCAGGAGCTGGGGCGCATCGTCGCGGAGCTGGATGTGTTCGCGGGGCTTGCGGAGGCAGCGCATCGCTTTCACTACACGCGCCCGCGCTTCACCGATCGCGCTGAGATTGCCATTCGTGATGGGCGCCACCCTATCGTCGAGCGCCTCCTCCCAGCGGGGGAGTTTGTCCCCAACGATCTCCAGATGAGCCCAGAAGACTTTCTCATCGTGCTGACTGGCCCTAATATGAGCGGTAAGAGCGTCTATATCAGACAGATCGCGCTGATCAGTCTTCTCGCTCAGATGGGCTCGTTCGTGCCGGCAAAGTCTGCCACGCTCCCCATCATTGATAAGATCTTCGCTCGCGTGGGAGCGAGCGATATGCTCGCCTCCGGGTATAGCACATTCATGGTGGAGATGCTCGAGACAGCTAATATTCTCAATAACGCCACGGAGCGCAGCTTAATTATCTTGGACGAGATGGGCCGGGGTACGAGCACCTTCGACGGGGTGAGCATCGCTTGGGCCGTCGCGGAGCACTTAGCTACAAAAGTCAGAGCCAAGACGCTCTTTGCCACGCACTATCACGAGCTCACGAAATTGGCCGAGCGCGTCCGGGGCGTCAAAAACTATCACGTCCAAGTGAAAGAATACGCAAACCAAGTGGTCTTTCTCCACAAGGTGGCCCCTGGGGCGACCGAGGGCAGCTACGGGGTCCATGTGGCGCGCATGGCCGGGCTCCCCGAAGAAGTGACACGCAAGGCCGATGAGATCCTCCAAAAGATCTTGCAGAACAACCCTCTTGATGCCATGGGCGAGCTGCGCAAGAGAGATCCTAAATTCATCAAACAGCTTGCGATCTTCCGCGCCGAGGAGCACCCGATCATCCGCGAGCTCAAAAAGCTCGATGTCAATAAGCTGACGCCCCTTGAAGCGTTAGAGATCTTAGCGCAGCTCAAGCGGCGCGTTGAATCGTGAGCAGACACTGGGCAAGCCGAAGATCGAATTGAGTTGTGACTTTGATATTGCTCACTTCGCCAGGGACGATCGCGGGGCGCACGCCGCTCATTGCGAAGACGCAGCCGGCCTCGTCGGTGAAATAGCGTCCGAGCGCGTACGCGCGCTCCAAGGCTTCTAATAAGAGTTCCCGTCGGAAGCCCTGAGGCGTCTGGGCGCAGAAGAGCTGAGAGCGGTCTTCATCAGAGATAATTTGATTGTCTCTAATGCGCTTGACGCTATCTGTGATGGGGATGACGGGCACGGCCGCGCCGTGCTCTTTCATAGTGTGGATGACGCGCTCGACAAGTGAAAGTGACGCGCATGGGCGCGAGGCGTCATGCACCAGGACATACTCGCTGCAGGCGGCCCGCACCCCGGCAAGCACCGAATCTTGGCGGTGCTGCCCACCGTGCACCCGCCGCACGGACTTGGCTATCAACGACTGAAAGAGCTGTTCATCGTCCGGATGGATCACAACGATGCTCTCGGAGCAGAGCCTCTCAAAGAGCTCTAAAGAGTATAATATTAAGGGCTTATCATGGACGAGCACATACGCTTTGGGCACAGGGGCCCCCAGGCGTCTCCCCCGCCCCGCCGCAACGATGATCGCGCTGATCGTAGCTACTGCTCCCATTTGACGGGCTCGACCTTGGGGCGCACAAAGAGCATCTTGCCGGCCTCGGTCTGCAAGCTCGAATTGACAATAGCTTTGATCTTCTTGCCGATGAACCGTCGCCCGTTTTCTACTACGACCATCGTGCCATCGTCGAGGTACCCTACACCCTGATTGATCTCCTCGCCCCGATCGATCACTTCGACTTCGATCTCCTCGCCGGGGATGAACCTGGGCTTGACCGCGTTGGCTAGCTCATTGATATTGAGCACGGGCACGCCCTCGACCTTAGCAACTTTGTTGAGATTGTAGTCGGTCGTGATGATCTTGGCGTTGAGCTCCTTGGCGAGCTGGATGAGCTTGCGATCGACGTCCGTTATGTTGGGGTAATCTTTGTTAAGCACCTCGACCTGGACTTCGGAGCTGCGCCGTAGCTCGCCCAAGATATCTAAGCCCCGGCGCCCCTTGCGCCGCCGCAGGTTGTCTTGAGAGTCAGCGATGGTTTGCAACTCGCTGAGCACAAACTCTGCGATAAGAATCTTGCCCTCGATGAACCCCGTCTTGGCGAGGTCTCCGATACGCCCGTCAATGATCGCGCTGGTGTCCACGAGCTTCACCGGAGTGGGAGGAGGGCTGGATTCAGGGGTCTTCTCTCTCCATGAGAGTGTCACGCGTTGGCCCACGACAAATCCTCCGATCGTGAAAGCCAGCACGATCACCCCTTGGAAGGCGCGCACCAACGGGTTCTGTGGGAAGAGTAGAGCCAAGCCCCACGCGATGGCAAAGCTCAAGAGGGCCCCTATGAGCCCCATGAGCGCTCCTTGCACGAGGCGGCGTGGTCCGTCCTCCTGGGATAACTCCCTCTGAAGTAATCCAATGAGATTCGTGATAAAGAGAGCTGCGGCTAGCCCACTAAGTGCTCCCACTAACGCTTGGGCTTCCCAGGCGTGCAGCCCGCCCAGCGGCGGCACCCACCCTTCAAGGACGCTTATGAGAATCCCTACGGCTATAAGTATGACGTAGATAAAGACCTTGAACATTCTTCCCTCGACGCGCTTTTCTATTGTAGCACAAGCGCTTGACTTTTGCACAATCTTTCGGATATTTTTAGGATGATGAAACCCAGGATGAGCGTCAGTGAGGCCCTGCGCTGGGCGGCAGGGCAGCTTGCCCAAAGCTCTATAGAATCAGCGCGTCTAGAAGCAGAGCTCATTGTTGCCCACGTCCTACAGAAGGCGCGCCATGAGCTCTATCTGCGACCCTCGCAACCGCTCTCGCATGAAGAGCAGACCCGACTTTATGAGCTCATAGAGCGGCGCGGCCGCGGCGAGCCCTTGCAGTATCTCTTAGAATACACAGAATTTTACGGGTGTCTCTTGCGAGTCACCCCAGCGGTGCTCATCCCGCGCCCAGAGACCGAAGAATTAGTCGAGTTTGTGCTCAAGAGTGTGCGCCATCCCCCGCAGGATGTGCTCGACTTGGGCACGGGCTCAGGAGCGATCGCGATCGCGTTAGCGCGCGCCTGGCCCGAAAGCTCCGTAGTCGCCGTTGATATCTCGCAAGAGGCTTTGGCGCTGGCGCGCGAGAATGCCTTGCGCAACGGTGTAGCCGAGCGCATCCGATTTGTGCGCTCAGATTGGTTCTCTCAGATCTCTGAGAGATTCGATCTGATCGTGTCTAACCCCCCTTACGTGCGGACAGAGTATTTAGCGCATGCCTCGCGTGAATTGCGCTATGAGCCTCGTCTCGCTCTCGACGGCGGCCCACAGGGTCTAGACGCGCTGAAACGAATCATCCAAGAGAGCCCAAGGTATCTGCGCCCCGGCGGCTCTCTGTATCTAGAGATCGGCTCAGATCAGGGGCCAGCAGTGCGAGAACTTGTCGCTCAAACTGGGGCGTTTAGCGCTATCGAGATTCATAAAGACCTAGCGGGTCAGGAGCGATTTGTGCGCGCCCAGACTTCCCCAGGCTTCGCCTGGACCGTGCATCTTCGCCGGCCAATGGCCGGCGAAGGCGTACAGTCCAGACGAAGTCTGGGGCGAAGCTGAGTTGATGAGCAATGTCT
>DAIPXV010000035.1:0-16427 GCA_036783095.1 Candidatus Bipolaricaulota bacterium
CGTTTCGTCGTGTGGGGCAGCCCATCATCATTCCGGGTTCGATGGGCACGGGTGGCTATATCTTGGTCGGCACCGAGGTCGCGATGCGCGAGACGTTCGGGAGCACGGCCCACGGCGCGGGGCGGGTGATGAGCCGCACCAAGGCGACCAAGCAGTATCGCGCGGACAATCTTGTCGCAGAGTTGCGCGAGCGTGGGATTTACGTGCGCGGGCAGAGCCGCGCGACCATTGCTGAAGAAGCTCCGGGGGCGTACAAAGACTTGGACGAGGTCGTCAGGGTCTCGCACGAGGTGGGGATCGGCCGCAAGGTCGCCAAGCTCGCGCCGGTCTGCAATATCAAGGGGTGAATCATGAAAGCAACCCTGAACGTTTCTGAGATCGCCAAAGAGCTCCATGTCGGCAAAGAAGAGCTCCTCCAGCAGGCCCTGCGTGACTATCTGCGCACCCGGCTGCAAGAGCTTGCTGCAGAGAGGCGAGCGATCTGCGCCCGCTTGGGCGTGAAGAGCCTAGCAGAGCTCGAGCGCCGTCTCAAGCAAGGCCAAGTCCAAGAAGAGAAGATTCTTGAGGACTATCAGCGATTGGATTGGCTTGAGCATCAGTTGGGTCTCATCCGTCGCTTCCTCCGCACAACCGAATGATTGATTTTGACGCGCTCGCTGAGAGAGCGCTCATAGAGTTTCCCGACCTTGTAAGCTCGTGTAGGACATTGGAGAACAAGCTGCGCGTCTATCTCCGTGATGGCAGCTATATAGACTTTTGGTGGGGGATGAAGCTCCAGGGGAAGTTCGCCTATCATTGGGAGAGGCGCGCGCTTGATGGGAAGATCTTTCGGCACGATAATATTCCCGATGCTCGATGGAAGAGAGTAACAACTTTCCCAAAGCATTTTCACAACGGGCGCGAAGGCGCTGTTGAAGAGAGTTTCGCTCCGACAGAGCCTGAAGAAGGTTTGCGATTTATGTTGCGCTTCGCACAAGATTATTTGAGAGGGCGGAAGCTCGCTTAATTAGGATTGAGCGAAGAGTTGCCAAGCTCGCGCCGGTCTGCAATATCAAAGGCTAAAAAGCACAAGGGCACTGGGAAGTCCCCAGTGCCCTCAACAGCTTGCTCAAGAGATCTCTTTTACTTCTTCTCCAGCAGCCACGTCCTCAAGATCGCCGAAGCGTCGATCTCCGCGCCGCTGATGTTCTTGCGGGTCGCGATGATGTTCTGCAGCTTGTTGAGCCACAGAGGCACCAGCGGCACATCGCGGGCTACAAGCTGCTGAATCTGCTTGTAGATCGCCATGCGCTCGGCATACTTGGCCGGGTCCACCAAGCTGCGCGCCTTGTCAAAGAGCGCCTTGTACTCGGCGAAAGCTGGATGGTGATTGAAGAACGTGCCCATTCCTTCGGGGTCGTCCACCAGCCACGGCCCAAGGAAGTTATCCGGGTCGATGAAGTCCGGGAACCAGCCGAGCGCGAAGAAGTCCATCTGGCCCGCGCCCAGGCGCTGGAAGAACGTAACGCGCTCCAGAATCTCGATCTCGACCCTGAAGATGCCCGTCTCTTCCAAAGCCCGCGCGACGATTAAGGCGACGTCGCGCTCGGTGTCGCCGTAGCGCGTCGTCGCTGTGAACTTAATGCGCAACGGCGGGTTGAGTCCTTTCTCCTTGAGGTACTCTTCGAGGAGCTTCTTCGCTTCGGTGACGTTGCGGTCGGGCATCGCTTTAATGTACGCATCCTTGAAGCCCGGCGGCACCATGCTGTAGAGCGGCTCGTTGATCCCTTGGAAGACCTGCTTGACGATCTTGTCGCGGTCTACAGCAAGGGCGATCGCCTTGCGCACGCGCACGTCGTCAAACGGCGGTCGGGTCACGTTGATCACGAGGTAGCGAATGTTGAGGCTCTCCCCGCGGATGACGTTGACGTTGGGATCTTTCTCTAACGCTAAGACGTCTTCGGGGTTGAGCGTGTGGAACGCGATGTCAATGTTCCCTGCGCGCAGGGCGGCAGCGAGCTGGGGCGCAGCCCCTTCGGGGAAGAACTGGGTAATAATTCTGGGCGTCTTGGGGAACTGCGCCTTGTTCCAATACTCTGGGAAGGACTCATAGACCGTCTGCTTATCGGGGTCCCAGCGGGCGAGCTTATAGCGTCCGGTGCCGGCGTATTGGCCGCTGGCGATCTTATCCCCTGGGGTGGACTTGGGGCTCATGATGAACGCGCAGGCGCAGCCGGCCAAGCGCGGTAAGAACGTCGCGTCCGGCCCCTTGGTCACGATCTTTACGGTGTAATCATCAACTTTCTCGACGCTGACGACGTCGTACATCAAGGCTTCCCATGCGCCGTTGGGGCCGTTGAGCTTCTTCGCGCGGTTGAGCGAGAAGACGACCGCGTCAGCGTTGAAGTCCGCCCCGTCCCAGAACTTCACGCCCTTGCGGAGCTTGAACGTATACTCTTTGCCATCAGCTGAGGCCGAGATGCTCTCCGCCAGATGGGGGACGACTTTGGCTGTGCCGCGCTCGAAGTCTACCAGACCCTCTGAAGTGTTCTGGAAGACGTGCCAGGTCCAGTAGTCATACGAGTCCGCGACATCGAGAGTCGTGATGCCGTCGGTCGTCCCAATGATGATCGTGTTCTGCTGCGTGGATGCCGGAACGGTGAGGAACGCTAAGGCGCCAAGAAGAAAACCTAACACGAGAAAGCGCACTTTCATCTTTTACCTCCTCCTTGGTTTGGCGATTGGTGTCTCGTGCCCCGCTGTGTAATGTGCGACCGACCACCTCCTTTGTGGGGCAAGCTTTATTATAGCTCAGCCGGGCTCGCAAGGGAAGTCCCCCTATATCCGTTGCCGTCGCCGGGGGTTTAACAGATCGTTCAGCCCCTCGCCGATCAGCCCAAAGCCCAGCGACACCAACATGATCATGAGTCCGGGAAACGTGATCAGCCACCAGTGGCCGCCTTGTAAGAACTTCTGGCCCTTGTTAATATCAATGCCCCAATCGGCAGCTGCTAAATCGTTGGGGTCGAGCGTAGGCGGCAGGCCCAACCCTAGATATGACAGCCCTGCTTCGGTCAAGATCGCATCGGCGATATTGAACGGTATAATCGCTAGGACAGAAGTGATCGTGTTGGGAGCGATATGTCGTATAAGGATGCGTAAGTGTGAAGCCCCCAGCGAGTGTGCCGCGGCCACGAACTCCTCCTCGCGCATCTGGAGCACCTGCCCGCGCACTACGCGATAGTACGTTGGGATGTAGACCAGAAAGATCGCTAGGATCATATTGAGAATACCGGGGCCGAGCATTGCCACAATAGCGATCGCTAAGATCAGTGACGGGAAAGAATAGATCGCATCCATGCAGAGCGAGAGCACTCGATCTAAGAATCCCCCAAAGTACCCGGAGATCCAGCCCAGCATCACGCCTACGGAGAGCGACAGCAGCGCCGAGACAAACGCGACGAGCAGGGGCACTCGCCCGCCGTAGATCACTCGGCTGAGCATGTCTTGCTCGATGTTGTCCGTCCCCATGGGATGTTCCCAAGAGGGCGGCAGGAGCAGATGGCCCTCAATGGGCTCGGTGGGGCTATGCGGAGCGATCCACGGCGCAAAGATCGTTATGGCTACGATCAGGCCCACCAAGACTACTCCTGCTAACAGCAGTCGGTTTCTCCAAAGGTATCGCATATTCAGTAGCGCACCCGCGGGTCTAAGCGCGAATAGAGCAAATCAACGATGAGATTGACCGTGGAGATGAACAGCGTGATGAAGACGACCGTCCCTTGAATCGCCGGGTAGTCCCGCGCATTGATCGCTCGCAAGAGATACTGAGCCAACCCCGGCCAATTGAAGACCGTTTCGGTCAAAATAGCCCCGCCAAGCAGCAGGGCAAACTGCAACCCCACGACAGTGACAATGGGTATCATCGCATTGCGCAGGGCGTGAAAGAGAATCACACGGTGTTCTGGCAGTCCCTTGGAGCGGGCAGTCTTCACGTATTCTTTGTCGAGAACCTCGAGCATATTCGCTCGACTGATCCGCCCTACAACCCCCGACAGCACCAGCCCCAGCGTGATCGCCGGCAGGGTGAGGTGCTGCAATACTTTCAAGAAAAGCCCCAGGTCGGCGCGCAACAGGCTGTCGAGCAGATATAACCCCGTAATTGGGGTGAATGACAACCCCGTGATGGGGTCGAGCCGTCCCCCCACCGGGAAGATCTTGAGCCAAACAGCAAAGACGATCTGTAAGATCAAGCCCAGCCAAAAGATCGGCATAGCGAACGCAATGACATTGAAGAACCGCATCCCGTGATCGAGCGGCCGATCGCTGTATACGGCAGCTCCTACTCCTGTCAACAGCCCGAGCAGCACAGCGATGACCATCGCTGCCAGAGCGAGCTCCAACGTCGCTGGAACTTGATTGAGGATCTCTTGGAGCACAGGCTTGTTGGTGCGCATAGAGATCCCGAAATCCAGCCGCGTGATCCCTACAACATAATTAGCATATTGGGCGAGCAGGGGCTTATTCAGCCCAAGCTGCTCCTGGCACCGCTGGATATCTTCAGAGCGTCCGCGCCCTCCATAGACGACAATGCAGACATCGCCGGGCATGATTCGTAGGACTATAAAGACTGCACTCAGCAATATAAAAACCATCGGGATGGTCAAGGCCAAGCGCGTCACAACATATTGCCAGAAGCTCATCCAAGGTCAGCCCCGTTTTTCGCTTCTGTGATTATACGGCTTATAGCTCCTTCAATGCAAAAAGCTCTCAACCTCACCCGTTCCCTCTCCGTAAACGGAGAGGGTCAAGGTGAAGTGTAACGCGCGCTACACATAGCCCTTGCCTTTTGCTGTTGACGGTATTATAATAAGCCACCTTGAGAAAAGTAGGAGGTGGCAACGGTGATCATCATTGATCCGGTGTTGGTGCTGCTCTTCGCGTTTTGGCTGGTCTTCCTGACGGCGCTCATCGTCTTTCTCGCCGGTTCGGGAAGCTAAACTAAAGTCTTTTGAGTCTGTAGGGGCTCAAGTGTAAGGGAGGCCCCCATGCGCAAGGTCGTGTTTCTAGGAGTTGCGCTCGCGCTCAGCGTCGTGCTCCCCGTCTTTGGACAGAGCGCCCTCGAAGAGCTCGCCAAGCAACAAATCGCCCAGAAGACCGGGCTTGATCCCAATCTCTTAGCCACGCTCTTTGTCACCGAAGGGGAGAATCAGTTTATTCTCGCGTTCGTCTACGTCAATGAGCAGACGATGCAAAGCCAGCTCAAGCCCGAACTCAAGCAAGCCATCGCCCCCTATGTGAACAAGCGTGCCCTCTTGACGCTGCTCGCCCCAGCACAGACGTCATTCTTCGATCCGTTGCGGATCAACTTTGAGCAAGGATTGGCGCGCTTCTTGCTCTCAGAGCAGTCTATCGTCAAAGTCACCCCAGACTTTGGCGCAGGGAGATTTGAGTCGGGCACGGTGAGCGCAGGGATCTTATTGCTGAACGATGGGCTCGATCTGAGTAAGCCGTTCCGCATCTACTACGGCGCCCAGTCTACCGTCTTCTCACTGACAGGAGAGACCCTGCCAGCACAACCAAACCCGCTCCTTCAGCTGCTGTTATTCTTGCAGCTTCTGTTTTTGAATATTCTGCTGCTCTTCCTGATCCCGTTCTTGTTGGGATTGTGAAAACTAGAGGGGGCGTACGAGAGGCGCTCGTGCGCCCTTTTTTTGTTATTTGGTCGCCCACAAAGCTCTCCAGTATTCTCGTCTCATGAGGGCGATGTGTTTGATCGAGATATTCTTTGGGCAGACGGCCTCGCACTCCCCGTGATTGGAGCAGTCCCCAAAGCCCTCCTTGTCCATTTGCTCGACCATGCGCAAGACTCTTCTGATGCGCTCTGGCTGGCCCTGGGGCAAGAGCGCCAGATGTGCGATCTTAGCGCTCACAAAGAGCGATGCGGAAGCGTTCGGACACGCTGCGACACAGGCCCCACATCCGATGCACGCGGCGGCATCGAAGGCTTGTTCGGCGATTTCCTTGGGGATGGGAATGGTATTTGCGTCGGGGGCGCTCCCGGTGTTCACGGAGATATAGCCCCCCGCGGCCATGATCCTATCGAACGCGCTGCGGTCTACCACTAAGTCTTTGATGACGGGAAACGCTTTGGCGCGGAAGGGCTCAAGCGTGATCGTCTCTCCGTCCTTGAAATCGCGCAAATACTGCTGACACGCCGTGCGCCCGCGCTTGGGGCCGTGCGCTACACCGTTCACTAAGAACCCACACGTCCCACAGATCCCCTCGCGGCAGTCGCTATCGAACTCCACAGGCAGCTCCCCTTGCTTGATGAGCTGCTCGTTGAGCACGTCTAAGAGCTCTAGAAGAGACATATCTGGCGAGACGTCTCGCACCGTATATGTCACGAACTTCCCCGGAGAGTGGGAGTTGGGTTGACGCCAGATCCGCAGGTGTAGGGTCATCTTCTTCTTGGTGCTCATATCACTTGTAGCTCCTCACCGTGGGCTTGACGAACTCAAACTCTAAGGGCTCTTTATGGAGCTGGGGCTTGCTCAGATCCCCAGTGTACTCCCAGGCCGCAACGTAACAGAACTTTTCGTCGTTGCGCAGGGCTTCGCCATCGGGGGTTTGATACTCTTCGCGGAAGTGCGCCCCGCACGACTCCTCTCGGTGGAGGGCGTCAATGGCCATCAGCTCACCGAGCTCCAAGAAATCGGCCACGCGCCCAGCCATCTCCAAGTTCTTATTGAGCGTATTCGCGTCGCCGGGGACTTTGAGGTTGCTCCAAAACTCTTCACGCAGCCTTCTGATCTTCTCCAGAGCTATCTGGAGGCCCTGGGCGTTGCGGGCTATCCCTACGTAGTCCCAGAGGATCATTCCCAGCTCACGATGGAACTCTAAGACGGTCTTCTCCCCCTTGATGGACAGAAGCTTCATCAAGCGCTCATGGACTTCAGCGAGAGAATCTTTGAACGCGCTGTGCTCGGTCGTCACCTTGGGCAGAGAGACATTGGCGAAGTAATCCCCGATCGTGTAGGGGATGATGAAGTAGCCATCGGCGAGCCCCTGCATGAGGGCGCTCGCGCCGAGACGGTTCGCTCCGTGATCGGAGAAGTTCGCTTCGCCGAGCACGAATAATCCGGGGATCGTACTCATTAAGTTATAGTCCACCCAGAGCCCGCCCATCGTGTAGTGAATCGCGGGATAGATGCGCATGGGCACCTTGTAGGGATCTTCCCCAGTGATGTGCTGGTACATTTCAAAGAGATTGCCGTATTTCTCTTTAATGTACTCGATGCCCTTCTCGCGGATCGTATCCGAGAAATCGAGGTAGACGGCGCGCCCCGACGCGCCGACGCCGCGCCCCTCGTCGCAGACGGCCTTGACCGCGCGCGAAGAGATATCTCGTGGGGCTAAGTTCCCATAGCTGGGGTATTTGCGCTCAAGAAAGTAATCTCTCTCGTCTTCGGGGATCTCGTTGGGCGGGCGGGTGTCGCCCTTCTTCTTGGGGACCCAGACGCGCCCGTCGTTGCGCAAGCTCTCGCTCATCAGGGTCAATTTCGACTGATAGTCCCCTGTGACGGGGATACACGTGGGGTGGATCTGGGTAAAACACGGGTTGGCGAAGAATGCGCCGCGCTTATAGCAGCGCCAGATTGCGGTGGCGTTAGAGTTTTTCGCATACGTTGCGAGGAAGTACGCATTGCCGTAGCCGCCGGTGCAGAGCACCACGGCGTCGCCCACGTAGGGCTCGAGCTCGCCGGTGATGAGATTTCTACAGACGATCCCCCGCGCTTGCCCGTTGATCACGACGAGATCGAGCATCTCGCGTCGGGGGTAGAGCGTCACGCGCCCGGCGTCCACCTGGCGCATCATGGCGCTGTACGCGCCTAGCAACAACTGTTGGCCCGTCTGGCCGCGGGCATAGAACGTGCGCTCGACTTGGGCACCGCCGAAGGATCGCGTATCTAGCAGTCCGCCGTACTCGCGGGCAAACGGCACCCCTTGAGCGACACACTGATCTATAATATTGACGCTCAGCTCGGCAAGACGGTAGACGTTCGACTCGCGAGCACGAAAATCGCCACCCTTGATCGTATCGTAAAAGAGCCTCCAGACGCTGTCGCCGTCGTTCTTATAATTTTTCGCGGCGTTGATGCCCCCTTGAGCAGCGATGGAGTGTGCCCGGCGGGGCGAATCTTGGATACAGAACGCTTTGACATTATAGCCGAGCTCGGCTAAAGACGCCGCGGCCGAAGCCCCGGCCAAGCCCGTCCCCACGACCAAGATCGTATACTTGCGCTTATTGGCCGGACTGACTAATTTGAGCTGATCCTTATGTCGAGTCCATCGGGACTCCAGTGGGCCGCTGGGAACTTTTGAGTCGAGCTTGACTGCTACCGCCATAGAGTATGCCCTCCTAGAGATACAGATAGACCCACACGGGGATTACGATAAATCCCACAGCCAAGAGCGCGGCGACGATCGCCCCACCCGTGTACCACAAGGGCGTCCAGCGCGGATGATACGCCCCAAGAGATTGCAGGGCGCTCCAGAAGCCGTGCCTCAAGTGAAACCCCAAGAATATCATCACGGCAACGTATAGGGCGACGTTGAGGGGATTGCTGAAGACCTCGACCACTAATCTATGGAGATCGCGCATCTCGATCCCGTCAACCGTTATAGGGTAGTACGGCCCGAAGCGGAACGTCACCACGTGCCAGATGACAAACGCTAACAAAACGATCCCCGTGTAGATCATCGTTTGCGAGGAGAGGGTCTGGCGGCTTGTCCAGCCTGCTGAGCGATAGACGCTGTAGCCGGAGGGACGCGCCTTGAGCTTATCCCAATAGACCATCAGGGCGCTCCAGATGTGCGCAAGAAAGAACGCGGCGAGCCCTAGCTCGATGAGGCGGAGCAAGAGGCCGAAGCTCTCTAGAAAGTGGGCCCAGCGGTTAAAATCATCGGGGTTCCCGGTGAGCAAGAGTAGATTCTCTAAGAGATGGACGATCACAAAGATCCCCAGCCCAACTCCTGTAATGGCGTTGAGGAATTTCTTAGCCACTGAAGATCTAGGCCACACTGCCATACACTCCCGTCATCTCCTCCTGCGCCCCCTCACCCCTGTGCTCCCCTCTCCCTCAGAGGGGAGAGGGGATGAAGGTGAGGATGATTCTTGATTGCGCAATTATACTGTCCTGATGACTCTGTAGCAAAACGCCCTTAGATATACCAGATGGCGCGCGCGCTCACCATGATCTCAGTCAGACCCGGAGGGGACAGGGGGCTTTCGCGAACGCGCCAAATTTGCTACACTAATGCCGTCGAAGCGCTATGATCAAACGAACCAAGATCGTCTGCACGATTGGGCCTGTTTCTTCAAGCCCAGAGATACTCCGCGCGATGATCGTCAGCGGCATGAACGTTGCGCGGATCAATATGTCTCATGGCACGCACGACGAGCATCGTGAGGTCATCGAGCGTGTCCGAGCCGTCGCGCGCTCTCTGGGGGTGCCCGTGGCCGTCATGGCCGACACCAAGGGCCCGGCGATCCGCACCGGAGAGCTCAAGACAGAGAAGATCTTCTTGCGCCAAGGGCAGAGGCTCACCCTCGTCGAGGAGCCCGTGCTCGGCGATGAGTCCCAGATCTCTATCAGCTACAAAGGGCTTTCTCAGTATATTCGTCCGGGCATGAAGATTCTCTTGGCTAATGGGGAGATCGAGCTTGGGGTTTTAGAAGTCCATCCGGGACGGATTATCTGCGAAGTGAAAAACTCTCGGGAGCTTGGGGAGCGCAAGCGCGTCAGCGTGCCCGAAGTCGCGCTGCCCGGCATCGCCCAGTCCGACGAAGACGATATTCTATTCGCCAAAGCAGTCGGGGTCGATTACATCGCGGCGAGCTTCATCCAGACGGGCCTGGATATTGACCATATCCGAAAGCTCTTGGGTTTGACAGATATAGAGATCATCGCCAAGATCGAGACGCGCGAGGCCGCTCGCAATATTGACGATATTATTGCAGCTTCTGATGGGGTGATGGTCGCGCGCGGGGACTTGGGGGTCGAGCTGCCCCCGGAAGAAGTTCCGCTCTTGCAGAAAGAGATCGTCAAGAAGTGCAATCGCGCAGGCAAGCCCGTCATCATCGCCACACAAATGCTCAAGTCTATGACGGAAAGCCCCACGCCGACCCGCGCCGAGGTCGCCGACGTCGCCAACGCTATTCTTGACGGGGCCGACGCGGTGATGCTCTCTGAAGAGACGGCGGTGGGGAACTATCCCGTCGAGGCGGTGCGCATGATGAGCCGAATCGCCGAACGCATCGAGCGATCTCCCGCCATCTATCGGAGATATGAGATGAGCGAGGGCACGGTGACCGAGGCGATCGGGGAGTCTGCATGCCAGATCGCGGATCGAATCGGTGCTGCGGCGATCATCCCCTCGACGACCTCAGGCTCGACAGCCAAACTGGTGGCGAAGTTCCGCCCCAGGACCCCAATTATCGCGGTAACGTACACGGAGCGGGTGCGCAACAAATTAGCGCTCGTGTGGGGGGTCTATGCCGTGCAAGTCGAGTTCTCCAAGGACACCGATGCTATGCTGAAATTATCTATAGAAGCGGCGGCCAAGGTGGGGCAACTTCCTGCAGGATCGCTCGTGGTGATCACGGCGGGGGTGCCCTTCGGCGTGCCGGGCACAACCAATCTCATCAAGGTCGAGCGCGTCTGAGCCAAAGCCCCTCACCCCTATCTCCCCTCTCCCTCTGAGGGGAGAGGGGATGGGGGTGAGGGTAAGGAGCCAGAGGAGCATTCAGAATCTATGAGCACACACACAACAGTGGTCATCGCGTTGGGCGGAAACGCTCTGCTCGACCCGAACACCAACGGATCTGTATCCGAGCAGATTCGCACGATCGAGCGCAGTTGTGCGCGCGTAGCGCAGATCATCGCGCGGGGCTACCGAGTTGTCGTCACGCACGGCAACGGCCCGCAAGTGGGGAATCTTTTGATTCAGCAAGAAGAGGCGAAAAAGCTTGTCCCGCCGTTGCCACTGGATATCTGCGGGGCGATGACCCAGGGGCAATTGGGCTATTTGATTCAGCAGAAGCTGCGCGAAGCCCTCGCGCAGATGGGCATCGCCAAGCCCGTCGTGACGGTCGTGACTCAAGTGCGAGTAGATCGTGACGACCCGGCGTTTGTCGAGCCGACTAAGCCCATCGGGCCGTTCTATTCCGAGCGCGAGCGCCCCCTCCTAGAGCAGAAGGGGTACGTCTTAAAGAGAGTGGGGAAGGGAATGAAGCCGTGGCGGCGGGTGGTCGCTTCACCGGAGCCGAAGGAGATCGTCGAGATCGAGAGCATCAAGGAGCTGGTCGAGGCGGGTTCGATTGTGGTCGCCTGCGGGGGTGGGGGAGTGCCTGTGGTGCGCGAGGACGGGCAGTGGCGTGGGGTCGAAGCCGTGATTGATAAAGACTTAGCGTCGGCGCTGCTGGCCGAGGAGCTTGGGGCTGAGATTCTCTTGATTCTGACGAACGTCGAGCGGGTGGCGCTGCACTTTGGGACGCCGCAGCAAGTCTTTTTAGATAGACTTTCAGTGAGCGAAGCGAGGAAGTATTTAGGGGAGGGGCATTTCCCGCCGGGGAGCATGGGGCCGAAGATTGAAGCAGCGATTCGGTTTGTAGAGGGCGGGGGCGAGCGCGCGTATATTACGTCGTTGGAGAAAGCTGCGGAGGCGTTGGAGGGTCGAGCGGGGACGGAGATTTATCGTGGGTGAAGACCCCTCCCCTAGCCCCTCCCCGACACGGAGAGGGGAGCTAGGGTTAGGTCGTCCGTGGTCAGCTTGACAGATCAGCAGCTATGAGCTAATATCAAAGGGACACGCTTCCCAAGGCCGAGGTGGCGGAATTGGCAGACGCGCACGTTTGAGGGGCGTGTGGGGTAACCCGTGGGGGTTCGAGTCCCCCCCTCGGCACGAAATCTTTCATTCAGGTTCATCATCCCACTCCACCGTGCAGCCGTAGTCCCGCAATAGTCTCTCTAGGTCTGCCCGCAGCCGGGCCATCTCGCCGGTGGGGTCGTGCACCTCCAGCGATACCGATGCCTCTCGCAGGTCTTTCAACTTCTGTGCTGCTTGCAAAAGAGGGTAGAGAATGCTGGCGCTTGTGCGCACCCTCAAGGTGACCGGTCCCACCTCCTTAGTCGGCCGTGGCGACGGAGGGGGTGTTTTCGGGGGAACCAGCACGGCGCCAGGAGTTTTCAGCACATCCTCCGGCACTTCTTGGCGGAGGTAAACGTGCTCACCCACGCGCACGCCGAACAGACCTTGCTTGACACCCTCTTGCACGGCCTGCTGCAGCACCGCCTGAGGATTCTTTGGAACTGGCTGCCCCGCCACCCCAGTGAAGAGGTTGGTCACCTGAGAGAGGGGCACTTCCCTAGCATCCTCCACTCGCAGCGTCTCTTTCAGATACTCCGGTGCCACCCGCTCTAAAAGAACCCCAGCTTTCTCTAAGACTTGCTCCGCATACTCGTCCAAGGTCTTGGCTTCGACCGGGCTGGTGACAGAGACTCGCTTCACGCTGCCGTTGCCTGGACGATACACCTCCTGGTAAGCTTGGCGCAGGAGAGCTTCCACCTCCGTTTCCTTGTCTTTCACCTGGTCTCTGACTTGCTGTTGGTCTTCCTTTTCCATCTCCTTGAAGGAAGGAGAGCGCCCAAGCTCCGCGAGGGCGAGCCAGCGCCTGAGGGCGGACCGT
This sequence comes from Candidatus Bipolaricaulota bacterium, assembly GCA_036783095.1. GTDB lineage: Bacteria > Bipolaricaulota > Bipolaricaulia > RBG-16-55-9 > DRXL01 > JANXCC01. Next base: position 12,731 of record DAIPXV010000035.1, read on the forward strand.
AGCGCCGGGAGCCGCGTCTTATCGGGCACGAGGAAGACGAGCATATTTTTGTTGGTGCGGATACCCTCTCCGGCGCGCTCCACCGCTTGCGCCATCCACTCCTGAGGGCTCGTCACATCAAACGAGAGCACCACCAAGGTTGGTTGGGCGCGGTCGGGCACAAGGTCAGCCGCGTGCGGGGCTACGACCACTTGAAAAATTCCAAGGCCACTCCCGGTCAGCGCCTTCAGGCGGTCCTTGAGAGCTTCATCTACCGCCTCGTCGGTCACCTCGCTCTCGAAGTCCAGGATGACCTTGTTGAGATTAGGTTTGGCCGTGAACAAGTAGCGGCGGTCGCGATAGCGCAGGTACCACAGCCCTTCGCGCAGCCGCCCCAGCACCTCCGAGGCCATCGCCGGGTTGATCGGCGGGCGCAAGAGGGCGGTGCGGATCTCTTCCTCGGTGGCCCCGGCATCGCGAGTAGCCGCGGAGATGCTGTAGAGAAAAGCGCAGGACGCCGCGCCTTTCCCCAATTGCTCTCTGGCGTACTCGCCGCCTACCTGCTGCTCTATATCTCGTGCCCGCTGCAGCACGTCGCCGGTCACGATGACATCCCAGCTGCTGTCCAAGAGCCGAACCACCTCCCCGCGGATGTGGCGGTCGGCCAGGTCAATATGATGGGGCTGGATGAGAATTGCCGAGCCATCCCGCTGATTGAAGACACGCCGTAATACGAGCGCGAGCAATCGCAACGCCCCGCGGGTGCGCTGGAACTGCGGGTGTGGCCCCCAGCGCTCATAGAGCAGATCAATCAGTTCCGGGTGAAAGGGATAGGCTTGAAGCATCCGTTCTTTATAGTCGGGCGAGCGCAGCCGGTCGGGGAAGAAGCGGGCATATTCGTCGTAGTACTCCCGCAGGGCTTCCACAGCCCTCTTCTGCTCGCGCTCGCTCCCGATGCTCTTGAACAACCGCCGCCGCAGGACGCCGAAGACCTCGTCCTGGGCCACAGGGGTCTCCACCAGCTCCATGCGCCCCAGGACCTTCTTGGCGTACTGGAAGAGGCGTTCGGCGGCCTCTTGGTTCTCTGCCGCTACTTCGAGCGACGAGGCGGGCAACGCCAGCACCAGGACGCTCCGAGGCACCGCGCTGACGGCCGAGGTCAATTCACCCAGGAACGTGCCCGTCTGCTCCATGAGGTTGCTGTCGCCTACTTTGACCGCCCGCGCTTTGAGCAGATATTCCAGCACCTCGTCCATGAGAATGAGGGCCGGCTGGTGGCGCTGGAGCAGCTCCGTCAGGCGGGCGCCGCCGGGGGCGGTGCGCGTCTCGTCGGCAGCGGCGAGCATCTCATAGCCTGCGCGGCCGCCCAGTTGATAAGCCAATTCGCCCCAGAGGGTGCGGATGGTCAGTCCATCCTCCGCGCGCCGCTCGCGCACATCCAGCCCGCGCCCGTCCAATACAGCTACGTGTACGTCGTCGGGCAGCGCTCTCAGATTGAGTTGCTTGAGGATGGGCTGGAGCGCTTCGTGCGTGCTGAGAACTTGCGGCGAGCGCGCGATGTGGAAGAGGGCCGTCATGGTGTGGGTCTTGCCGCCGCCGAAGGGGGTCTCCAAGCGTAAGATCGGCGCGCCCCGACCCTGGCCCGCCAGCCGCCCCACCACCCGCTCCAACAGATCCGAGAGAGCCCGGGTCATATACGTGCGGCTGAAGAACCGCTCTGCGTCCGTATAGTCCCTGTCTGCGGAGCCCTGCATCACATGGTGCAAGCTGATGGCAAAGAGCGATGGATCGGGATCGCGGGAGAAGACATCCGGGTGCGGCTCGCAGACCTCCCAGACTCGCTTTGCGCTGTGTGCCATAGTTGACCTCCTCAGCGAAATAATCGCAGCTGTTGTGTGGCGGCGTGAGCCTCTTGCGCCTGGCGGAGCAAGCCGCGCTTGCTCCCCAACAGTTGTGCCAAGACCGTGGCCTCTTCGCCGAGGGCGCCACTGGGATGATGCCGCTCGATCTCCAAGAGCGCTTGCGCCGTGCGCCACAGGGGATGGTCTTCCGAGAGAATACCGCTTTGTCCCAGCAGGCTCGAGAGCATCTCCGTCTCCCCTTTTCGCCAAAGGTACAGCATGAGATGGAGTTGGTCCACCTCCGGCAGCGAGACGATTCTCCCATCTTCTGCGGCTTGTTGCAAGCTCTCGCGGAATCGTCCGTTCTCCAGACGTTCGCTGAAGGTGAGCAGTCGCGCGGTATCTCCTGTGCGCTCCACGAGGAGGTGCTGAGCGGAGAGGGCATCGAGTTCGGCTCCCGCGCTCTTGGCGAGCTTATTGGCTTCATCAAAGGACAGCCGGTCACCGCCGTAGGCCCAGCGGGAGAGGACGTAGAAGCGAGTCGGCTCATCCAGCCGGGCCAGGCCCAACTGCTCCAGGGCGAAGGCCGAGACGATGCCTCGCGCCTCATCGAGCAGATCGCTCACGGTGATCTCTCGGCTATCGGGGTGCATTACTTTGCGGTATTTCCCGAAGACGCCCACGGCCGGACCGATAGCGGAGATGAAGAAGTCCGCGCCGCGGATGCCCGCCCGCCAGAACTCCGCCAGGCGCCGAGGGATGGCTTCCTCAAGTTCCGCGCGCACCTGGGCGTACCAGCCGATGGGGGCGTTTTCGGGGCGGCGGCGGCAGGCCATGAGGATGGTGCTCTGGATGGCGCCTTTGCCCCGCTGGTGGGTGGAGGCCTCCATTTCGGTGTGCACGGGGAAGGAGACGGTGGGGTAGAGGCCGGCGTCCAGGAGGGACTGGATGAGACTCTCCCAGGCGGCGGTGGAGCGGTGGGTGAACATGACCACGGCCATTCCTTCGGGTTTGAGGACGCGGTAGATTTCGGCGAAAGATGCCTGCATCAGCCGCTCGTAGTGTCTCTGGGCGATCTCTTCCCCCCGTTTTCCGCCGCCAAAGCGGGCGGGGTTGACCACGGCCTCCTCGTCTTTGGGCGTCAGCGTCCACTGGAAGGCTTCGGGATAAAGGTCGCCCACGGTGCGCCGCAGCCAGACGTAGAAGAAGTCAGAGAGGTCGGCGTAGGGGACGTTATCGGCGTAGGGCGGGTCAATGACGACGGCGTCAAAGTGCCGGTCCGGGAAGGGCAGGGCGGCAGCGGAACCGAGATGGGCGGAACCCGCCTGCGGGATGCGGGATTCGCGGGTGAGATAGCGGACGAGCCATTCCATTGCAGCACCCCAGCCGCTACCGGCTTCAGATTGAAGCGGATTTGTTTCCGCATAATCCCAGACCATATGCAGGTGGTGACCTGCCATAGCAGCGCGTAAAACTTCTTTGCTTGCGTGGTTGCTCGCAAGCAGGCAGTTGTAGTTTGCTATAAAATCCACCGCCAGCGCCAGATACGTTGCCACGGCTCTGGCGAAGTCGGGGTCGGAGGTCTGGCGGAGGATTTCCCCGTGCGCGGCCCGCACCCATTTGCCGAAGGTCACCAGCGCCAGCAACTGGCGGGGGTTGAAGTACTTTCCCCAGGTCGTCATCCCATAACTCGGCCGCTGCGAAGGTCCCTGTCCGATAGTTCCTGGCGATGGCTCTTCCGGCACCCAGGGGAGGCCGAAGGGCCAGGGGGAGGGGGTTTGCAGCAGCGCGCGCAGGGCGGCCTCGGCCTTCTGGAAGGCGGCGAGGTCTTCTTCGGTGGCCAGGCGGTAGTGGCGGCCCTGCCCCCGGCCCCGGGT
>DAIPXV010000036.1:0-16300 GCA_036783095.1 Candidatus Bipolaricaulota bacterium
CTCCAGGGTGCGCAGCACCTCGTGCAGGTCCATCTGCTGGAGCTTGCTCCAGATGTCCTCGCCCGTCAACTCGCTTAGGATACACATGACTTCTTGAGCGTCGGAGAAGCTATCTCAAGTAAGTTTACTTTCTCTCCCTAGCTTTCAATATGATCCCTAATGATAGCAAGAGAGAAGCCAGGGCAAGGAGCACCCTGGGCAACACCTGAAAATCAGACTGATTTTCACCTAAAGCCCATACTATGCTCACCAATGATCCCCCAACACTCATAGCAGCCACATATAAGAGAAATAGCCACACCGTGCTGAAGCGCCATTCAGTTTTCATAAGGGCCTCCTTCCCTTTTGTCTATGTACAGCTCAGTATATGGCGAGGAGTTGCATCACGCAAGGCCCTCCGCTAAACTCACCCTATATGGCGAAGCACCTCACGCTCGAAGAGCAGTTGCGATTCCTCAAGCGCCGCGCGGTGGAAATCATCCCCGAGGATGATCTCATCAGAAAATTAGAGCGCTCACAGCGCACAGGAAAACCCCTCAGAGTCAAGCTCGGAGTCGATCCTACCAGCCCAGATATTCATATCGGGATTGGCGTCGTCTTGCAGAAATTGCGCGACTTCCAAGAGCTGGGGCACACCGCCGTCTTGATCGTCGGCGATTTTACAGCACGGATCGGCGACCCCTCCGAACGCGCCAGCCAACGCAAGATGCTCTCGAAAGAAGAAGTCGAAGCTAATATGAAAGCGTACAGAGAGCAAGCCCTCAAGATCTTAGACCCAGCTCGCACAGAATTCCGCTACAACTCCGAGTGGCTCGAACAGATGGACTTTGCTCGGCTCTTGGAGCTCGCTTCGAAATACACCGTCGCAGCGATGCTCGAGCGCGATGATTTCTCAAAACGATTCCGCGAGGGCAACCCCATCAGCATCGTCGAGTTTCTCTACCCCTTGGCCCAAGGCTATGACTCCGTCGCCATCCACGCCGACGTGGAGCTGGGCGGGACCGATCAGCGCTTTAATCTCCTCGTGGGGCGAGCTTTGCAAGAGCGCTATGGCCAAGAGCCCCAAGTCTGCTTCCTCATGCCTCTCCTTGAAGGGCTCGATGGCGTCAAGAAGATGAGCAAGAGCTACGGCAACTACGTTGGGATTACAGACCCCCCCAACGAGATGTTCGGAAAGTTAATGTCCATCCCAGACGCGCTCATCGAGAAGTACGTCAAGCTCTTGACGGACTTGGATTGGGAAGAGCTGAAGAAGCTCCATCCCAAGCAACAGAAGCAGAAGATGGCCCATGCCGTCGTGGCCCGCTATCACTCTGTAGAAGCTGCTGATCGAGCTCTAGAAGAGTTTGAGCGAGTCTTCGCGCGCAAGGAGCGCCCTACCGAAGTCCCCAAGCTCCCTCTCGACAGAAGGGTGCTCAAGCCCGACGGCACCATCTGGATCGTAGACTTAGTAGCACTGCTTGCAAAGAGTCGATCCGAAGCCAAGCGCCTCATTGAGCAGGGTGCCGTCGAGATAGATGGGATGAAGATCACTCAGTTCGATCAGAGTGTCGCTGTGAGAGACGGGACACTCGTGCGCATAGGGAAGCATACGTTCGCAGAAATCTCCCTTACCTCTGCCCCCTCTCCCGTGGGTGAGCCACGGGAGAGGGGCCAGGGGTGAGAGGATGAGGTGAGACCGTGAGTTGTATCTTTTGTAAGATCGTGCGAGGAGAACTGTCCGCCCAGAAAATCTACGAAGACTCAGAGACTTTAGCATTTCTCGATATTTACCCTATGGCCGATGGCCATACCCTTGTCATCCCCAAAGCGCATGCGGAACGACTCTCGGATCTGTCCCCAGAACTTGCGGGGAAGCTCTTTCAAACCGTCCAGAAAGTCACGGAGCGCATCGCTCGTGCCCTTGGGGTTCCTGCGTTCAATATTGGGATCAACGATGGGCGAGCTGCAGGCCAGGCCGTCCCTCATCTGCACGTCCATATCATCCCGCGCTTCCCCGGGGACGGCGGCGGCTCCATGCACTCTATTCTCCATACGCCCCACACTCGCCCTCTTGACGAAATCCATCGCTTGATTGCAGGCTCACCGTGAATTTGCTATAGTAAAGACTGTGCAAGGCGAATTGAAGCTCATCGCGGGCAACGCCAATCCCGCCTTAGCGCAAGAGATCAGTGAGCATTTAGGGATCCCGCTGACGGCGGCTGAGATTGGTCGCTTCCCCGATGGCGAGATCAACATCCATATCAAAGAGACGGTGCGCGGGGCCGACGTCTGCGTCATCCAGCCGACCTGCCCCCCGGTCAATGAGAATCTTATGGAATTGTTATTGATTATTGACGCGCTCAAGCGAGCTTCGGCAGAACGGATCACCGCCGTGGTCCCCTACTACGGCTACGCCCGCCAGGATAGAAAGCATATTGGGCGGGTGCCTATCAGCGCCAAGCTCGTCGCCAATATGATCGTCACCGCAGGGGCCGATAGAGTCCTCACGCTCGATCTACCCGCGGGCCAGATCCAAGGGTTCTTCGATATCCCCGTGGACAATCTTCGGGGAGACCCAATTCTCGCAAATTACTTTCGCCATCAGAACTTAGAAAACACCGTGATCGTCGCGCCCGATGTCGGGGCGGCCAAGCGCGCCCGCGCAGTTGCCGAGCGCCTAGAATTGCCCTTAGCCATCGTCGAGAAGAGCCGCGTCAGCCCCACAGAAGTGCGCGCGCTCAATATCATTGGAGACGTGAAGGGCAAGCGCGCTGTCTTAGTTGACGACATCTTGGCCACCGGCGGGACGGTCATCGAGGCGACCAATCTCTTGTTGGAATTTGGTGTCCAAGAGGTCTCTGCAGCCTTCATTCATGGGGTCTTTGCCGGGGATGCCGTCAGAAAATTAGAAGCCTCACCACTGAAGAAGATCGTCGTGACCAATACGATCCCCCCACCCACAAGCCCCAAGATCGCTGTGATCTCGGTGGGGGCTCTCCTAGCGGAGACGATCAAGCGCATCCATCGGCAAGAATCCGTGAGCGAGATGTTTCCCCATTATTAAGTTAATTATTAGCGATACAAGGGAGGAGAGTCCTTATGGAATACACAATTAAAGCATCGCCACGCGGGCCCAAGCCCAACCCGCGAGCCCTGCGCCGCTCGGGGTTCATCCCCGGCGTGCTCTACGGACACGAGGTCCATCAACCCATCGCGCTACCGGCCAAGGATCTGGAGAAGCTCCTGGCACAGATCACCCGAAGCTCCAAGATCATCGTCGAGCTCGATGGCCAGAAGTTCCCGGCGTTCATCAAAGAGATCCAGTATGATCTCTTGACGGATCGCGTCATACACATTGATCTGTATCATCCGGCCCCGGATCGGTTGGTGACCATAGAAGTCCCAGTACGATTGCGTGGAGATGCCAAGGGGCGCAAGGAGGGCGGGGTCTTGCAGCTTCTGCGCGACCGTATTAAAGTTCGAGGCCCCATAGACTCCATCCCGGAGATCGTTGAGGTTGATGTGACTCACCTTGGTATTGGCCAGGCTGTGCACGTCAACGAGCTCAAGCTCGAAGGCGTGCAAGTGTTGACGCCGGGAGAGGCCACGATCGTGACGATCGTGGCGCCGCGTAAGGAAGAGGTTGTGGCTGCTGTTCCGGGTGTGGAGGGCGCTGCTCCGGCAGAAGGCGCAGCCCCCGCAGCAGGGGAAGGTGCAGCTCCTGCTCCTGCCGAGAAATCCGAAGAGAAGAAGCCAGAGAAGAAATAATCATAGTGAAGGCCGTCGTTGGTTTGGGCAATCCTGGGAAAGCATACGAGCGCACACGCCACAATATGGGTCGCCTGGCGGTGCGCTCGTTTCTTGATCGCTTCACAGAGATTCAAAAGACTGAGCACGATTTCTCAGTCGCCTACCAGGTGAGCGACACGGTGCTCGTCGTTGAACCATCTGTTTATATGAACGTCAGCGGCATCGCCGTGAAAGAGATCTGTCAGAAATATTCTGTAGCCCCGTCGGACTGCCTCATCGTCTATGATGACTATGCTCTGCCGTTTGGGAGGCTGCGGGCGCGTAAGGGTGGGAGTGCTGGGGGGCATCACGGCATGGAGTCAGTGATTTTCGAATTGGGCACCGACGAGATCCCCCGGCTGCGTATTGGGATTGGAAGCCCTCAGCCCCTTCGGGATCTGACCGACTACGTTTTGGGGGAATTTACTGAAGAAGAGCAAGTTCAGCTCCCTCGGATACTCTCACGTGCCGCCGACGCGATCGCGTGCTTTGTGCAAACAGATATCGAGACAGTTATGAACAGATTTAACGCCCCCGCCGAGCAGCAAACGAAAGAATTACCCCAAGGGCAATAGATAGATACGCCGCGCTCGTGACGCGCAGCGTCGGCGGCAACGAGAACGTCAGCGTATGCGCAGGAATCCAAAATAGTACCAGAGAGATAAAGATAATCTTTGCCCAGCGACTCGTCTCTGGGCGCCCCAAGACCTGCCACGGCCAGCAGAATCCCTCGGCGATCATAACATCAATCCAGTAGTGTGTGAACATCATGAAGAACGCATAGCCCCCAAGGGCATTGATCCATACGCTCATCCAGAATGGCGAGGCTGAAGCCCATAAGTGGCTTTCTGAGAGCGCCTGCACGCCGCCGGCAACAAAAGGGAACGCTGCCGTAAACCACAGCCCAAACACTCCCCACACGAGAAACCGCACAGCGATCTTCTCAGGAATCCACTGCCCCGTGGTGAGCCGGTACTTCAAACATTCCCCAAAAGTTGCCAACAGCGCGATCTTCGCAAACCCCATAGGATAGGGATATCGCGCCGTCAGCGAGATAAACAGCTCATTCTGAAAGACAATAAATGCCGTGATCGCCCCCACATACGCCACACCCACCATATCCGAAGCTCTCATTGAACTACCTCCTTGAGCGGAAGGGTCAAAGAATGTATCGGCTCAAGTCCAAGTCTTCTACAATTCCCTTGAGCTTCGCATGGACATACGCGGCGTCAATCGTGAACGTCTTGGGCTCGGGCAGATCACACGTCTCAAACGCAATATCCTCCATGAGCTTCTCCATGACGGTGTGGAGCCGCCGCGCCCCGATGTTCTCAAGTCTTTCATTAAGCCGAAACGCAATCTCCGCAAGAGCATCCAGGGCGTCATCGGTAAACTCTAACTGTAACCCCTCAGTAGCCATCAGGGCTTGATACTGTTTCGTAAGGGCATCTTGGGGTTCTTTGAGGATTCTGCGAAAATCTTCTTTGCTGAGGGGCTTCAGCTCAACTCGGATGGGCAGTCGCCCTTGCAGCTCCGGGATGAGGTCCGAGGGCTTGGCCATAGTAAACGCCCCCGCCGCAATAAATAAAATATTATCCGTGCGCACGTTGCCATAGCGGGTCCGCACGGTCGTGCCCTCAAGAATGGGCAAGAGATCGCGCTGTACCCCTTGGCGGGACACCCCCGGCCCGAACCGCTCCTCGCGCCCCCCAGCGGCGATCTTATCAATCTCGTCTATGAAGATAATCCCGGTCTCCTCGGCGCGTTGGACGGCCTGGCGCTTGATCTCATCGTGATTGATGAGCTTATCTGCTTCTTGATTGAAGAGCACTTCGCGCGCCTCCTTGATCTTGAGGCGCTTGGTGACGAAGACCGGGGGCATAAATTTCTCTAAGAGCTCCCCCATATCTACCCCCATCTGCTCCACGCCCTCGACTGAGAAGACGTTGACTTGGGAGAAGGGCGACTCGCGCTTGACGCGAATCTCAATATAGTGCTCTTCGAGCTGCCCAGCTCGAAGCTTCTCTCGGAATCGCTCGCGGGTGTGCTGCCACGAAGCGCGGCGCTCTTCGTCTATGCCCACGGGGGCTGCCCCTACAAGCGCATCTAAAATGCGCTCCTCGACAGCGCGCTCTGCTTCGTGCTTGATCTTCTCGATCGCCTCCTGGCGCACCATCTGGTAGCTCACTTCGACCAGATCGCGCACCATGGATTCGACGTCGCGCCCCACATACCCCACTTCGGTGTATCGAGTCGCCTCGACCTTCAAGAACGGGGCTTTCACCAAGCTTGCGAGCCTCCGGGAGATCTCGGTCTTGCCCACACCCGTAGGGCCGATCATCAAGATATTCTTGGGAAGGATCTCTTTGCGGATGGGGTCGGTGACGCGCATGCGGCGCACGCGGTTTCTCAGGGCGATGGCTACCGCGCGTTTGGCCTCTTCTTGCCCCACAATGTACTTATCGAGCTCGGCCACGATCTCCTTGGGGGAGAGCTCGCGCGCGCGTTCCTCCACTAATGGGTTAATCTCGATAATGTCTGCCATACTTCACCACTGGAGCTTCTCTATGAAGATATGCTGGTTCGTGTAGATATCGAGCGTCCCGGCGATCTCTAGTGACTTGCGGGCGATCTCTTCTATGGGGAGCTGGGTGTTCTGTCGGAGGGCTCTGGCTGCGGCCAGAGCATACGCTCCCCCGGAGCCCAGTCCGATCATCTCGTCATCGGGCTCGATGACATCGCCCGCGCCGGAGATCACCAGCAACGCTTCGGAATTTGCTACAGCCATCATCGCTTCCAGCCGCCGCAAGACGCGATCCGTCCGCCAATCCTTCGTCAGCTCCACCGCCGCGCGCTTGAGGTTTCCCCCAAATTCTTTGAGCTTATTCTCAAAGCGCTCAAAGAGCGTGATCGCATCGGCGGTCGCCCCAGCAAACCCCACAAGCACTTGATCGTTATAGATCTTGCGCACTTTCTTGGCCGTGCTCTTGATGACGACGTTGCTGAGGGTCGCTTGGCCATCAGCGGCGATGACCGCGCAGCGCTCCTGAGCCGAACGAATCGCTAAGATCGTTGTCCCCTCTATGCGTTTCACACAGACATTCTAGCGATGTCCCAAGGGGCACGCAAGCCCTAGCGCCACTCGAACTTTTGTATCCGATGGTTATCCGAGTCAGCAATATAGATAAAATTCTGAAAGATCGCAATGCCCTTGGGGGCTTGGAACTCTCCTGGGGCTGCGCCCTCTTTGCCCCATGCCAAGAGAAACTTTCCCGTCTCGTCGAAGACTTGCACGCGATTGTTCCCTTGGTCTACAACATAGATGCGATTGGCGCTATCTACGGCCAAGTGATAGGGACGGCGCATGGGGGCGTCCAACTTCCCCAAGAACTTTCCCGTAAGGTCGAACTTCTGCACCCGGTCGTTCTTGTTATCCGAAATGTAGATATTGCCGTCTTTATCGAGGGCGATCCCTGCGGTGATGTTGAACTGCCCATCCCCGGTGCCGAAGACCCCAAATTTGCCCAAGAATTTTCCCGTCGGGCTGAACTTCTGCACCCGGTGATTGAACGCATCGGTCACATAGAGATTACCCTCTCTATCGAAAGCGATCCCTACGGGGAGGTTGAACTGCCCATCGCCCGGCTGGAGCGGCCCCGGCCCGTCGGGGTCCACACAGCCCTTCCCAGACTGTATCTCACAGGGCGTGCCCCACTTCCCAAGAAATTTTCCGTTCTTGTCAAACTTCTGAATGCGATTGTTGAACGTATCGGCGACGTAGACGTTGTTCTCTCTGTCAAGGGCGATGCCGCTTGGGCTCTCGAACTGCCCATTGTTAGTGCCTTTGGAGCCCCACTGCAGGAGAAACTTTCCGTTGGCGTCGAACTTTTGCACTCTATGGTTCTCCGTATCCGCGACGTAGACGTTGCCCTCGCTGTCTACGGCGATCCCCTCGGGGGCATTGAACTGACCGTCTTTCGTGCCCTGCTGCCCCCAGGCCATTATAAAGACGGGCGTGCCCCCCTGAGCGCGTGCGATGGCGACGATCAGGAAGCCGACGACGATAAACGTCAAGAGTCTGCGCATGGATGCCTCCTTTGCTGCTGCGTTGTCTTATTGTATCATATGAGACTTTACAGAGAGAAGTTCCGAAAATATCTCGAGCAACCGCGCTGCTGACTGTTGAATGCTCATCTCACGGGCCTTGCGAAGTGCTCCTTGGTGAAGCTGGGAGCGGCGCTGTGGGTCTTGTAAGAGCTCTATTACAGTCTGAGCGAAAAGAGATTCGTCTTCGGGGACGAGCACCCCTGTCTCGCCGTCGAAGACGACATCCGTGACCCCCATGGCGCGCACAGCGACCGCGGGCAGCCCTGCGGCCATCGCTTCCATCAGGACTAGCCCTTGAGTTTCAGTCTTAGAAGCAAAGACGAATAGATCCGCAGCCCGATAATAGTCTACAAGCTCCTCACGCGGGATGAACCCCGTGAAGAGCACGCGATCCCCCAGCTGAAGCGCGCGCGCATATTCTTCAAAGATCGGCTGATGTGGGCCTCCTCCAGCGAGCACCAGCCGCACCCCTTGTGGTCCTCTCCAACGATCTAAGAGCACCCGAAACGCTCGGAGAAGAAAGTGTAAATTCTTTTCAATCCCCAAGCGCCCCGCATACAGCAAGAAGAACTCATCAAGAGCGAGCTTCAGCGCTCGGCGCACGTCAATCGTAGGGGGGCGCTCAAAGGGCTCGATATCCACCCCGAAGGGCAATACATAGATGGGCTTGTGAACACCATAGCGCAGCAGCTCCTCTTTCATAGCTTGGGAGGGGGTCGTGATCACGTCGCAGCGATTGCAGAAGGCCGCGCTCATGCGCTCGGCCATCCGACGAGTAGGGCGAATCAACCTGGGCAGATAGTGCAGATACTCTGTAAAGAGCGTGTGATACGTATGCACATGAGGAAGATGATACTTACGGGCGACGCGGATCGCTAGAAGCCCCATCGAGACCGGGGTATGACTATAGACGACATCGAGCTGGGAGAAGACGGGGAACGCCCGACGATCATATGGGATGACGATGCGACTATCTTTGTGAAAGTACGCGGTGAGGGCAGGGAACCGAAAGATCCGGCCGTTCTCGCTCCGTTGTGCGCGTGAGTACGCGGGAGCGAAGATATAGACGTCATGGCCAGCTCGAGAGAGCACGCGATCGAGCTCCTCGAGAATGCTTGTGACCCCGTTGATCTGCGGCGTGAACGTATCTGTGAAGATCCCGATCTTCATTAGTCGACCTCCTTGAACGAGCGAGCACAAATGGGGCAGAAATTCTTCTCGCAGAGCGCACCGCAGTGTGGGCAGGGCTTCCAGCCCAACTGCTGGCGCGCTCTTTCTATTCTCTTCGCTTTCTTCATGAGCTGAGTCAGAACAGAGCGCAACTGGGAATCGGAGATGTCAGCTGCAAGCTCTTCGATCTTGCGCTCCTCAGCGGGCGTCAGCTCAACCTGATCGAGCGAGAGCCCAGATGACGGCTTAGGGAAGCTCTCGACACGAAAACGGATCTCGCGCACGCGCTCGCCTCCGAGAGCTTCGTTAAGCTTTCTCTTGAACTCCTCACGGAGGAGCGAAAACTCGTGCTGCACAATATGATTGGGCACCGCGACGAAGAGCACGCCCTGATGCACCCAGATCGGCTGAGCCAAACGAGCGACTTGCGGGCCCACAATTCTCTCCCATAGCAACGCTGGCTCTTGCTCCCGATAGATATCGAGCAAGCCATGCTTGCGCAAGACTTTCTCAATGAGAGCCGACTCGATCATAGGACTACCGAGACTTTCCCATCCTCGATCATGAAGATCCGTTGAGCGGCTGTGCGGACTGCCGGATGGAGCTCACCCATCTCTGTGACGGTATGCGCAAGAAATATCTGAACCCCTGGGGGGAGCAGCTGCAAGAGCCGTTGGAATCTTCTGCTGTCGAGCTCAGAGAGTATGTCGTCTAAGAGTAAGACCGGGTAATCTCCAAAGCGCTGATAATACAGATCGAGCTGGGCTAAGAGCATGGCGCAGAGGGCGGATTTCTGTTCGCCTTGGGAGCCGAAGCGCCTCAGGTCGTGGCCGTCAAGATCAAAACGCACGTCATCGCGGTGCGGGCCCACAAGCGCCACGCCCCGTCGGATCTCTTCAGGAGCAGCTTGCGCGATGAGCTGAGCGATCTGAGCGCGCACATCTCCTGAAGCCAGATCGAGAGGTGTCTCATACGTCACGGTCAGCTCGGAGGCTCGCCCAGAAATTGCTCGATAGCGCTGGGAAAGAGTCCTGTTGATTGCTTTCAGATATTCGATTCTTTTAGCGATAATTCGGCTTCCGCGAGCTATCAACTCTTCGTTGAAGACCTCGAGTACATCAAGGTTGGGCTTGCCTTGGCGCAGCAAGGCGTTCTTGCGTTGGAGGGTCTGCTCATACTCGAGCACGATATATCTATATTCTCGAGAGAGCTCGGCAATGCTGCGATCGAGGAAGCGCCGGCGCTCCTCTGGTCGCCCTTTGATGATTTGCAGTTCATCGGGTGTGAAGAGCACCACGCGCACGAGGGCGCTCACCTCGCTTTGGGTCTTCTTCTCCCGATTGAGTTCTATAGTCTTTGCGCGCGCCTGCCCGTTGAGATGGATGCGCACATGGTCGCCGTTGACGGTGAGCTCAAGCGCTGCTTCGTGAGCCCCCCAGGCGATCACATCGCGCTGGCGCTCGCCCTTGAGCAGCCACCCTTTGGCCGCGTAATAGAGGGCCTCACAGAGGTTGCTCTTGCCCGCGGCATTGGGCCCTACGATGAGATTCAGCCCGTCAGCAGGGACAAGCTCCGTGGCCCCAAGATTGCGAAAGTTATAGAGAGTGAGATGCTCGATCTTCATTCTAAAGATATTTTACTGGGGGCGGCGCGCCTTTTCGAATAGCTGGGCCTTCAGCTGCGCGATCTCCCCGGAGAAGAGCGGGCTCTCGGCGAGAGCTTTGGCTCGACGATATGCGTGCATGATCGTGCTGTGATCGCGCCCGCCAAAGAGCACGCCCAAGGCGGGGAAGGAGAGATCCATCAGTTCGCGCGCTAGATAGATCGCGATCTGACGCGCGCAGACGACCCGTCGTTCCCGACTGTTGCCCTCAAGATCCTCGACGCTGACTTTATAATACTTTGCGACCTCGCTCTTGATGAGCTCCGGGGTGATGGGCGGAGGGCTCTGCGGTGGTGGGAGCACTGCTGCGAGGGCTTCTTTAGAGAGCTCATGGCCGTTTACAGCGAGGGTGGCCGTTATCCGCACCAATGCTCCTTCTAAGGCACGCACGTTCGAGCATACCCGCTCCGCAATGTATGCAAATAGCTCCGCAGGGAGATCAAGCTGAAGTTCTTCGGCTTTGGCGCGCAAGATCGAAAGACGCGTGGCAAAATCAGGCGGTTGGATGTCAGCGACCAGCCCCCCGCGGAAGCGCGAGATGAGCCCCTCATGGAGATGGGGTAGCTCTTCCGGCGGACGGTCCGAGGTCAGCACGATCTGCTTGCCCCGCTGGTAAAGATCGTTAAACGTATGAAAAAGCTCTTCTTGGGTGGCGGTCTTCTCGCGCAGGAAGTGCACATCGTCGAGCAAGAGAATGTCAGCTGTTCGGTAGAGCTTGCGGAACTGCGCGGTCTTGTTCTCGTGGAGCGCGCGGTAGAAGTCAGTAGCGAAGCGCTCGCATGTGACGTAGAGGATCTTGAGCCAGGGGGCTTTTCGCGCGGCTTCGTTTCCGATCGCGTGGAGCAGATGAGTCTTGCCTAGCCCCGAGGCGCTGTAGATAAATAACGGATTATAAGCGCGCGCGGGGTTCTCCGCGACCGCAAGGGAAGCGGCGTATGCTAATCTATTGCTCTCGCCGCGGACGAAGCGTGCAAACGTGTACTCAGGCCGCAGCGACGGAATAATAGCCTGGGGGTAGTCTCGCAAAGCCGCTTCTGATCGCATCATTTGCTAACCCCTGGTGCTGGTAGGTGTCCACAGCATAGCAGAGATCGCCGGGAGTTGTCAAGTCGGATTCTGCGGAGGCATAACAAGAAAATTATGATTCTAAGGGATTTTTCTGCGCCGCGCCGCTGTAGAGCTCCGACGGAGTACAGCGAGCTGAAGTGCGACGGAGAAGTTTGCTCGTTGAGAAAACGTGCCGAGGATTTTGCGGGAACTTGATCACCCTAGTTAGCAGACATAGCGCGCAGAAGAGTGACGATCCCCAAGGTGATCGCCAAGAGCGCGATCAACAATCTCAGCGAGCGTATGGGGAGCTTCTGCACGGTGAACGCAGCCAAGGGCGTCGAGATAATAGCACCGACGAGAATGGGGAGAGCAAGCGACCAATCTAGCCCACGCACCGTCGCCCAATACATCACGACGCCGACGAGCGAGACGATCCCCTCCGAAAGACTCGTAATGCCCACGGCGGCTTTGGGACTGAGTCCCGCGAGGATCTGTCCCGCAGTAATGATGGGGCCGTAGCCCCCGCCGCTCAACCCTTTATTAAATGAGCTCAACAGCCCGATTCCCACAAGTCTCCCCCACGAAAATCTCTGACTTCCCGACGGAGTGACGAGCACGAAGACCCCCAACGCAAGCACGAGTATCCCGATATAGACTCGGATCACCCAGCTGGGCAGATGAACAGCAACGGACACGGCGATCATCGCTCCTACGATACCGATGAGCATGAGCACGAGGGCAACTCTAGAGTCTAATGAATCTCTGCGAAAGCTCACGTTCTGATATGTGTGATGAAACCCTGCGGCGACTAAGCCCGTGATGAATTCTGACAGTAACACGACGGGGACAATTTGCAAGGGCGTGAACCCCAATAACAACAATAACGGGGTGAGTGTCGTCCCATACCCCATGCCCAGCGAAGAGTCTATATACTTAGCGATAAACGCTAAGAGGGCTAAGAGCACGAAGAATTCCCAGGTCACGGTACAGTATACTCAATCGCTTGGTGATCGAGCAAAGTTGAGCAGCTTAGCAATGATCTTTTATAATGGGGAGGCCGGGAGGCAGCGATGAGTTGGCGTTTTTTGATAGTGCTCTTGATCTTTGGGGGAATATTACTTTTAGGAGTACGCTATTTTATCCTCTCACGGATGAAGAGCGATGAGCACCACCAGTGCCCGCACTGCCACAGCTTCTATCGTGGTGAGGTGACGTATTGCCCGCACTGTGGGCAGGTTGTCTCGCGCTGGTCCAATAGGAGATGAGATAGTTGACGAAGTCTTGAGGAGTAGCTATAATAAGCGCGCGTGGGGGTGTGGTGTAGTGGCCTAACACGCTGCCCTGTCAAGGCAGAGATCGCGGGTTCAAATCCCGTCATCCCCGCCACCAGACTTTGTCTGGACTGTACACCTTGCCGCCGGAGGCGGCAAGATGAATGGTCCAGGCGAAGCCTGGTTGCCGAGGTAGCTCAGTTGGTAGAGCACAGGACTGAAAATCCTGGTGTCGGCGGTTCGAGTCCGCCCCTCGGCACTCAATGACAACGCGCACTCCTAAGAAGAAGCCCAGCTCTTTACGATTTGTTATCAGTATCGTGGTCGAACCTGACGCCGATGGTTACTACGCCTATTGCCCCGCTTTGAAGGGATTGCACACGTGCGGCGCTACAGAGAGAGAGGCCATAGAGAATGCGAAGAACGCAGCCACAGCTTATATTCGATCCCTCATCAAGCACGGCGATCCCATCCCCGTAGGCGTCGTGGTGAATGGAGAGACTGACCATGTTGGGCGCAGGCGGTCTCAACGCCAGCACGTGATCGTGGCTGCTGTATGAGTTTTCCTCGACACATCTGGGATCAGCCAAGAGCATCACTGCGGATCGCTTGATCAAAGCCTTAGAAAAAGACGGTTGGGGTCAAGATGAAAAACAAGGTTCTGATTTTGTTTTTCGTCATCCTGATGGCCGTCGCGTCTCTATTCATTACCATCCGCGCAGGACCTATGGCCCAAAACTTCTAAAAAATTTACTAAAAGATATAGGGTGGAAAGATATAGGGTGGACCGAGGCAGATTTAAGAAGGCTAAAGATCATAAAATAGCCGTTCGAATCCGTCCCTCGGCACTCATTTCTCTTTCCCACTTGCGCCCCTTCACCCTTTCCCGCTAAACTGTTGGCACAAGACTCTGTTTGGAAGGAGAGAGTTGCATGACTTACCCCAGAGACTATCGCTACACCAAGGAGCACGAGTGGGTCAAACTCGAAGGGACAAAAGCGCGTGTCGGCATTACTTATCATGCTCAGCACGAGCTGGGCGACATCGTCTACGTCGAGCTGCCCAAGGTCGGCACCAAAGTCAAACAGATGCAAGAGTTCGCCACAATCGAGTCGGTCAAGGCCGTCTCGCCCATCTATGCCCCTCTTAGCGGAGAGATCATCGAGGTCAATAGAGAGCTCGAAACTCACCCTGAGCTGATCAATCAATCCCCGCATGAGCAGGGGTGGATCGTGGTCATCGCTCCCAGCGATCCCAAGGAGCTCGAGGCCCTATTGACGGCTGAAGAGTACGAGAAGCACATCGGGAGCTTGGCAGGGTGAGCAGCCCCTTAAGAAGCCCAGGAGGAATAGAGGAGTATATGTCGACATTTGAGTTCATTCCCAACACTCCCGAAGACCAGCGCAAGATGCTCGCCGAGATCGGGCTCTCTGATATCGAACAGCTCTTCGCTGACATCCCCGCCCAAGTGCTGAAAAGATTTCAGCCCATCGGGCTTGAGCCCCTCAGCGAGCTCGAAGTCTCTCGCGTGGTGAGTGAGATGGCTGCCCAAAACGCTCATACAGAGCAGTACGTGAGCTTCCTTGGCGGGGGCATCTACGATCATTATGTGCCCGCGATCATCGCTCATCTCATCTCGCGCGGGGAGTTCTTGACGTGCTACACGCCCTACCAAGCTGAGCTCTCCCAAGGGACGCTCACCTGGATGTTCGAGTTCCAGACGATGATCTGTGAACTGACGGCGATGGAGGTCGCTAACTCATCAATGTACGACGGGGGTTCGGCCCTGGCCGAAGCGATGCTCATGGCCAAGAACGTCACGGGGAGGACGAAATTCCTCGTGGCTCGAAGCCTCAATCCCTACTACCGAAAGTGTCTTGAAACTTACGCCTGGGGCGCGGGCTTAGAACTCTCTGAGATCCCGTTTACCAAGACGGGCCAGCTCGATCGCGCTGCTATACCGAAAGAGACTGAGAATCTTGCGGGGCTCATCGTGCAGACCCCCAATTTCTTCGGGGTGATCGAAGATCTCTCAGGGCTTAAAGATCTCATCAAAGATGCGTTTCTCATCGTGAGTGCCAATCCCATCTCGTTGGGAATTTTAGCTCCGCCAGGGCTCTTTGGCGCGGATATCGTCACGGGAGAGGGGCAATCTTTGGGGATTCCCCAGAGCTTTGGCGGCCCGCTGTTGGGGCTCTTTGCTACGAGAATGAGCTACGTGCGTAGGATGCCGGGGCGCATGGCCGGGCGCACCGTCGACGCCGACGGGCGGATCGGCTACGTCATGGCCCTCCAGACGAGAGAGCAACACATCCGAAGGGAGAAAGCGACGTCTAACATCTGCACCAACCAAGCGCTGATGGCCCTCTGGGCAGCGATCTATCTAGCGACGGTGGGCCGGCGCGGCTTACGAAAGCTCGCCGAGCTCAATCTTCAGAAAGCTCACTATCTTGCAGAGAGAATCGCTAAGATACCAGGGTTTGCACTGCGCTTCTCTAGGCCGTTCTTCAACGAATTTGTGGTCCAGACGCGCAAGAAGCCCGCGCGATTACTGAAAGCCCTGCGCGATGAGGGCTTCTTAGGTGGACTCGATTTGGCACCCTACGAGCTTCTCGACGGCAACAATCTCTTGATCGCGGTTACGGAGAAGCGCACCCGCGACGAGATGGATCGCTTCGTCAAGATCTTGAAAGGAGCATGATATGGGAACGACGATCTTCGATATCGGGGAAGAGAATCGAGCTGGATTGCGGCTGCCGCGCCTTGATGTCCCAGAAAGAAATCTCACAGAGCTGATCCCCGCCGAACTCATCCGCAAAGAAGACCCTAAGCTTCCCCAAGTCTCGCAGGTCGAGGTCGTGCGACACTATACGAGACTCTCGCGGATGAACTACGGCGTGGACAACGGCATCTATCCCCTGGGTAGCTGCACCATGAAGTATAATCCCCGGATCAACGAAGATATGGCGCGGCTGGCGGGGTTCGCTCACGCCCATCCCTTGCAGGGCGAAGAGCTCTCTCAAGGGGCTTTACGATTGATGTACGAGCTTGGGGAGTATCTTTGTGCGATCGGGGGCATGGATGCGATCACGCTCCAGCCCGCGGCTGGCGCTCACGGGGAGCTCACGGGGATGTTCATCATCAAGAAGCACTTTGAGCGCGCTAAAGAGCTTCATAAGCGCACGAAGATCTTGTTGCCCGACTCGGCCCACGAAACCAACCCCGCTTCCGCCGCGATGTGCGGCTTCGAGATTGTGCCCATTCCGTC
>DAIPXV010000037.1:0-15830 GCA_036783095.1 Candidatus Bipolaricaulota bacterium
CATCGGCATGACCAATCTCCAAGCGATTCGCTATATCATCCTCCCTCAGGCGCTCCGGCTCGTCATCCCACCGTGGTCCAACGAACTCATCTATACTCTGAAATACTCTTCGGTCGCGTTTATTATCGGGGCACCAGAGCTGATGGCCACAGGGCAGATCATCGCCTCTCGAAACTTCCGCTACTTTGAGGTCTTTCTCATCATCGCTTTTATCTATCTTATCTGTGTTCTTGTGATCTCCAAGCTCCTGGACATCGCTGAGCAGAAGCTAAAGATCCCCGGTCTGGAGATGCGCTAACTCCTCGTCAACCTCTCGGCTCTGCGCTATAATAGCGATATGGCTGCCGCGGGTGAGATCCGTCAAATTCTTGAGGCTCTGGGCGCACCCAACGGGCGCGATCTTGCAGCTCGTACCGGTGAGCTGCTGCGCACCCTGGGAGTGTGGGAGCTTGCTCATCGGCTCCGGGCTCTGCTTTCGGAACGCCCAGCTGAGACGGCAGCGTTCTTAGAGTATTTGGCACAGCAACACCCCGCAGCTGCCGATAGAATTCAAATCCTGCTCACGGCCACTAAGGGCGAAGACAAAGAGCTCATCAAGCGCGAATTCGGCGGAGATTGAACTGCCAATAATAGCTCTAGGCCAGGCAGCAGCGCAAATTCCTCGCGGGCAACGAAATAAAGTTGGCTGTCCTCCAGTGCGCAGGCTGCATAGTCCCTATAATGCTCAATAAGTGCTTCCGTCCCTAGCAAAATCCCTTGACCTTCCAGCACAGTCAAGAGTTGGCAGCGGCCGCTGCGCGTCTGCCGCCACAGCTTCACCCTTCCCACGCACAGGCAATAGAATCCAAAGGCGGGATCGCCCAGGGGATGAGCGGCAGCCCCGTTTTTGTGGATGGGAAGTTACTTGGAGCTATTAGTATGGCGGCGGCCTGGGCGGTCCCGCAAGATGCTTTGGCACTTGTGACGCCGATCGAGAGCATGTTGGAGCTCCTGCGTGAGGGGCAAGCCCCGGCTGCTCCCACGCTCTCTGGGACGATCCCGGTGAGATCGCGTTCTGGACGGATCCGCGAGCTGCGCTTTGTGACAGCCTTGCCTCCCCCGTCAGAACTAGCGAATCAAGTCCAGACTCTATTCGCACGCAAGGTGCAGAACTTGATCTTCGTCTCCGGGCTGCGCGCGCGCGGCTTCACCCTGCTGGCTACAGGCCCCAACCGCGACGATGTCTTAGTCTTGCAACCGACTACGGAGCTTCCATTGCCTATCTCGCTGGAACAAGTTAGTCGCTTCCGTCTCGGCAATGAGGGACTGACCTTCTTAGAGAGCGGGGTGGCTGGCAGTCGCTGGCAAGCCACCCGAGACCTCAAGCCCGGAAGTGCCCTTGCAGTGATGCTCAGCAAGGGGGATGTCACCCTCACTTCCATCGGTACCGTCACGTATGTGGAAGACAAGAAGATCCTCGCCTTCGGCCACCCCTTCCTGTTCAAGGGCCCGGCTCAGTACTTCTTAACGGGTGCCTTCATCTACACAACTTTCCGCAATCTGCAGGTCCCCTTCAAGTACGGAGCGCCCGACGCCGTGGTGCTGGGTACGATCCGTGAAGATCGCGCCCAGGGGATCGCTGGGCTCTTAGGGGTGGAGCCCGATCAAGTCGTGCTGAAGATCCGTGTGCGAGATCGGGACCGCCGCAGCGAGAAGAGTTTTAGCATAGATGTGGTCGAGATGGCGGATCTGCTGCCTTCGCTCGTGCTGTCTACAACAACGAACGCTTTAGATCTGGCGTTGAACCGGGTGAGCGGGGGGACGGTGAAAGCCACCTACACGGTCCGGCTGGTGAAGGACGGCACCCCGCTCAGCGTCCTCCGGCGCGATCTCTTCTTTGAATGGAAGGATATAGCGCTCGCGCCGGGGTTGCAGCTAGCCCAGATCGTCGCCAACTTGGCTTTAAACCCCTTCCAGCGCGTGGACCTCAAGGAGATCATAGCAGACCTTGAGTTCACGGAGGAGCCCAAGGTAGCAGAGATCGTGGGCGTAGAGACAGACAAAGAGATGTACAAGCCTGGTGAAGAGGTGCGCTTCAAGGTGAAGTTACAGCCCTTCCGCGGCTCTGTCTTCACCCAAGAGGGGGCTTTAACCCTCCCTGAGGACCTCAAAGAAGACGCGCTGATGTTACGCGCAACAGGTGGTCGAGAGGAGGAGCGAGGGAGCGTCACCAGCATCGAGGAGCTGGTCAGAGCGATTTCCGAGAGCAAGTCTAACGGCCACATCACCATCGAGGCGGGCCCAGCTGTGGTCAAGCTGCAGCTGGACTGGTTCGTCAAGGGTAGGGCGAGCAAGAGGCTCAAGATCCAGAGGGGGTGAGAGATAGCAAAGCGCGAGAAAGTATAGCACGTGGCGTTGCGGACGGATGATGGGATTTCGATGCTGAGGGATACCGAAGAAGGAGGAATCATGGAGAAGCATCTGGCAGAGTGCCTTGCGGCAAACAGAATCTACACTCTATACGAAGGAGGGATCACCATGCTCCGCAAGCTCTTCAATGGAAGAAGGAAGGTCGTGACCTTAGCGGCTCTGGTTGTGTTGCTCGGAAGTGTTGGCGCTTTGATTTGGACATGGGCACAGATAGCACCTAGAGTAGTTCCAATTCGCGTCGTGGAAATTGAAGCTGAGGTTTCCTCAATCAAGCTACCAATTCAAGGGGAATGGAAGGAGACTGGGCCAATTAAGGTACAAGTTGCTAGTGGAGCAACCCAGTTCCCCTTAGGATATCTAGACATCAGGCAACAAGAAGCTGTGATAGTTTGGCCCGTTTCTGTTTCTGCGCCCCTCTTTAAAGAGCTGGGTTTTGAGAAGATCGAAGCCATGTTAGTCGGTCTGGGAACACGCAAAGGTGGTAGTTTTGTATCATCAGATCTCACAGTCTTGCGGCTTCCTAACCTCCCTGATATCATTGTTGCTCAAACGTGGAGCTGCGTTACATGTAATATACCACGCGAAGTACCAACAGCTTTCTGGGCAGGGCAACCTGGTGGAGAGATAAGGGGGGCCTTCGCGATGGACAAGAAGATTTGGGAGGAGGTTGAAAATGAAGTTGGGGATAAGTATGGAGATCTTTTGAGGTTTGTCAGAAAGGCGTTCTCCATAGCGTCCCAGTTCATGCACCTGCCAGTTGAAGATATTGATACCTTTATTGCCAACGCTTATAGGCTCAATAAGCAAACACTGCACGAACTTGTGGTCTACATTCCAGAGTTCGGGGTCTATCAAACAGCGGATCTCACAGGCATGGCCGCTTTACGTATAGAACGCTAAACGGCACATGAAGTGGAGTGGAGCCTCACTGTTAAACCCCACTCCACTTATTTGACTTTGAACGAACCTACTCATTAAAATTTTTGTCGAGGCATGAGATAGAAATGGCTCTTCTCGTGATAATAGCTGTAGTTTTGATGTTAGCTATAATAGGTCTAGTGCTCAAAGCCCATGGCCGCCTACTTGTCCTAGAGTATATAGACTTCCCTGTTGATCAGCTCGAGAAGTCCATACGGCACGTAGAGGAACCCACTAAGGAGTTGAAGATCGAAGGTCCCAACGAAGTTACCGTCCGCTCTCTCTGGACCTGGCTTGCTATGAAGATCTATCCGGGAGCTTTTCTCATCCCTGTGCGGGCTAATGGCGTCCGGGCTTCATTCATACTAGATACTGGTGCTGCCCTTACTACCCTCAGTCCGAAGGTGGCTATCGCCTCACGAGCCATCTTGATGCAGCGGGGGCCTACGATCCTGATCGAAGGACAAGAGGCTCTCACTTATCTGGGAAGGCTCCCGACGCTCGAGGTAGCTGGCCTGAAGTTCCATGAAGTTCCCATAATAGTACTGAGTAAGCAGCTCGTTCTCAAGATCTTAGGGATCCCGGTATGGTCCTTGGATGGCTTTTGGGGAATGGAACCTCTAAGACATATGGTGATCAGCTTAAATTATAGACGTAGGGATGTCTCTTTTCGACGAAGCCCCTCTTTACTGGGAGCTCTGTCAGCCGATTTGAAATTGCTAGAGCGGGAAGTAGGTGGCTTAAAGGGTTGGATACCTATAGTGGAGGGCTTTGTAGAGGGCGCTGGGCCATTCCCCTGCTTCATTGATACCGGAGGATCTGCAATCGCTGGAGTAGGAGATGACCTCCTCCAGCAGTTTGATTGGCCAGAAGTCCACCACATCTCTAAGATTCAGCTTGGGGATATTGAGCTAAAGGATGTCCCTGCCATATCTGGCAAGAGAGCAGGAAGAAGTATTAAGGGAGTCATCTTGATTGGGAGTGGTATTTTCCAAAGGCAGGGCTTCCGTCGCCTGACGCTAGACTTCTTAGCAGGCAAGCTCTACGCCGAGCGGTGAAGCTGGGAAGAGACGTCAAGAAACACTAAGCAGCTTCTTGAGATGGGCCACAAACTCCTGAGCCCGAACCACTAGCTCCTCTACCTGCTCCTCTTCAATGGTCGCATAAAGCTCATAGTCACTAGCTTGGCGGAGCGAAAAGCCTTGGCGCAAGGCCCTACCGAGCTCCGGATCTATCAAGCCCCGCTTGATATACTCCTTGCTGAACTGGCTGATAAGGCCTTTGTGGCTCTTGGCAAGAATCCCTCTCTGATACAGAGCTGCTGAAGCAGCGTGAAACATAGCATAATAGGCGCGATCCGCTGCTGTGCGCCAGTCCCCATCCCTTTGGCTGAGCCTCGCGGTCTTCAGGAACCTTTCAGCTAATCTGAAGTGCTCCTTGATAACTGCGGAATCGCTCTTCGCCATAGATAGCTCTACCCTCACGGAGGACTTCTTGCAGCAGGGGATCCCCACGCCCAGCGCACTCCCGGAACTCCTCTGGGGTGTAGAAGATCAAGGTGGTGACAGTCTCATATTGGAGATCAACCTCAGAACTGATCGCAAAAGCACGGCGATATATGGCTTGCTTGTAGGGGGTTATGATGAGCACATCGATATCGCTATCGGCATCGGCATCTTTTCGAGCCACAGAGCCGTAGACGATGACAGCTTCAAGCTCCTCAGCCAATTCTTGGACGAGCCGATCTCTCAGATCTTCTAGAGCTCGCTCGTACAACTGCTGTGTTGGATTCAGCATAAGCACCGTTATTCTATCTACAGTCTTGCAGGAAAGCAAAACACAGTCCCAAGGCATCAAGCGCCTCACGCTAGATTTTCTGGCAGGCAAGCTCTACGCCGAACGGTGATCACCGCTACTTGACAGAAATCAATCGGCTAGCGACCTGGAGTCTCCTCAGCACGGGCCCAATCTGCACGTGAATCGTGCCCCCGTGAAAGATGACCGCCCGCTGATTCTCCTCCCCCTCAGGATAGACGTTCCACATGTACCCCAGCACCTTGCCTGCTCGATTGAGCGTGGGTGAGCCACTGTTGCCACTGAAGCCATCAGAATCCGAAACGAACGTATGATCGCTGGGCAGCTCCGTGACCCTGCCGTGGCTGACCCGCAAGCCCCCATCGGCATCTGAATAGCCCACGGCCTGCAGGCGCTCTGGACTGCGCTGCGTCCGCACCGGAAAGCCGAAGCTCCAGACCTCCTCTCCCACTAGTGGAGAGCGCTGGGCTATAGGCAGATAGCCCGGGGACTTCATGGGAGCTCGCAGGAGCGCCGCATCGTAGCCCTCTTGCCAGTCGCGCTCCGAGAGATTCCCCACAAGCTCGACCTTCCGAAGAGGCCTCCATCCCTGAATCTTCCCCCTCTTGACTATGGGCACCTCAAACGACGTGTAGCGACAAGGCAGGCTCTCCCTGCTGCCCGCAGTGCGCCCAGCCGCTTCGATCTCCTCACGCATCACATGATAATTAGTGAGAAAGAAACCATCAGCGGAGATGAAGAAGCCCACCGCAGCCCCCTTAAGGGGGACGATCCTCTGGGCAGGGAAGGCCGTCACTCCCTCGAAAACGTGAGCGATCTCAAAGAGCCCGGGCTTGAGGCGCACCCCCAGATTGCTCCGGATCATCTCTAACTCAGCCGTGGTGAGCACTACATGCCACAGCGTCGCCCCTTCGGCTACGAAGGTCTTCGCGTGAGCGGGACGGAAGACCTCGGCGTCCTCCTTGCGCTCAAAGACGGTAGCTACAAAATAGATGTGTGGGCGGATACGCACCAGCGACCTAAGGACGCGCTCCCTCTCAAAGGGGAGCTCAAGCTGCTCTAGCGTGAAAAGCCCTTCCATACGGGTAAGAGTCTAGCTGATGGGGCGCCCTGGCGCAAGGCTTCAAACTCCGGACCTCACCAGACCTCGCAAGCTTCGCTTGACGTTCATGGTGCCGCCGCAGGCGGCACGGCGAACAGTCCAGACGAAGTCTGGCTTGCCAAGTCCAGACACGTCTCGGTAAACTTCAGTAGTCTTAACAATTAAGAAGGAGGTCTTATGTATGGAAGTCACGTTCATCGGTCACGCTGCCATCGAGATCAAGACTGAGAAGCACTCTGTGCTCATCGACCCGTTCATCAGCGGCAACCCCGTTGCCAAACACAAGCCCGAAGATTTTCATCCTGATGCTATTCTGTTGACTCATGGACACGCTGATCATCTTGGCGATGCGATCCCCATCAGCCAGCGCACCGGCGCGCCGATCATCGCGATCTTTGAATTAGCCACGTACTGTCAATCCCAGGGCGCCAAGGCTATCGGTATGAACATCGGTGGGCCCAGTCGCTTTGCGTTCGGAACCGTGCAGCTCACCCCGGCGTTTCATAGCTCCAGCCATGACGGACATTACTTGGGCGAACCCTGTGGGATCGTGCTCACGACCCTTGAGAACAAAAAAATTTATCACGCGGGCGACACCGCGCTCTTCAGCGACATGGCGCTCATTGGAAAGCTCGGATTAGATCTCGCGTTTCTCCCCATCGGCAGCTATTATACGATGGACCCCGATGCAGCCGTCGAAGCCGTTCAGTTGCTCAAACCCAAGATCGTCATCCCCATTCACTATAATACCCTGCCGGCGATCCAGCAGGACCCCCAGCAGTTCCGAGCAAAAGTGGAGTCGCGCACCGAAACGAAAGTCATCATCATGCGTCCTGGGGAGACGACCACAGTTTGACGGGAAGAGCCTACTGTTATTGAAAATCTGTGACGGCTGTCGCCCTTGACAGGGGGGAGTCTCTCCCCCATAATGGGTCTAGGAGTGTAGCGTACATCACGTTGCGGCACGCCGCAGGCGCGTTATAATCTACATAGGAAGGGACTTTCCATCGGCTCACCTCGTGTGCGACCGATACGACCGACGAGCGATCATGACGCGGCGTGCGCAGAAGGGGGAACATCTGATGGCACAGGAGATCAATACCACCCAGACCACCGAGATTGCCCCAGAGACGCTGGAGTTTTTTGGCGGCGACGAGTTGCGCATCCGCTGCTTTCTGGACAAATATGCCCTGAGGGATCTCTCGGGCAAGATTATTGAGAAGACACCCATACAGATGTGGGAGCGGGTGGCGCGCGAGATCGCGTCCGTAGAGACGGATGCGAAGAAGTGTCGCGAGTGGGAGAAGAAATTCTATTGGCTGCTCGAAGACTTTCGATTCATCCCTGGGGGGCGCATCATGTTTGGCGCGGGGCAGCCCAGACGTGCTACGTTGCTCAACTGCTTCCCCGCCGGCACACAAATCTGGACACGTCACGGACCAAAGCCCATCGAACAGATCGAAGTTGGTGAGGAAGTCCTGACCCATCGCAATCGGTTCCGCCCGGTGATCCATACGATGAGCCGCGAGATTGAAGAGCCATTGCGCTCCATCCGTCTGTGGTATCTGGGATACACCACGATCTATGCCACCAAGGAGCATCGTTTTCTCGCATTCGATGGGAAGCAAGTTCGCTGGATCACTGCGGGCGAGCTCACCCCAAGGCACTACGTGCGGGTAGGGCGCATCGAGGAGACCCGCGCCCCTGAAGAGCTCGATCTTACAGACTACGTAGAAGACGCAGTTGCCGAAGATGAATCGCTCTACACAGCGACGGCGTTTGTTGGGGGCAATGGCGCGCTAGGGGTCAAGGAGAGCAAGCGAGTGCGCAGAAAAATCCCCGTAGACGAACGCTTGGGGTTATGGTTAGGGTTCTTTGTGGCTGAGGGCGGTACTACCGACTCCAGCGTCTACTTCACGTTCAGCAAGGACAAGCATTCCTACGCCGAAACCCTCTGCACGCTCACACGACAGCTCTTCGGCCTGGAAGCGACCATTCAAGAGCGCGCCGATCAACCGGGGCATTGGCTGCGCGTGTGCGTGCATAGCAAGCTGTTAGTACAGTTTGTACGAGCGTTCTTTCCCGGTGGTCTCAAGGCTTACGAACGTGAGCTGCCCTCGTGGTTCTTGACGGCACCGCGACGAGTCCAGAAAGCATTTCTCGCGGGGCTCCTCAAGGGAGATGGGGTGATCCGTAAGAACTCCATCAAGATCTTTCTCGCCAACCCTTATTTGATGCATCAGATCTTTTTCATCTTATTGCGGCTGGGCATCGTCGCTTCACTCCGATGGGAAGGGGTGCTCAAATACACACGGCATCGCGGCATGTGGATCCACATCGGCACCAAGCGCTACGTCCAGGCACTCAAAGCGTGGCTTGCAGGGGACTGGGAGTACGAGTCCTCCTTTGCCGAAGCTCCGCAGAATTATTTCTATAAGGTGCTCGACGGGGAGCTCTTCGTCAAGGTCAAAGAATGTGGCTGGACTGCCCCCCACCGCTTGAAGGTCTACGACTTGAGTGTCGCCGAAGATCACTCATTTGTTGCCGAGTTCGTGGTAGCCCACAACTGTTACGTGATTCCCATCAAGGAAGACTCCATCGAGGGGATCTTCGAGTGGTGCAAGGAAGCTGCCCGAACGTATTCGCTGGGCGGAGGAGTGGGCACTGATATCTCGATCTTGCGCCCCAAGGGCTCGCCCGTCAACAATTCAGCGATTTACTCTTCGGGCTCCGTCAGCTTCATGGAGCTCTTCTCCACGACCACGGGGACGATCGGCCAATCGGGCCGGCGCGGAGCCCTGATGATCACCATCAGTGTGGACCACCCTGATGTCTTAGATTTTATTGAGATCAAGAACGACCCGGAGCGCCGCAAAGTCCAATACGCGAACATCAGTGTGCGGGTCACCGACGAGTTCATGCGGGCTGTCGAGCGCGACGAAGAGTTTCTCTTGCGCTACGAGAACGAGAGGATCGGGCGCTTCGAGAAGAGAGTCCGCGCGCGAGAGATCTGGGAGAAGTTGGTGAAGAACGCCTGGGCCTCGGCTGAACCGGGGGTGATCTTCTGGGACACGGTCAAGCGCGAGTCGACTACCGAATACAATGGGATGGAAGTGATCACCACTAACCCGTGCTCCGAGATCCCCCTTGAAGCGTATGGAGCATGCTGTCTGGGCAATGTCAATCTCTCGAAGTTTGTGCTGGACAGCTTCACTCCCAACGCCCGGATCGATTGGCCCAACTTAGAGAAAGCTTTGCGCTACGCCGTGCGCTTCTTGGACGACGTCCTCGACTACAACGCCGACAAACACCCCTTGCCGGCCCAGCGCGAGGCGTCGTTGCGATCGCGCCGCATCGGCGTAGGGTTTACGGGCTTTGGCGATATGCTGATTAAGCTTGGGCTCAAGTACGATTCCGAAGAGGCGATCGCGTTCACGGACAAACTCTTCGAGCGCATCAAGCACATCGTCTACGACGAGAGCACTGAGCTCGCTGTGGAGAAGGGGACGTTCCCAGCGTTCGACTGTGAGAAGCACCTTAAGAGTGCGTTTATCAAGCGCCTTGATACATCTCTCATCGAGAAGATCAAGAAGGATGGGTTGCGCAACGTGGCGTTGCTCACCGTGCCTCCGGTGGGCTCAGGCTCGGTGTTAGCCGGGTGCTCTTCGGGGATCGAGCCGATCTTCTCGCTCAGTTATGTGCGCAAGTCGAAGTCCCTCAGCAAGAGCGAATTTGAAGTAAGCCACCCCCTCGTGCGCGAATATATGGAGAAGGCAGGGCTCTCCAACATCAACGAGCTGCCTAAGACGTTCGTCACGGCGCACGAGATCGAGCCCATGATGCGAGTGCGGATGCAAGCGACCATTCAAAAGCACATTGACCACGCGATCTCCAGCACGGTCAACTTGGCGAAGGACGTCTCGCCCGAGACGATTGGGGATATCTACTTTGAGGCCTGGAAGGCCGGCTGCAAGGGGATCACCGTCTATAGGGAGGGCTCGCGCGAGGGAATTCTGCTGACGAAAGAAGCGCCCAAGGAGAGCGAGAAGCCCGCGCGCGCCACGCTCGTGCCGCGCCCGCGCCCCAGGGTCGCCAAGGGCAAGACCTACCGAATGAAGACTGAGCTGGGCACAGTCTTCATCACCGTTAATGAAGACGAAGAAGGGATCTTTGAAGTCTTCGTGCAGGGGCTGGGCAAGTCCGGCACATCTACCGCGGCGTTTACAGAAGCGATCGGTCGGTTGATCTCGCTGGCCCTGCGATCGGGAGTCAAGCCCAGCGCGATCATTGATCAATTGAGTTTGATCCGTGGCTCGCGCCCCGTGGTGCAGGAGGACGGCACAGTGGTCTTCTCCGTGCCCGATGCCATCGCCAAGGCGATTGCAGAGTATCTTCGAGGGGGCGAGCAACTGACGCTGCTCCAAGAAGTGAAGCCGCGGCCACCCCAGCCAAGCGAGTCCAACGGCCACGACGCCAAACGCGACGTCGAATTGTGCCCCAGCTGTGGTGGCGTGTTAATGTTTACGAACGGCTGCTATATCTGTAACGACTGCGGCTTCTCTGAGTGTGACTGAGCATCGGTGCTGGTAGGGTCAAGCCCACCCTCACCCCCGTCCCCTCTCCCCTCCGAGGGAGAGGGGGCAAGGGATGAGGGGTTTAGTGATGCCTGAGCTTCCCGAAGTTGAGACGCTCCGTCGTGCATTGGCCGAAGAGCTAGAGGGCAAAAAGCTCCGAGCTCTGCATATCTATGAGCCTCGTCTCCTGCAGAACGCCTCGGAGCGAGAACTGCAACGACTGCTCATCGGCCGTCGCTTGCGCGCGGTGCGGCGTCGCGCGAAGTTCTTGCTCTTCGATTTTGGAGAATATACAGCAATCTTGCACTTGCGCATGACGGGCTGGCCCACGCTGCGTCCCATAAAAGATCCGCGCTTCGTCTTTAAGTTCAGCCAAAACAAGACGCTCTACTTCAGCGACACGCGGCGCTTAGCCACGCTCCATCTCGTTCCAAGTGCTGATGCTGAGAAGCTTCCCCCGTTAGCTGAGCTAGGGATCGAGCCATTTCAGCTTAGCTATACGTTTGAGAACTTTCGGGCCATCTTGCAGTCAGAGCAAGAGATCAAAAGAGTTTTACTCGACCAGCGCAAGATCGCCGGAATTGGGAATATTTACGCCTGTGAGGCGCTCTTTGCGAGTAAGATTCATCCGAAGCGCCCAGCCAATACTCTCTCAGAGGACGAAGCGCGACGGCTCTTCACCCAGATTGAGAAAATTCTTGCGCGAGCGATCGCCGAGCAGGGGACTTCTGTGCGCACATATCGGGCGCTGACGGGCGAGCCCGGAAACTTTCAGAATTTTTTGAGAGTCTATGATCGCGCGGGCGAGCCATGTGTGCGCTGCCGCGCGAAGATTGTGCGCATCGAACAGGGCGGGCGCGGGACGTATCTCTGCCCACGGTGCCAACATTAGTGAGCCCCTCTCCCGTCTGCTGCAGACGGGAGAGGGGTCGGGGCGAGGGCCTTACAATCCCTTCAGTCTTAAGTCTACATAGAGAATACTCCCACACGCCGTCACGACATTGCCCCCTGGCACGTCGTACTCCATCACGGTGCTGCCGTCGGAGAGCGTCACGCGGAGGCGCTGCGCTTCGGAACTATTATTAGTATAGACGAAGCAGCCGTCGCTCGGCGAGTCGCTTGGTGCACCGCGCTCGCTGCGCACCCACGCCAAGGGATTGACAAACTCCAGCTTGGTGAAGAAGAGCGAGATCAGCTCTGTGGGCGGCCCCTCAGTGATCTGAATCTCGACGGGCACGGTAAGCGGGCTGTTCTGCGCGTTTTCGGCAGCGATCGTGATCGCGCCCTCGTACGTGCCCACAGCTAAGTTAGTTATATCCACGCTGACTTGAACGAGCGCCCGCCCGACGCCGCTCGATGAGGAGAGCTTCAGAAAATCTGGAGAAGATTGAGCACTCCAAGTAAGCTTTCCTTCCCCAGCACCAGAGATCTCCAAGAGGTGCGGCGCTGGGGCTGGACCGCTGGCTTGGGCAACGAACTTCAAGCGTTCGGGGAAGACCGCGAGAGTGAGGGCTTGGGGCCTCTCTTCCTTGAGGGGCTCACCGAGCGCGATCCGCCCCGCCCCATATGTATTGTCTGGACCAGCGTCGCCAAGGTCTACCGCCCGTGACGCGAGAAAGTCCGCGATCTCCTTGGGGCCCCAGGTGGGTCGAGCGCTCTTGACCAAAGCCGCTGCGCCGGCGACGTGCGGGCTCGCTGCTGACGTGCCAAAGAATGGTCGAAATGTCGAGGTGCGCACGCCGTCAGGAGCAGCGAAGTCGGGCTTGATTCTCCTATCTTTCGTTGGCCCGCGCGAGCTGTAGCGTCGCGCAGAATCGTTGCGATAATCCGTCGCTCCGATGCTGAACGCATTCGGGGATATAGCGGGCTCAAAGGCGCCAACGCTGCCCTCCCAGACTGAATACTCCGGCTCAATGTCTATCACTGATATATCGAGTCGTGCAGCAGGCTTGGTCGCGGTGCGTTGGCGAATCTTGAGGTGATACCTTCCCGACTCACGCACGGTGAAGACGAGCAAGCGCGATGGCCACCCCAGGCGCAGTTGCGCCCCGCTGGCGCGACGCCGATCTGAGTCGTCGAAGAGCAACAGTTCATAATTTTCTGTAGCTTTCCCACACTTGTCCTCCCAGCTGAGCACGGCGATCACGTCCCCAACTTCGTCAGCGTCTACATCGAGGGTGAGGCCTTCATCGTCGCCTAAGAAATTATGAAATCCATCTTTGTCGGGATCGTCGAAGATACCCTCCCAATGATCCATCGCGTGATTGCCCACAGAGACTGCCCAGAAGATCCCGGCGTCGCGCGCTCTCTTGACAATGGGCTCGACGAGCCCTGTCCCCTCCCACGGGCAGCCCGTGCCCAAAAAATTAAATGACGTATTGATGACATGGACACCCTCGGAGATCAGAAAATCTACAGCTTGCCCCAACTCGACATCGGTGCCAAAGTTGACTAAATAAAACGTCGCTTCTGGAACTAAATCGTAGACGATCTCGGCGACAGCGGTGCCATGGCGCTCATCGGCTTCAATATCTTCGTCACGGTTGAACGACCGAACGATGACGCGCTCGGCGGGGGGCAGCTCGCTCCCTAGGAGTCTCTGATAGCCCTTAAACCCCCTGTCTATAATAGCGACTTTAACCCCTTGGCCCTTGATCCCCACCTCGTGCCACAGATTGGCCCCGATCACTCGCACGCCCTCGCTCACCGTGAAGCCTTGCTCCCAGATGGGGACTACTGGCGTGCGCACCCACGAGACCGCGCTCAGCCCCGCCAGAGCGTTCACAGCTTTGAGCGGGACAAATGCTTGGACGAGATTGTTATAGACGGCCTCGACGCGCCCGCCCAGCGCCACAACACGAGCTTCAATCTCGCGGACGTCAGAGGCTCTCACAGCCTCGAGCACGATCCGCACTCTGCCGGCTCTTAAGTCTTCGGGTTTGTTGGCGGGCAGAGTTGGTAGCTCCGCTCCCGACTCAAACGCCGTCAAGCTCTCAACGAGCAACTCTTGAATCTTCGATGGACGAACGTCTTGCTGGGCTTGGGTGGGAGCTAACACGATAGCCAACAACACGGCCACGACAAGCAGCTTTTTCATAAGCACACCTCTCTAGAGCAAAACTCAGTTGGCGCTATTATACCACATTGACCTAGAGGCCTGACAGTAATGGGGCTTACGGAGTGTCAGGCTTGGGCCTGACGGGCAGCCGAATGAACTCGATATGCGGGTGCGTAGCAAGCTTGAGCAGGGCTTTGATGGGCACCAGCACTTGAAGCTGATTTTCATAATCTGTCTCGACCGTGCCGTCGAGGGCTTCAACAGCCCAGCGCAGCTCCTCGAGGGCTTCGGGATCCGTCGCTTCGATCACGATGCGAACTTTGTCGTCTTGGAGGTCTTGCTCAAAGCCGTGCTCCTTGGCGAACGTCTTGGGATCGGACGCACCGACGAGCTCCGCCAGGCGCTCTTGAAGCTTTGGGTAATCTTCGGGATTGATAGTCACGGTGGGCTGCGATGGCTGCTCTATCGGTGGGCTGGAACGCGGCGCCGTAGAGATGTACCACAGCGCCCAAGCAATCACTGCGAGGACGACAAATGCTCCCACAACTCCCAGCGTCTTTTGCATGATACCCTCCTCAACTTAAGCTTTCCGTACGATGAGCTTCCCGTTCTCGACCCGTTCGACGCGCACAGCCTCTCCGGCCTTGATCGGCCCATCTACAGCTGTGGCCCTCCAGTACTCGCCCATGATGAAGACCATGCCGCTGGGGTTGAGCTCGTCCCGAGCTGTGCCCACCATGCCGATCATCCCCTCCTTGCCCGTCGCTACCGGCTTGCGCTGGATCAAGAGCCCCTTCGTGACCATAAAGACGAATAGCACGGTGATCGTCCCCACGGTCGCAAAGATGCTGATGGGCGAGAGGCCCAACGCCGGGGCCTCAAAGCTCTTAAAGTCAAAGAGCATGAACGACCCGATCAACAGCGAGATCACTCCCCCGATGGTCAGGGCTAAATGAGTCGGCGCGAAGAGATCAATGACCATCAGCGCTGCGCCCAAGAGAATGAACACCAGCCCGGCCACGTTAACTGGCAGGATCTGCAAGCCGAGGAGAGCCAACAACAGGCAGATCGCGCCCCCGATCCCCACGCCAAAACCGGGCGTGAAGAACTCCGCGATCAGCGCGTAAATCCCAATGGTCAAGAGCAGATAGACGACATTGGGGTCTGCCAAGTAATTCATGACTTGCTCTTTGAAATTGCGCTCATAGGTCTTGAGGGGCACGCCTGCCGTCTGGAGCCGCACGGTCTGACCGTCGCGCTGCAGCTCATAGCCGTCGAGCTGTTTGAGCAGTCCCTCGCGGCTGTTGGCGATGAGATTGATAATATTATTCTCGAGGGCTTCTTGGGCTGTGAGCGACTTGCCCTCTAAGACGAACTTTTCGGCCCACTCTTTGGAGCGCCCGCGCTTCTCGGCAATCTTGCGTGCTTCGGAAGCCACGAACTCTAAGATCTTTTTGCGGGCGGGATCGTCTTGGCTCTCGCCCTCGCTGGGGGTGGGGCTCAGCGAGACCGGGGTCGAAGAGCCAATGTTCGTGCCCTCGGCCATGGCAGCAATATCCGCGGCCATGGTGATAAACGCTCCGGCAGACGCAGCGCGCGCCCCCGCAGGCCCCACCCAGATCACGATGGGGAGGGGAGCATTTAAGATCGCTGTGACCATGTCTTTGGTAGACTCTAATAGCCCGCCGGGGGTGTCCAGGCGAATCACTAAAAGCGAGGCGCCATCGCGATGCGCTTCAGCGATGACGCGCAACAGAAAATCTTTCGTAATGGGGTTGATGGAGCTCTCAAGCTCGGCGTAAGCGATAAACGAAGACTGAGCTTGGGACTGCCCCAGCACAAGGGCGACCCCCAAGCTCACCAACACGAGCCCAGCTACAATCCGTAGACGCATAATTTTGGTGGAGGTGGCGGGACAGCGGTTCCAGTCCTTTCGAACTGGGCTGGACTATGC
>DAIPXV010000038.1:0-14410 GCA_036783095.1 Candidatus Bipolaricaulota bacterium
TGGCTGGCGAAGGCGAACAGTCCAGACGAAGTCTGGGAGGTGAAGCGGTGCTGCTGGGCGCAAGCCCTGTAGGGGTTCTACAGGACTTCCGCACAGTTGCACTCGGGTGTGAGCGAACTGGAACGCCTGCGAGAGCGTCTAGGGTTAGCTGATATCTCCCTCGAGGAGCTGGAGCGCTCCTTTCGTCACAGCTCTTATGTGAACGAGCAGCCCCCAGGGCTCGAATCCAACGAACGCTTAGAGTTTCTCGGCGACGCTGTCATCGAGCTCGCTGTCGCGGAATATCTCTTTCAGAACTATCCCGACCGCACTGAGGGCGAGCTCACGAAGATAAAGTCCGTCGTCGTCAGCGGCTCGGTCTTGGCGGAAAAAGCGCGCGAGCTGCGCCTAGATCAGTGTCTTTTGCTTGGGCGCGGCGAAGAAGAATCCGGCGGACGCTCGAATGCCAAGCTGCTGGGTGATGCGTTTGAAGCGCTAATGGGGTTGATCTTTGCTCACTACGGCTACGAGCGCGCCGCTCGATTAATTTTGCAACTCTTACAGCCGGAGATCGAGCGCGTCGCTGAGGGGCGGCACCGTCGGGACTACAAGACGCTCCTGCAAGAGTGGGCCCAAGAGCAGCACGAGAAGCCCGTCTATACGCTCGTCAGCAGTGAGGGGGCCGATCACTGCAAGGAGTTCACGGTGCGCGTGGACGTGAACGGCTTTTCGGCGCTGGGGAAGGGGCGCAGCAAGAAGGCTGCCGAGCAGGACGCCGCACGAAAACTCTATGCCCAGATTCTGGGGGAACCCTGTCCTTGACGCCGCGCCCCGTTTTGTTTTAAATGATGTAGCTCACGCGCCGCGTGCGCCCGTAGCTCAGTTGGACAGAGCAGCGGTTTCCTAAACCGCAGGTCGTGCGTTCGAATCGCACCGGGCGCACCACCAGGCTTCGCCTGGACCGTGCACTTGGCCCTCACCCCCGGCCCCTCTCCCGTGGGTGAGCCACGGGAGAGGGGTGCCCGCAGGGCGGGGTGAGGGCCAAAGATAAGGGAGTAAAGTAAATAACAATGCACAGAGAGAGCACACAACACTCAGTAGATTTCGGTCGGCTGCGCCTCCACGGCTGGGCTGTTCTCGCCGGGCTCTTGGTGCTGGGCGGCCTGCTCTTCCCGTGGGGAAATTTCGTGCAGCTTGTGCTCAAGCACAGGGTGCTCACGGGGATTTTTTTTGTGCTGGCGCTGCTGACCCTTGAGCTGTCAGGATATTTTCTATTCCGCGCGGTGCGCGAGCGAGCGGTCACCCAAACCGAAGCGCTCGTCCCGCTCTTCTACAGCGCCGTTGGAGCCCTTCAGCTCGTCTTCGGGTTCCTCTTCGTCATGCCCATCAATCCCATAGCGACGGTCTATCTGCTGGGAGCGGCGGGGCTCGCCGTGGGCACGCTCTTCGTATGGCCCCAAAGCCCACAGATTCGCGCCCTCCTCAACGGAAGAGCTTTTCGCTACAGCGCCCTCGGTGCGATCGCCCTCACGCTCATAGCTGGAGCGTGGCTCTTCTCGCTGGGCTGGGCCGGACGCCCCCTCAGCTTCGATCCCCCTATCGCCCAGTTTGTCGTCTCGTCGCAGACGACCAAAGTCGGCGAGCCCATAGACTTCGACGCGAGCAGCTCTCACGCCCGCCAGGGCAAGATCGTCAGCTATGATTGGGATTTTGGCGACGGCATCTGGCACGAAGCCCCCGCCCCTCAAGGCGCCAAAGTCACCCACGTCTACCACGAGCCCGGCCAGTACGAAGTCATGCTCAGAGTGACTGACGATCGCGGTGAGGTCAGCACCGCGTACAGTCTTTTTATCACCGTGCAAGGCGAATCGGGCTTGGAGAACGTGATGCAGCTTCCCGGAAATATCTCTGGGATGGCCTGGGACGGCGCGCGCCTGTGGGTCACCGACTCGAAAAACAGAGCGCTTCTCTCCCAGACGGAGTCAGGCTGGACACAGCACCCCCTCCCCAAGGAGATCCAATGGCCCGCAGGGATCGAGTGGGATGGGCAGAACTTTTGGATCACTGACAGTGCCACGATGATCGTCTATAAGCTCTCGAAAGAGAACTTCGAAATTCTCTCCCAATGGGCTTACCCCGGCACAATCCCCGCCGACTTGGCCTGGGACGGACAGTATCTTTGGGCCATAGACGAGATAGACTCAATGCTCTATGCGCTTGACCCAAGCAATGGCCGCACTGCCAGAGAGCTCAAGCTCGACCCAGAGATCTTCCCTCGGCCCATAGGAGTAGCGTGGGACGGCATCGCGCTATGGGTCTCGGATATGCACTACGGCATCCGACGGATTGACCCAGAGAACGGCCGAGTCCTAGGGACGATGGCCGCGCCAGAGGGTGGCTCGTACCCCATCGCGTTGGCGTGGGATTCGGGCAGCCAGGGCTACGGACGGCTCTTGGTCGCGGACCATGACACGAAGAAGCTCTATCAGTTGAGATTGAAAGCGTGGGGCAAGGAGAAGCCCGGAAAAGGCACGGGCGTGACCCCATAGAGTTATAGAGTTTATGGACGACTTAGAAGCGAAACGCTCCTGGATCGCGCTCACGCTCATCCCCAATTTAAGCCCGCGAAAGTTTCACATTCTCTTAGAGAATTTTTCGAGCCCCCAGGAGATCTGGGAGGCACCACGAGAGAGACTGAAGGAGATCCCCGGCTTTGCCGAGTCCGCCGAGACCTTCTGCGCCCACCGCGAAAGAGCGAACGTCGAGAGAGCCCTAGAACAGATCGTGCAGCTTCGGCTTAAAGTCGTGACGCTCGCTGATGAGAACTATCCGGAGCCGTTGCGAGCGATCCCAGACCCTCCGCCGGTGCTCTATTTACGCGGGGAGTACATCGAGAAAGATAAGTTAGCTATTGCGATTGTAGGCACGCGGAAGGCAACTTCGTATGGGAGACGCATCGCGCAGCAGTTCGCCGGGGAGCTGGGCCGATTGGGGTTTACGATCGTGAGCGGGCTCGCTGAAGGGATTGATACAGCAGCGCACCGGGGCGCGCTCAAAGTCAACGCCCGCACGATCGCCGTGCTTGGCAGCGGCTTCGCCCGGCCCTACCCCCAGAGCAATCAAAAGCTCTTGGAAGAGATCGTCGAGTGCGGCTGCGCCCTGACGGAGTTCGCTCCCGACGTCGCTCCCGACAAATGGACTTTTCCCCAGAGAAACAGAATCATCAGTGGGCTGAGCCGAGGCGTGCTCGTCGTCGAAGCGCCAGAAGACAGTGGGGCTCTTATTACCGCGCGCTGGGCATTAGAGCACAACAGAGAAGTCTTTGCTGTGCCGGGGCCGATCACGACTGAATCTCATCGGGGGTGCCATCAGCTCATCAAGAGTGGGGCCAAGCTCGTCGAAAGCGTCACGGATATCTTAGAAGAGTTCAAAGACCTGCGGGCGCTCTTCACAGTGCGTCGCGAGCGGCCCGCGCCAGTGCAGAAGCCCACGCTCTCCCCGCTCGAAGAGAAGATCTTCTCAGTGCTCGAATTCGAGCCGATGCACTTTGACGAGATCGTGAGCAGGACGGGGCTTTCTGTGAGCGAAGTTTCTGAGGGGCTATTGACGCTCTCCCTGCAGGGGGTCGTGCAAGAGCTTGAGGGCAAGCATTATGTAAAGTTGCCGTGAAGAATAACTTTCAAAACTTGGGCTTGAGGCCAGCTGTTGCCCCCCTAGAGTGCTACGCCCTAGCAAACTACCCAAAAAAGAGATACAATCTTGCTCCAGAAAGGAGCCCTCATGGAACGCACATTTGTCATGCTCAAGCCCGATGCCGTCAAACGACGGCTCATTGGCGAAATTATCAAGAGAATCGAAGCCAAAAACTTAACTATCGTCGCCATGAAGATGATCCACATAGACAGAAAGCTCGCAGAAACCCACTACGGCGAACACCGCGAAAAGCCCTTCTTTAAAGACTTAGTAGACTTTGTCACCAGCGGCCCCGCCGTCGCCATGATCGTCGAAGGCCCCAACGCCATCAGCGTCATCCGCACTATGATGGGCGCCACAAATCCCTTCAACGCCGCCCCAGGGACAATTCGCGGAGACTTCGGTCTCGATTTAACCCAAAATCTCATTCACGGCTCCGACTCCCCACAGTCCGCTGCGCGCGAGCTCGCGCTCTTCTTCCCCGAATACGCAGAAAAATTCCGTTAGCAAGCCAAAGTTGCACGATCCCCAACTTTCTGCTATACTTGTCGGACCGATGGCGGTCTGTGGGTTTGACTTGGTGAGTACTCTTTCTTTCCTAGAACCCTGTGTGTTTGCTCTCAGGGGGGATTCCTATGCCGATGTATCGCTATCTGTGTGAATCATGCGGACATAGCTTCAGCGTGCTCGATTCGTTCAATAGCCCAGACCAGCGCGAATGCGAGGAGTGCGGAGCCCCCAAGGCCCGCCGCCTCCCCTCGCGCGTCGGGGTTCACTATAAAGGCGCAGGCTTCTACACCACCAACTACGGACGGAAACGCTCCACCAATAGCGCAACAGACTCGAAAGACAGCTCAACAAGCACCTCGTCGTGACATCAGCACTCTGTAGGAAGTGAACTGTCTCAGTGAAGTGTCTTCATAAGGGGGGTCAACGTGTATAGCGGGGACGACATCGCAAAACTGCGCATTGGCTTGGCCTCGCCCGAGGAGATCAAGAGCTGGTCCCGCGGCGAGGTCACCGAATCTGAGACGATCAACTATCGCACCCATAAGCCCGAACGCGGCGGCCTCTTTGCCGAGGAGATCTTCGGCCCGGAGAACGACTACGAGTGCGCCTGTCAGAAGTATCGCGGGCGCAAGTACGAGGGGATCACGTGTGAAAAGTGCGGCGTGCTCGTCACCAGCTCCGAAGTGCGTCGCTCCAATATGGCCCACGTCGAGCTCGCCAGCCCCGTCGTCCACTTCTGGTACCTGAAGGGCATAGCCTCCCCATTGAGCACGCTCTTGGGGATCAAGCGCGCTACTTTAAAGAAGATCGCTTATTACGAGACCACCCCCCTTGAAGAAGAGCTCTATATCATCACCCATTCGGACTCTTCAGAGTTCTCAAAGGGGGACTTCATCTACGGGACGCAACTGCGCATCCTTGGGGAGAAGAAGAAGTTCACCGCGGAACGCCTCTATGCCCTCGAGAACGACTTTGAGATCAGCGCTGAGGGCGACGGGAAAGTCTCTTTTGAGAAGATCAAACTCGACAACGGCGAGGAGCTCAAGCTCATCAAGCTCTCCAATGCCACCAAAGCCTTCCCCGTGCCCCCCACCGCGGAGATGCTCGTGCAATCGGGCACGAAGGTCGAGGTCGGGCAAGCCCTCGCCCGCTTGCCCAAAGAAGAGTATCTCACAGAGACGGCCTTTAACTTCCTCAAGAGCGTCTACCCCGATCTGAAGGGCAAGAAAGTCGTCGAAGCCGTAGATAGCTTGATCTATCTTGTGACGAGTGTCAAGAACCCAAACGTCCCCCTCAAAGTGGGGGATCGCTTGTGGGAGCTGGAGAAGAAAGCCTACGAAAAGCTCTATCCAGGACAATTCGAAGCGGAGACCGGCGCCGCAGGGATCAAGGGCGTCCTTGCGAACTTAGACCTCGCCGCCCTCGAGGCCGAGCTGCACCAGCAGATCGCCCAAGAACCCACCGAGGGGCGGCGCAAGAGGCTCTTAAAACGCCTCGAGATCGTCCAGCAAGTGCGGCGCAGCGGCAACCAACCCCAAAATATGGTTTTAGACGTCATCCCCATCTTGCCCCCGGAGCTGCGCCCCATCGTCCAGCTTGAGGGCGGGAAATTCGCCACCACCGACCTCAACGATCTGTATAGGCGGATTATTAATAGAAACAACAGACTCAAGAAGCTCATGGAGATGGGTGCCCCGGAGATCATCCTGCGCAACGAGCGGAGAATGCTCCAAGAGGCCGTGGACGCCCTCATCCACAATGAGAAGAAAGATAACCCCATTCTCGGGCGCGACAATCGCCCTTTGAAATCTTTGAGCGAGCGCATCCAGGGCAAGCACGGAAGATTACGCAGAAATCTTCTAGGCAAGCGCGTTGACTATTCGGGGCGTGCGGTCATCGTCGTCAACCCCACGTTAAAGCTTCACCAGTGCGGCCTGCCCAAGAAGATCGCCCTGGAGCTCTTTAAGCCATTTGTGCTGGCGCGCCTGGGCGTCAGCGCTATTTCTAATTACGACGACGTCAAGAACAAAGCGCTCTCCGGCGAGATGCCCGAGGTCTGGGATATTTTAGAGCAATTAGTAAAAGAGCACCCAGTTCTCCTCAACCGCGCCCCAACCCTCCACCGCTTGGGTATCCAAGGGTTTGAGCCGGTCTTGGTTGACGGCGAAGCTATTCAGATCCATCCGTTCGTCTGCCGCCCCTATAACGCCGACTTCGACGGCGATATGATGGCCGTCCACCTGCCCCTGGGGAAGGAAGCTATCCAAGAGACCCGCGAGATCATGCTCTCGACGAAAAATATCCTCTCCCCAGCCAACGGCAGACCCTTGAGCATCCCCACCCAAGACGCGATCTTCGCGTATTACTATCTCACGATCGTTGACGAGAACGGCCCAGGCAAGGGCAAGTGCTTCACGGGCATCCCCGAAGCCATGCGCGCCTACGAAGAGAAGCTTATCTCGCTGCACACCCCCATCAAGATCCGCATCGATGGACAAATAATTGACACGACCTTGGGACGCGCTCTCTTCAACGATATCCTCCCCAAGGACCTGCGCGATTATACGAAGACCTTCGACTCTGATGCCGTGAACGACCTCATCATGGAGTGCTACTTCCGCCACGGCTTAGACCGCACGGTGCAACTGCTCGACGATCTCAAAGAGATCGGGTTCTCGTGGGCGACCCGATCGGGACTGACGATCTCCGTGCGCGATTGCCTCATTCCTACCGAAAAAGAAAGTATTCTCAAAGAGGCCCGCGCGCGCGTCGCCAAGATCAACGAGCGCTACGAGCGCGGGTTGGTCACCGAAGAGGAGCGCAAGAACAAAGTCATCGAGATCTGGATGTCCACCGTCGACGAAGTCGCCAAGGCCACCATGGCCAACTTGGCCAAGTACCCCTTCAATCCCCTCTTTATGATCGTCAACTCTGGGGCGCGCGGCAGCGCTACCCAAGTGAAGCAGCTCTCCGGGATGCGCGGCCCCATGAGCGATCCCTCGGGAAGAATCATCGAGATGCCCGTCATCTCCAACTTCCGCGATGGGCTCAACGTCATCGAGTACTTCATCAGCACTCACGGGGGGCGGAAGGGCACCGCTGATACGGCGCTGAAGACCGCGGACTCCGGGTACCTCACCCGACGCTTGGTCGATGCCACCGAAGAGCTCATCGTCAAAGAAGAGGACTGCGGCACCACCGAGGGCATCGAGATCGATCCCCTCTACTTCAATAAGCCCACTGAAGTAATGGAAACGATCCCGGAGCGCATCTACGGGCGCGTGCTCGCCCAAGATCTCGTCTTCTTGGGGGAGACGCTCATGAAGCGTGGGGAGATCTTTGATCGCGAAAAGACCGCGCATTTCGGCACCCTCACCGCAGAGATCTCCACCAGCGACCCCGCATTCTTAACCAAGGTCGTGGGCACAAAAGCCGTCCAAGATATTCGCGATCCTAAGACCAACTATGTAGTCGTCGCCCAAGATGAGCTCATCACGCGCACTCTGGCGGAGAAGCTCCGCGCCCTCAAGATCGAGACGATCCGCGTCCGCCCGCGCATTGTCATTCGCTCCCCCATGCGCTGCACCGTGAGACGAGGAGTCTGTCGTCTCTGTTATGGCTACGACCTCAGCACCCATAAGCTGGTGGAGCTGGGCACGGCCGTCGGCGTGATCGCCGCTCAATCGATCGGTGAG
This sequence comes from Candidatus Bipolaricaulota bacterium, assembly GCA_036783095.1. Taxonomy (GTDB): domain Bacteria; phylum Bipolaricaulota; class Bipolaricaulia; order RBG-16-55-9; family DRXL01; genus JANXCC01. The sequence continues at coordinate 7,878 of DAIPXV010000038.1, forward strand.
CCCGGCACACAACTCACCATGAAGACCTTCCACACGGGCGGTGTCGCCGGCATCGATATTACTCAGGGTCTGCCCAGGGCCGAAGAGCTCTTTGAAGCGCGCAAGGCCGTGCGCAGCTCCCAGGGCGAGATCGCTCCCATCAGCGGCATCGTGACCGAATTAAAGCAGTCCGAACAGACCGGACGGATGACCGCGCACATCCAGGGCGATTCGCATCGCCTCCACCTCCCCAAAGCCCTCTTTGTCCCACCAGAGAAGAACGGGGCTATCCCGCTGAGTGCTCTGCTGAACGGGCGCAGCCCGCGCCGCGGCACCGTCTATCTTGTCGAGACGGAGAAGCTGCGCAAGCTCTATATCCTCGATGAAGATGACGCTGTCTACACCCTGCCTGAAGGGGTAAAAGCCACGGTCCGCGATGGCCAGAAGGTCACCAAAGGGGATCTGTTAGCTGAGCCCTTCCATGAGCCCCCCGTCGTCTCCACCGTGGATGGCGTCGTCGAGGAGATCATCGAGAACGACGAGCGGGCTATCATCATTAAAGAGAAAGAAACGGGCAATCGCGTGCGCTACAAGCTCCCCTATGGCGCGCGCCGCTCGGTGAACGTCGGCGATAAGATCGTCAAAGGGGAGCAGCTCTCCACGGCTTCCAAGCCCATCGAGCTGCGCGCTCCCTGCGACGGCGTCGCTATCGTCACTAAGAATAGAATTCTGATCTATCAGCCCGCGGAGGGCAAGGCGTTCACGCTCACCGAAGACATCACTGTTCTCAAGAGCGACGGCGATCGCGTCGAAGAGGGCGAACAGCTCTTCGCTTTAACTCTGCCCAGCGACGAGCTCATCATCGTGGATAGTGTCAAATCGAGCGATGCAGATCTCATGGAGATCACCTACCATCAGGAGGCAACTGTCGAACTGACCAACCCGCCCACCGTCAAGGCCGGCGATAAAGTCCAAAAGGGCGAACTCCTCTCCAAGGGCGTCGTCTCCCCCCACAGGCTCTTACAGATCGCCGGTCCCGATAAGACGAGAATCTATCTGTTAGAGGAGATCCATAAAGTCTACAAGAGCCAAGGGGTGGACATCAACGACAAGCACATCGAGCTCGTCATCCGCCAGATGCTCAACAACGTGCGGATCGTTGACCCTGGGGATTCGCAGTTCCTGCCCAACGAGCTCGTCTTGCTGGAGGAGTTCCAAGCGGAAAACAAGCGCCTCCTTGAGGAGAACCGCCAGATTCGCCTCGCGCGCGAAGAGCTGATCGGGCTGACGCTTGCTGTATCAGTAAAGGACAAGAGCGGGGCAGTCATCGCGGAGCGGGGCAGCACGGTGACGCGCGAGCTGCTGAGCGCGGCGCTGCGTGCCGGGGTGACCGAGCTCACTCTCGAGCGCGGCAAGGAGAAGGTGACGCAGCGTATTGCAGAGAAGCGCCTCCCCAACGGCGAGCGCGTGCTGCTGCGCATCTCCAAGGCCGCTTTAGAGACAAAGTCGTGGCTGTCGGCAGCGTCGTTCATGCGCACAACCACTGTGCTCGCTGAGGCTGCTCTGAAGGGAGCTGTAGATAGATTAGAGAGCCTCAAGCCCGCCGTGATCGTCAGCAAGAAGATCCCCGCGGGGACGGGGTTCAAGCGCCCTACGCCTCCGGCTCCGCCAGCGCCGTCTACCGACGGAGGTGCTCCGCAAGAGGCTAAAGCGGCAGTTGGCGCATGAGCCCTTCGAGGGCGCGGCGCCGATGGCTGATGCGGTTTTTGAGCTGGGAACCAAGCTCAGCGAGAGTCTGGTCGTAGCCGTCGGGGATGAAGACGGGATCATATCCGAAGCCCTCAGTACCCCGTGGTGCGCGCGCAATCTGCCCCCAGAGGACCCCTTCGCTGATCAGCTCGTCCCCCGCAGGCCAGGCCAGCACCACGACACACCGAAAGCGCGCGCGCCGCTCTGTGACATCCTGCAGCAAGCTCAAGAGCTTCTCGATATTTGCGCGGTCGTCTTTGCGCTCCCCGGCAAAGCGCGCCGAGCGCACCCCCGGCGCTCCCCCAAGCGCCTCCACTTCTAGGCCCGAGTCCTCCGCTAACACGGGCAAGCCCGTCTGAGCACAGATCGTGTGCGCCTTGAGGCGTGCGTTCTCCTCCAACGTCGCGCCCTCCTCAGGGACATCCGAGAAGGGGCATTCACGAAATGTCAAGAGCTGTATCTCTGAAAGCTCAGAGAGGATCTCTGTGATCTCTCTGAGCTTATGGGAGTTTTTTGTCCCAAGGAGTATGGTCACCGTCGTTCCGCGATCTCAACGACACCCCGAAGCTGCAACGTCTGGGAGAAGTGACAGCTCACGAAGTGCTCCCCTCCGATATCGACGAACGCTGGTTCTTGCTCCTTGCAGATGGGCTGGGCATAGGGGCAGCGCGGATGGAAGTAGCACCCCGACGGCGGATTGACGGGGCTGGGCACGTCCCCTTTTAAGATAATTCTCTCGCGCTGGTAATCAGGATCGGGCACCGGCACCGCCGAAAGCAACGCTTCGGTATAGGGATGCTTGGGATTTTGGAAGAGCTCCTCGGTCTCGGCCATCTCCACGATCTTGCCCAGGTACATCACGGCGACGCGATCGCTGATATGACGGACAACAGAGAGATCGTGCGCGATGAACAGATACGTCAGCCCAAATTCTTTCTGCAAATCCTCCAAGAGATTGAGCACTTGGGCTTGAATGGAGACGTCCAGAGCCGAGACGGGCTCGTCACAGATGATGAGCTTCGGCCCTAAAGCTAACGCCCGTGCGATCCCGATGCGTTGGCGCTGGCCACCGGAGAACTCATGGGGGTAGCGCTTCATATACTGGGGGTTGAGCCCTACAGCTTCCAAGAGCTCTCTGACGCGGGCCTCACGCTCCGCCGGCGTGCCAACACGATGGACCACTAACGGCTCCCCAATGATATCCCCGATGGTCATTCTGGGGTTGAGCGAGCTGTAGGGATCTTGGAAGATGATCTGCATCTGGCGGCGCAGGGGCTTCATGGCCCGCTGCGGCAGCTTGGCGATATCCGTGGCCTTGCCGTCGTTGTAGAAGAGAATGCTGCCGGCCGTGGGATCGATCAATCTTAAGATCGTCCTTCCCACGGTGGTCTTGCCGCAGCCGGACTCACCCACCAAGCCCAGCGTCTCCCCCTCACGAATGAAGAAGCTGACGCCATCGACGGCCTTGACGTAGGCCACTACCCTTCTGAAGACCCCGCGCCGCACGGGGAAGTATTTCTTGAGATTCTTCACTTCGAGCAACATCTTGCCAGTCTGTGATTTGGCCATACAGGTCACCTCAGAATCGGGCCCAGCAGGCTACGCGGTGCTTGGGGCGGACCTCCTTAAGAGGGGGCATCTGCTCCCGGCAGATTTCCATCGCCTCAGGGCAGCGCGGCTCAAAGGGGCACCCCTTGGGGAGATTATACGGATCGGGTACCATCCCCTTAATGGGCTTTAAGCGCTCCTTCTTGCGCGTGAGCGCTGGGATGGATTCCATCAAGCCGATGGTGTACGGATGCGTTGGGTTGTGATAAATATCTTTGACGGGGGCTTCCTCCACCACCTTGCCCATGTACATAATCACGACGTCATCGGCCATTTCTGCGATCACGCCCAAGTTGTGCGTGATCATCATTAACGCCATGTGGAACTCACTTTGGAGCTTTCTCATCAAGTCTAAGATCTGGGCTTGAATGGTCACATCGAGGGCAGTCGTGGGCTCATCAGCTATAAGCAGATGGGGGTTGCAACTGAGGGCCATAGCGATCATGGCGCGCTGGCGCATCCCGCCGGAGAGCTGATGGGGATACTCATCCACACGCTGCTCTGGGGAGGGGATGCCCACGGCTTTGAGCATCTCGATGGCGCGCGCTCGGGCCTCGCGCTTGCCCACCTTCTGGTGGAGCATGATCGCTTCCATGATCTGATTGCCGATGGTATAGACAGGGTTGAGCGAGGTCATGGGCTCCTGGAAGATCATGGCGATCTCATTGCCCCTGATGGAGCGATACTCCTTCCCCTTGGGGTCGAGCTTCGTGAGCTCGATCTCCTGGCCGTTGCGATGATAGATGATCGAGCCCTCCAAGATCTTCCCCGGGGGCATGGGGATCAAGCCCATGATCGAGAGAGCTGTTACGGACTTGCCGCACCCGGACTCGCCAACGACCCCTAACGTCTTCTGGCGTTCAATAGAGAAGCTCACGCCATCGACGGCCTTGACAACCCCATCTTCAGTATAGAAGTACGTCTTGAGATCGCGCAGCTCAATGAGTTTGTTCGTATTGGTCATAGTGCTTTCCTAGCGGGAGGCAAAGTACGTCAGGATAAACGCGAGCGCAATGAATGCCACGGCCAACCAGGTGGTGGCTGTGCGTTTGGGGTCAGCTTCTTCCTCGCGGCCGAAGACTGTATACGTCGACCCCGCACCAAAGGCTCCGCCCAATCCCGAATGCTTGCTCATCTGCAAGAGAATGATCCCGATCAAGGCCACACTGACCAGCACAAAGATCACTTTGAGAGGGATGACCAGCACTCTGAGTATCTCCATAAGCTATATGATCAACCTCGCTCCTTGTGGACAGGGAACTATTGTACCATTAGTGGGGAAATTCTTCAACTGAATCGTCCCCCAAAGAGCACCCCCTCCACCCACGAGACGATAGGCAGAAGTAAATATTGCAATAAGCCCGCATAGAGCAAGAGGAAGATCAAAACGAACCCAAAGGGCTCAAGCAAAAATAACAGACGCTTACCCCCTTCGGGCAGCAGATATAACAAGATTCGCGAGCCGTCCAGCGGCGGCACGGGGATGAGATTGAAGATCGCTAAGATCACATTGATCACAACAAAGTAAAAGAGAAAGAACGCGAGCAGCTCGGGGAGATTCCCCCCAACGCCGTACCAGAGCACCGTGCCCAGCCCAGCTAAGATGAGATTGATCGCCGGCCCAGCAAGTGCCACCAGCATCATCCCCTGATAGGGATGGCGGAAATAGATGGGATTGATGGGAACAGGCTTGGCATAGCCTACAATTGGGACGGGCACCCCAAATGCAAAGCGCAAGGCAGCTAACACCAACGGCAAGAGCACTGTGCCGAAGGGATCAATGTGGGCCAAGGGATTAAGCGTCAAGCGCCCGGCATCGCGGGCTGTGGGATCCCCAAGGGCATAGGCCACGCGGCCGTGGGCATACTCATGACAGACCACGGCGATGAAAAATGCCGCCAGCGCGATCACGAACTCTACGACCATCACCAGGGACATCAGACTTCTCCTTTGGGGGGCACAAGCAGCGTGCCCTCTTCATGGGTCATGAGCACCAAGCCAGGGCGCCCGCCCTTGCGCAGGTACTTCACACGAGTATAACTGACGGGGACCTTCTTTGCATCCCGCCCCTTGGAATAATACGCGGCAAGCTGGGCCGCTTGCTCGAGGACGTTGCGGGGGACCTCGCGCTGCGTGGGATTTTTAATAATTACATGTGAGCCGGGGCGGTCCCGCGCATGGAGCCAATAGTCCTCTCGGGAGGCACTGCGCACAAGCTCGTCGTTCTCCGTGCTGGAGCGCCCTACCAAGACCCGATACCCCCCAATGAGAAACTCGCGCGGGCCCCCTTTGGGAGTTGGCTGCTCAGCTTGGGGCTGGCGCGGCAGATACCCTCGAGCTTGCAGCTCCTCACGAAGCTTCGCAAGATCTTCAGGGCTTTCTGCGCGTTCGAGAGAGTTTATCACTCCTTCGAGATACTCCAACTCTCGGCGGAGCTCTTCCGCGCGCGCGGCAAGCTTCTCCTGGGCACGCTTCAGTTTCTTGTAGCGCTCAAACTTCCGCTGGGCGTTCTCCAGAGGGGAGAGGGCCGGATCGAGGGTGATCGTCTTTCTCGTTCCGCCGAGAAAGTCTTCAAGCTCCACGACGGCCGCGCCGCTTTGAATGTGGGAGAGATGGGCTATTAAGAGCTCGCCCTCGTGCTTGAGCCGTTCGTAATCTTTGGTGTTTTCAAGGTCCCAGGTGACGCGCGCGAGGGCAGTGCGCTTCTTCGCTATATGCTGGCGCATAGTCTTTTGCAACGCAAGCTTCTCTTGGTCAACTGTATGTTTGGGCAGGGAGCAGAGCTCATCGAGGGCCTGGGAGAGGGTGGGGCGGCTCTCCCCGCGGAAGTGCTCATAGAGCTTCAACGGGATCGGGGCGACGTCCACAGGCGTGTCGCCGTCAAAGTACAGACGGGGCGAGGGATGCTGGAGAACGCTCTTGTAGAGTTGACACGTCGCGTCCCATAGCGCGGCGCGCTGCTCAAGGGAGAGCAGAGCGACAGATTGACTAGGATCGAGCTGGGCACGCACGGCGATCTCTTTCGCGAGGCGCGGCCCGATCCCATCGAGGATGCGCGCGAGCACCCCAGCCAGCTCACCCCGCTCTTGAGCCAGACGATTGAAGAACTCTTCAGATACGGCCGCGCGGGGATCGAGCTTGCCCTGAGACAGTGGGGCTTGATAGATCTCCCCAGGGCGGAACGAGCGCTGCCTCAC
>DAIPXV010000039.1:0-14096 GCA_036783095.1 Candidatus Bipolaricaulota bacterium
GCGGGGCCTGGTGCAACGGAGAATCTTCAACAAGCTCGATGAGCTGAGGGTAAATCTTCTGATAGTAATACTTATAGCGATCGAGGATGAGATTCTTCCAGGCGCGATCCCGGTCGAAGCGCCCCTCGACCGCCAGGGGCATCTCGGAGACCCTTCCCATACCATCGAGCAAGCGCGCCGTCACTTGCATCATCACGGGGATGCCTAGCGTCGCTGACAGTGACAGCCCTTCGATCGCTGCATCGCTGACATATTGTGGGCCTGGAGGCGTTAATACCGGGATATCCGCGAGCTTGGCGTACCAGCGCGAATCTTGCTCATTCTGAGATTTCGCCGCCCCAGGGTCATCACCGGCAATGAGCAATAAGCCCGCACCAATGCCGTGCGTCACAGCAGTAACCAACGGATCAGCTAGGACGTTAACGCCCACTTGCTTGACGATGACGACGCTGGGCAAGCCTGCCACGGACGCCCCCAGCGCCTGAGCGAATGCCGTCTTCTCCTCCGTGCTGATCTCCGTGCGCAGCCCGTGCTTGGCGCATTCATCTAAGAGCGCTGTGCACGGGTCGCCGTAGATTCCAGCCACAAGTGCGATCTTGTTCTTCTTGAGCGTCTGTACCAGGGCTTCTCGTGCGGTCTTCATCCCCATCACCTCCTAGCTGTGTGAGGGCCGAAATCCTATGCCAAAATCGTTCCCCGGCTTGAGCTGCCCTCCTAGCTCTTTCTGCAAGAGCCACTGCGATTGCAAGAACGCTTTGTACACATTCTGAATAGCTGTGAAGAGCGCGTGCTTGCTCAGCCCATCGGAAAAGATCTCTTGCTGTAAGACGAGCTGCCTCAAAATCCCCTGAGGGTGAATCATCCCAAAGCTGATGGGGAAGCGATTGAGTTCCAAGCTCAGCTCCCGTAAGATCCTTTCGCGCTGCGGCTGGGTGAGCTTCTGAAAGAGCTGCTGGACGTCCTCGGCGATATTGATGCTCACCTCAACTAAGACTCGATCGGGGCTCACTTTGGGGTTGATAATGCTGACGGTCGTGGGCTGGTTCTTGGGATGATTGGCTAGCAGAACCCAATTGGCGTTTGGGTGCTCGACATAGCGATTGAACTGCCCTTCCTCCACGAGCCAGTTCTCGATCTTCTCTTTCATAGTTTGCATTATAGACCAGAGCAGGTAGAATTGCACGTGACGATGGCTAGGCTTCGTGTTCAGCTTTTGGGTGGCTTTCAGGTCGAGCGCGACGGGGTCGCCCTCACCGCGTTCCACTCCCAGAAGGCCCAGTCGCTCTTAGCGTATCTGCTCGTCTATCGCGACCGAGCACACCCGCGCTCCGTTTTGGCTACCCTCTTCTGGGGCGAGTCCGACGAAGCCCGCGCCCAAGCGAACTTACGCAATGCCCTCTACTCCCTGCGCCACATGCTCGAAGGCCCGAAGGGGCGCTTCGGTCAGTATATTCTCACCGAGGGCGGCGCGGTGCGCTTCCACCCCAAGAGCAGCTACGCTCTCGATGTCGCGGAATTTGAGGAGACCATCGAGAGCGCCCTGCACACCGCTGGGGAGGAGCGCGCCACCTTGCTCACCAAAGCAATTGCGCTCTACAAGGGCGATCTGCTCCCCGGCTTCTACGACGACTGGGTCGTGATCGAGCAAGAGCATCTCAGAGAGCTCTATCTGCAAGCCCTCAAAGAGTTGGTCGCGTATCACGCCGAGCACCGCGAGTATAGCGCAGCGATTCTGTGGGCGCGCCGAGTCATCTCCGTTAGCCCGCTCCAAGAGGAGATGCACCGAGCGCTGATGCAGCTCTATGCGCTCACAGGCGACCGCACGGCGGCCCTCCACCAGTACGTTGAGTGCGAAGCCGTTCTTCAGAAAGAGCTAAACGCCGCGCCCTTGCCAGAAACCCAGGCGCTCTATAAAAAACTTCTACGCGGCGCGCCGGTAGAAGCAGTTCCTAAAGAGATTCCGAAGCTGCCCGCCGTGCCCTTTGTAGGGCGGGGGCGCGAACTCACTACACTGAAAACGCTCTGGCAAAACGTCCAGCACGGCCAGGGGCAAGCGATCTTCATCAGCGGAGAGATCGGCGTGGGCAAGACGACGCTCGTGCAGCATTTCATCGAGCACATTGCAATCCCTCCCCCGGCCCCTCCTCGAAACGGAGAGGGGAGTTCCCCCTTCCCGCCCCGGGAAGGGGGCCAGGGGGTGAGGTCCCTGCAGGGGGCTGCCTCTGCCTCTGGCAGCGCACTGCCCTACCAGTCCCTGCTCCACGTCGTCCGCGCAGGGCTCAAGAGGATCTCTGATGAGACATTGGCGCAGCTCCCTACCCTCTGGCGCAGCGAGCTGGCCCAGCTCGTCCCGGAACTCCATGAAAAATTCCCTGATCTTGCGCCCAATCCACAGCTCCCACCCGCCCAGGGCAAAGCCCGCTGGTTCGCAGCCCTCACTGGGCTCTTCGAGCTTCTCACCCGCGAACACCCCCTGATTCTCGTCTTCGATGACCTCCAGTGGGCCGATGAGGCAACGTTGGAATACCTGAGCCATCTGACCGCACAATTAAAAGAGCTGCACATTCTACTGATCGGGACCTATCGCAGCGAAGACGCACCAGCCGGGAGTCAGCTGCGGGCATGGTTAGATAAACTCGGTCCGGGGCGCTCCTATCACGCCCTCACGCTCCCGCGACTCTCACAAGAAGAGACCAACTCTTTAGTAGAGGGGCTCTTGGCTGGAGCCGGGCGCGAGCTGCCCCAGCAGTTGTATCACGAGACCCAAGGGAACCCGCTCTTCCTCACGGAGTTAGCCCGCGCACTGGTGCAGAGCGGCGTGCTGCTCCAAGACCACGAGGGTCGCTGGCAATTAACTACAGAGGAGCTGAGCGCCCCGCACTGGCCGGAGAACCTGCGCGAGTTGATTCACGCTTCGCTGCGGCGGGCCCCGACGCGCGCACAGAGACTCTTGGAGCCCCTGGCCGTGCGGGCCTGCGAGCTGCCGGTTCTGCGAGAGTTGCTGCACCAGCCTGCAGAGCGCTTGCTCAATCGGCTGGACGAACTGCGCAAGGTCGGGCTGATCGTTGAGCAGGAAGGGCGCTATCAGTTCCATCACGAGCTGGCCCGACATATCGTCTACGAAAGTTTGAGTACAGACAGAAAGAAGCTCTGGCACAAGAAAATCGGGCAGGCGCTCGAAGGGCTCTATCCTGAACGACTCGATGAGTTATCAGGAGATTTAGCGCAACACTCCGAACAAGCGCACATCTGGAAGAAAGCCATCAGCTATGCCGAGCGGGCCGGCACCCACGCTCAGAACATCTACGCTCATTCTGAAGCCGTAAAATTCTTCACGAAAGCCGTCGAGCTCTCCCAGAAGATCGGGGATCACCACAGCCAAAGCCAGAACTTGAACAACATCGGCAAAACTTATATCAGCGTGGGGAAGTATCCAGAAGCCCTGAGCTGCTATCAGCGAGCCTTACAGATCTGTCGCCAGAGCGGTGACCGTCAGGGCGAAGGGCGCACTCTGAACAACATCGGGGTCGTCTATCAAGAGCAAGGGCAGTACGAAGAAGCCTTGCGTTGCTATCAGCAGACGCTTGCGATCTGCCGCGAGCTTGGGATTCGCCGAGGGGAGGGGATCAGCCTCAACAATATCGGCAATATCTATTACTTTTGGGGAGAATATGAAAAAGCCCTCGCGCACCATCAGCAGGCTGTAGAGATCCGCCGCGAGCTTGGGGACAGACAGGGCGAGAGGATCAGCCTCGACAATGTTGGAGCCGTCTATCAAAGCTTGGGAAGATATGACCAGGCTCTCAGTGTTCACCAAGGCGCCCTAGAAATCTCCCTCGAGCTTGGAGACCGCAGGGGCGAGGGAGATTCTTTAGAGAACATCAGTGTTCTTTGGGTCAGTGTCGGGAAGCCTCAAGAAGCGCTAGACTTTGCAGAGCGATCTCTCAAGATTCGCCGCGAGATCGAAGACCGTCGGGGCCAAGGGTACTGTCTCTATATGTTGGGCCATTGCTCTCGCGACCGAGGCAACCCTCGTGAAGCGTTGGAGCGTTACCAAGCGGCGCGGGCGCTCTTTGAGGAGCTGGGGCTCAAAGCGGAATATCTCCTTGCGCTCTCCGCCGAAAGCATAGCCTATCTGCAGCTCAAGCATTTGCCAGAAGCCCTAGCTTGTTCGTCTGAAGCTCTCGGGCTCTTGGAAGGCGGCCAGACGTGCGCTACCCCTCAAGAAGTGTATTTTCATCATTTTGAAATCCTGTCTGCGCACGCCGATCGAGGAGCGGAAGCTCACGTCTATCTCCAGAAAGCTTATGACGAAGTCATGAAGTGCGCCGAGAAGATCACCGAGCGAGAGAGCCGCGAAAGTTTTCTCAAGAACGTCCCGATCAACCGTCAGATTCTGCACGCCTGGGAGGCCGCACAACGCGAGCCCAAATCAGCCAAAGAAAGAGACGAGAGGCCGGGCTGAAGCGCCCAGCCCCTCGCATCTCTTCATCTTTACTCTCTACTTAGGAACCTTGATCCGCGTCGCGAACCACGGATAGGGCCCTTCTCCATTGTGAGTGAACGTCCCAGCCATGATCTCCTCACGCCGACCGTCAGGACCCAACGGCGGGCCATAGGCCACCGCCCCGACATAGACTTGCGTGAAGGCCCCAGGTCGGGTTCGCGTAAACCCGATCCTCGTTGGACCAGCTCCAGGGCCTTCAACCTTGCCGCTGATCGCATCTCTTGGCTCATTCTTCATCTCAAGGAATCCGCCAAAACCTCCGTCGCTTCCTTGGATCTGAATCTTGAGTGTGCCCTTAAAGAGATTGGCATTGATCTCCCAGTCACCAAGCACGCTCATATTGGACTGAACCGCAAAAGCTTCTGCCGTTCCGATTGCTACATTGTTAGTCACCCATTGAAGATGCGCTGCCAACATCAATGGGGCCAGCACCGCGAGCAGCATCAAGACCCTGAACGGCCATCGCAATGTTCTCATTTCGAGAACCTCCTAAATGAGTTGGGAATTTCTCAAGCGCCCCTTTGGCGCTTTGCTTATAAGACTTATTTGCCATATCTCACTATCCTTTCGACCTAAACTTGGTTGATGGGAAGAGTGAAAGCGACCGAAGGTCACTCATTTTGAGGCTTATTTGAAGTAGTAGTCCCAGACCTGATTGGGACCACCATGGCATGGATAGACTTGAGCTTTTGCCTTGTCAGTGGCAACTCCTCCCCTGATGTCGAGGCACTGCCCGAGTCCAACGACGGGACCTGAGAGGTGCCATTGTTGGTTGCGTTTGCTCCACCCGTCAGGTTTGCAGGTGTATAGCTGAAGCTTCGCCCCATTGTCTGGGACGGCGTCCCGCGAGTCGACGCACAGGCCGCCGAACTTGATCTCCCCCAACGAGGTAAAAGTGAACTTCTGCGCCGCTCCGTCATGACACGGATAGAGTTGAAGAAGCTTACCCGAGACCGCTGTCCCGTCTGGCACGGCGAGACAGTAACTACTTGAGCCCGCCATGATCATGATCCGGCCACTCGGCTCAATCGTCCACTTTTGGTTGGCCCCTCCTTTGCAATCATAAAGCTGCACATATTGACCGGCCTTGTAATCACCGGAAGGGACATCTACGCATTTGTTCCCTATGCCCCGCAGTTCAATGTTCTTAAAAGAGAACTGCTGATTGGCACCGCTAGTGCAAGAGTACAACTGCAGGATGGTACCACTGCTTGGAGAGACAGCTCCTCCGCGCACATCAACGCACCGTACCGTGCTTGAGAGGGTCATCCGCAGCGATCCATTCCACTGCCAACTTTGGTTACTGCCACCGTGGCAATTGTAGACTTGCAACTCAGTCCCGATGGTGGTCGTCCCGCTGGGAAGATCCAGACACCGGTTATTGAGGCCTACTATCGAACCTGCTTTCTTTCGGCCGTAGAGGTTCTGTACCCCCACGATGTCCCAGGGGCTCAAGGGTGGACCGTCTGTGTCACAGTAAAACATGATCGACTTCTCGTCGAAGGGTGTGAGCACAGTCGCATCTGTCGCAGGTGTTCCGGGGCAGCCGCTGGGGAAGCTACTGCCTCTTTCGGGATGATCCTGCTCATGTCCGAAACCGAGGGCATGGCCGAACTCGTGCAGCGCGACGCTGGCGAGCTCTGATGTACTTAGAGTCGAATCGAACCAAATGTGGGTGCGCTTCGAGCTATAGTAGCCGTAGTCTGCATTCCCTGCTCGGGGTAAAGATGCCTCGCCCGGGTCTTGACCTTTCCAGTGGATGACGATTGTGCCCGCTGGCTCAGCCTTCGGTGCCCCTGGACAGATACCCCAGCCAACAAACTGGATGTTGGCCACCCTCGCCCAGTTGTTCTCCACGCTGTCTCTCACAGTTTGAGCGAGTGTGTTGAAGTCCGCTCCCGATGGTGGACTGACCGCATCCGACCGCCAGCAGACGGGGATGCCTACGCTCGGCCATTTATTGCCTTGCTGGATAAGCGCCTCGGCTTGATCCGACAGCAACCACACAAACACCAGACTGAAGGCCAAACATAAGAAAGTTCTAGTCCCTTGATGAGGTGGGGTCCCTCCACTGACCAACAGCACCTGCCGTCCGCTGAATCTCACTTTGCTCAACATGTTGATCCCTCCTATTGAACTTGATTGAGCCTGTTCTGTCTTCTCCGTCTGCTGCCTGCTGAATATGAACTTCCTGAACATCGTTAACCTCCTGAGCGTGTTGGGTATTTCTCAAGCACCCGTCGTTGGCGCTGTGTAGCTGCGTCCTTACAACTCTGGTGCTTGTCGGTCTCACCCCTCGGCTTACTTGCCGCCACCAAAGCCCGTGGGGAAGGTGCTCGTCTTCCCGCAGAGCTGCCCGCCCACGTTCTCCGAGATCGTGTTCCCTTGTCCCGTCACGTTCCCAGAGGGGATGTCCCCGTCTACAAATACGCCGCACTGGCCATTCTTCTGCACCGTGCTGCCGGAGACTTCGGCCTGGACGGCTTCGTCCGCCACATCCGTCGCACCGATCTGAATGCCGGTTGCTTTGTTGCTGGAGACAGTCGTCTGCCGGAGGGCGATGCTGGCATTAAAAGTCGCATAGACCCCATAGAGATCGTTCTCGTTGATGGTGCTCTTCTCAACGATGACGCTGGCGGAATCCGTTGCCACGATGCCAGCGTCTTGATTCCCAGTGATGACATCCTCCATCAGCGTGGCCTTGCCGCCATTTTCAGCGACGAACAGCCCGATCCCGTTCTTGTCGTCTATATCTTTCTTTGTGCCGGTGATGCGATTTCGGGCGAGCGTGGCCACTGCTGGGGCCCCCATGCTCGCTACCCATATCCCAAACATCCGGTTATCCGCGATAGTGTTGTCTTCAATGGTGGCCGTCGTCTTCGGAGTTATCACGGCAATCCCGCCTACCTGCCCTCCTCCATCGTCTACTCCCCTGCCAGACTTGCCATTCCCAGAGATCGTGTTCTTCTGAATGGTCAAAGTGGAGCCACCCTGCCCAACGATGCCAAAGTGCCAGCTCCCAGAGATTGTGTTCTCCCTGATGACCGCTTTACCGGGGTTCAGGTTGATCCCTTGGCCATGAGCGCCACCTCGATCCGACCGATCCGGCTCCGTGTCTTGAATGACGTTGCCTATGATCTGAGCTTCAGATTTCTGCATGAGGATACCCTGACGTATATTGTCTTTGAAGACATTGTTGGCGATCACCAGGTCAGTCGAGTTGATCGCGTGCACTCCACGGCGGCTCTTGACAATGGTGAGCTCTCGAATTGTGATCTTTTTGCTGTTCTCGATGAGAATCCCCGGTTTCTGCGCTGCAACACCGGCGCTGCCATCGAGCGTGACCTGATCCCGGCCCACACCTTGCAGCGTCAAGTCTTGCTTGCTGCGAATAGTCAGATTCTCTTGATACGTCCCGGCCTTCACTTCGATGACCGTGCCAGACGGAACGGTGTCAATAGCCGTTTGAATCTGGGTGAAGTCACAGAAGCTGGCGCAGACGGTGACCGTCTTCTGCGCTACGGCTTCGTTGCCTCCTGCCAACAGCCCAAAACCCGCCCCGGCGCACAAGAGCGCCAGGCCCAACCGACGCAACGACTTGATCTTTCTGATGTCCATCTAGGACACCTCCTCAGTAAAGTTATCCCTAGCATAAACCATGAGCGTCACGAAAACGTCTCGGAGATTTCATTGACCTGAACGCGCATTTCACACCCGCCGCTCCAACTGACCGTGGGGCACGATCTGTACCCCTAAAGCTCTGACTTCGTCCAAGACCCGACGAAAGTTCTCATCGCCTTGCAACAGCTCCCATGCCTGCTCGTCATCTACGTCCACGCTGCACTGCCAGCAGCTCGCCCCATCGGTCTGATAGAGCGCCAAGTCATACACACCCTCGATCTCGATGGCGATCTGCCGCGCCCGCTGAGCTAATCCCAAAAAACGCTCCTCCGACAGCGTCTCCGGTTTGACCAGATCGAACGTTTTGATCACCGATGCCTCCTCGCGGTGCTGACGCGCAGGGGAGCAGGGGCGAGAGTCCCTCGCCCCTGCCTGCCCAACCCCCGGATCGCGCTCTAGGGGCATTAGCCACACCGCACGTTGCCCTGGGTGTTGAGCTGATTGCCCGAGAAAGTGTTGCCGGTGCACTTGGTCACCTGTCCGGTCTGATCTGTGAAAATGCCCGTCCCATTGTTGGTGATCTGGTTATTCGTCACTTCGGCCTGGGCGCGGTCGAATACCGCGATGCCGAGCGCGCCTGTACCGCTCCCACGGATGTTGTTGCTGTCAATGACGTTCTTGTCAATGCGCGCCAGCGTATTCTGCCCAGCGACGACAATGCCGCGACGGTTCTTGGTAACGTTGTTCTCGGTGATGAGGAAATCAGCACCGCTTTCTACGTAGATGCCTACACCATTAGTGCCGTTAGGGTCAAGCTGGGTTTCAGAAACGACCCCATTCTTTTCGATGGTCCCTCTGGAAGCGGTGACGAGGATTCCCATCCAAGTCGCGCGCAGCACGGTGTTGTTCGCAATCTGGCCCTGAGCACGCAGGAAGCGTATCCCGACATGTCCCATGTCCTTGATCTCGTTGCCACTCACTGTGACAAGTTGCGAGTCTTCGACTTGGATGCCCCGGCTGCCAAAACCGTCGGTGCTCGGCTTGCCGTTGCTGATCTTGTTGTTGGTCACCTTGACCTCATCGGGACAGTCAAAGACAGCGATCGTATAGTAGACCGCGTTGTTGTCCAGCTTGTTGTTGGTGATGACCCCCTTGACTTTGTAGTTAAATTCAATCCCCGAAGCGTAGGGCGATCCCGGGGCGCTCTTCATCCCTGTGATCGTGTTGTTCTCGACGAGAGCCTCAGTGTTGTCTGTAATATAGATGCCAACCCCGGAGTTATTGGTCAGCGTGTTGTTGATGACCGTCCCCTTGGACAAGAAGCCTACTCGAATCCCCCAACCACGGAAGCCGAATGCCATGGGCTGGGTATCAGCGATCTGATTCCCGTCAATCAACACTTCTGCTCGCTCCGTAGCGTAGATCGCCACATCTGTGTTTCTCGTTAGGGTGTTATTCCTGATCTCGGCCTTGGAACCAAGCTGGACCGCTATCCCGTAGCCGCGAACGCCGCTGCCGTCGGGCTTCTGATCGGTGATTTGATTGCCCTCGATGACCGCTTCTGATCTTTCAATCACGCTGATCCCAACCCCAGTATTCCCAGAGACGGTGTTCTCTCGGATCGTCGCTTTGGAGTTGACGGATATGTCAATGCCGTAGCCGAAAGCGCCGCTCGCATTCGGCAGGGTGTCTAGCACTTTGCTGCCGGTGATCGTCGCTTCGGAAGAATCGCTGACCGTGATACCGACGCGCGCATTGCCAGAGACGGTAACATTCGTGATGGTCACTTTCGAGTGATCAGCGATGCGAATGCCGCTTCCCTGAAAGCCTTCGGCATCCGGCTGTGTCTCTAGGACTTCGCTGTCCTTGATCTCGACAACCGAGCGCTCCGCCGAGAGCCCGCGCCGGATGTTCTGTTTGAGCACGACATTGCTCAGCGTAAGCGAGCTATCAGCCATCTCGATCCCGGTACGTCCGTTGGTGATCGTCACTGCTGAGATCACGACGTTCTGGACTTTAGAAATAACGACCGTTGGCACGGTGCCGTCCCCGATGATGCTGACAAAATCCCGACCCGCTCCTTGCAGGGTGACGCTCTTGGTGATCAGCAGATTTTCTGGGTAATCCCCGCCCGCGATCAGAATGACGTCGCCCGGTTCCGCAGCGTTGAGAGCCTCTTGGATCTTTGAAAAATCCCCCGGCACGTTGATCTCCTTGGCCCACACGGCTCCAGAGAGCAACACCACAGCGACCAGCACCAGCCCAAACAGCCTGACAACCGTCTTCGTATGCATCATAATTATGATGCACCTCCTTTTGAGATGAGCCCAGTATAAACAGCGAGCGTCACGAAAACGTCTCGAAAATTTCGCTGACTGGACCTGGATAATCTCGAGCTCCCTCTCGCTATCCATCCTTCTTGAGTTGGCCCTCCCCATCTCGCTCCAGTACAATGAATAGTCACGAAAGGGGTTGAGCTTATGCGCGCTCGTGTCGTTATGGTCAGTCTCTTGATAGCCGTTACGTTTGGCCCGTTGGTTCTCTTCGCCCAGCAATCTCCAGCCCAAGTTGTCTTCCCCGATGACCCGAAATTTTCTGAATTGCAGAGCGCCTTCCAAGAGAAAACTCAAATCACTGGCTCAGCGTGGGCCGATGAATTCCAAAAGCGTCAACCCTTTGGGCAAGTGCGCAGCAGCACCGGCATCACCGGGACGCTCTTCACGGAAGCGTTCGCGCTCGTCGCTCTGGTCGCTGGACAAGTCCCGTATATCGTCTACGGGACGATTGACATCCCCCAGGGCGCCAAGCTCGCGGGACGAGATTTTTCCGGCAAGTACGGGATCGTCGTCATTGCTAATCCGTTCGCCGCTGCGCTCTTAGATATCCCCACGGGCACCATCGGAGCGTTTGTGCTACTTCCCGTGAACGGCACAACGCCGCTCTTTCCAATCTTCCCTGTTGCGCCCTTCGTGGGCCCTGTGGGGATCTTTCAGATTCTCTTTGCACTGATCACGGTGACTCCAGCAGCGCCCCCGGCCCCGCCCGCTCCACAAACCCCGCAAGCCCCTGCGCCGACGTGCCCGCAAGATTTCCCTAATAAAAGCGATGTCAATGTACCCATCACCGAGCCCGCTGTGATCGCCACGATCTCGGACACCGCCAAGCTCTTTGAGATCGGCGTCGCACCATCAGCGTTCTTGACCGTGCAGTCGTTCGCTCAAGCGTTGCAGTTCTCATACACAACAGCTCTCTACAGACGGATCGGGATTATCATTGGGCCGGGAAGCCAACAGATCCCTCTCGCAGTTGAGATGCCCTTCGCGCTCTTCGTCACCGCTGGGCAGAAGTCGGCGTGCCTCCAAGCCACGCCTAAGCTCATCAATAACATTCTGACCATCGTCGGAACGTTGAGCACCAATTGAGCGTGATCGCTATGGAACAGAAAGCATTTCAAGACTATTACCCCGACAATCTCAGTTACTGTTACGGCTGTGGCCGGCTCAACGAGCACGGGCTACATATTAAAAGCTACTGGGAGGGCGACGAAGCCGTCTGTCGCTTCACTCCGAAGCCCTATCACATCGCGATCCCTGGGTATGTCTACGGCGGGCTGATCGCCTCGCTCATTGACTGCCACTCGACGGGCACAGCGTCAGCAGCAGCATACAAAGCTCAAGGGCGCGAGATGGGCAGCGAGCCCCCACTGCGGTTCGTGACTGCTTCTCTAAAAGTAGACTATCTCCGTCCGACGCCACTGGGCGTGCCCTTGGAAGTGCGCGCAACGGTGAAGGAGATCAGCGGGCGCAAAGTTATTGTCGAATCCAGACTCATCGCCAACGGGGAAGTTTGCGCGCGCGGCGAAGTCGTCGCGGTGCAGATGCCAGAGCACCTGCTCAAAAGCTAAGAGCGCTCACGAGTGCGAGATCGTGCGATCGAACTCCTCGTAGGCGGCATACTGAATGAGGGCATAGAGCTGGGCGCGCGTCTGCATGCGATCGAGAAATTCTCTCGTGGAGCCCTTCTGAGCCAGGTGCGCGTAGAACTCCTCCATTGCTTTGGCCGCCACGCGCAGCGCCGAGACGGGAAAGAGCACCATCTCGTACCCAAGGGCAAAGAGATCTTCTGCCGCCAGAGGGGGAGTCTTGCCAAACTCCGTCAAGTTCGCAAGCAACGGCAGCTTGAGAGCCTCGCGCACCCGTTGGAATTCTTCCAAGCTCTCTAAAGCTTCGGGGAAGATCGCATCAGCTCCGGCTTCTCCATAGAGCCGCGCCCGAGCGATTGCCCCCTCGAGGCCCTCGTTCGCGCGAGCATCGGTGCGCGCCAGCACGAAGAGCGTGGGGCACACTCTTTTGATCGCGCGAATCTTCTGGACCATCACCTCAGGGGGAATGAGGCGCTTCCCCTCCAAGTGCCCGCAGCGCTTTGGCATCTCTTGGTCTTCGATCTGCACCGCGGCCACTCCAACGCGACAGAGCTCCTGCGCCGCGCGCACGGCGTTAAAAACCTCCCCAAAGCCCGTGTCTATGTCCACCAAGAGGGGCAGACCCGTCGCCGCAATAATATACGCCGCGCGCCGCGTCACCTCTTCCATGGTGAGGACTCCCACGTCGGGCAAGCCGTAACTGGCCGACAGTGCCGCTCCCGAAAGATACAATACAGAAAACCCCGCGCTTTTGGCCAGCAGTCCCGCCAGCGGATCGACAGCCCCCGGAATGATCAAGCGCCCCTGCCGCGCACACTCATAGAAGCGCTCCGCTAGCTCCTGGTGCGAAGGAATCCTTCCCAAAAGCATACAGTACCTCCTGACAGACTGACGAACTGACTAGCTGCTCAACTGATTACGGGAAAGCCAGCTCCGCCAGCAGATGGTCCACACTCATCTCCATCAGTGCAGGATCCTCGGCAATCACGCGATATAAGCGCTCGGCCTTGCGAGCGGGGTAAACGGATAGAAGCGCAGCTCGAAACTTCCCCCGCAGCTGAGGGAGGGCCTCGGCTCGGCGTCGGGGGTGCCCCAAGGGATACTCGACGACGACCCGCTCGGTCGCCGTGCCGTCGTGAAAGAAGATCTGCAGGGCATTGGCGATGGAGCGCTTCTGTGGGTCCAGATAATCTCGGCTGAACTGGGGGTTCTCGCGCACCTCCATCTTGGCGATAAGCTCGGCGATCCTTGGGTCAGAGGCGATGGGCTCCTCGTAGTGCTCGTAGCGCAGCTCCCCGTAGAGCAGCGCTACAGCTGTCATGTACTGCAGTGAGTGATCGCGATCAGCGGGGTTAGCGAAGGGCCCGGGTTTGTTGATAATTCTCATGGCCGACTCCTGGGTCTCGATAACGATCCGAGCGATCTGCCCAAGCCTGTCCCGCACACGAGGGTGAAGCTGCAGCGCAGCTTCTACAGCTGTCTGCCCGTGAAATTCTGCAGGGTAGGAGACTTTAAAGAGCACGTTCTCCATGACGAAGCTTCCCAATTTTTGTGCGAGTTTGAGGGGCTCCCCGCCCAGAATGACTGCTTCAAAGCCCCACGTCGGAGCCGAGAGCGCCGTAGGATAGCCCGGCTCCCCCTGCAAAGCGAAAAATGCCAAGCGCACTGCGCGGCTGGCGGCATCGGCCGCAGCCCAGGACTTGCGCGGCCCAGCGTTGGGAAAGTGTCTGTAGGTGCGCAGCACCGCCCCGTCAAGAAATGCATTGCTCAGGGCGCTGAGCACCGCTTCTCTGTCGCCGCCCAACAGATGCGTAGCCACTGCAGTGGAGGCGACCTTCACAAAGTGCACGTGATCGAACCCCTGCCGGTTGAGGCTGTTCCCCAGCGAGAGCACCCCTTGGATCTCATAAGCTTTGATCGCCGCGGTGAGCACGTCGCGGACGGTGAGCGCTTGAGCGCCCCAGGCTCGGCGAGACTGACTGAGATAATCTGCGACGGCCAAGATCGCCCCGAAGTTATCCGAGGGATGCCCCCACTCCCGCGCCA
>DAIPXV010000040.1:0-13917 GCA_036783095.1 Candidatus Bipolaricaulota bacterium
CTGCTCATCCGCAGCGATGGGGTCTCGGAATTAGTCACAGCGCTGCCGCTCGTTCATATCGCACTCATTAGAGCAGATCAGATTGTCGAGACTCTTGACGAAGCCTTCGCATTCTGCCAGAGAGAGCTTGAGCAAGCCCCGCACAATTTTCTCTTCGTCACCGGGCCGAGCCGCACGGCCGACATAGAATTAACCCCAGTAATCGGGGTACACGGTCCTCAAGAGCTTCATGTGATCGTGATCGCATGAACGCTCAAGGGACGTGCGAAACCTTGAGAGTGACGCGATACTCCGCGGGATTGATAGGGCGGTCGCTGCGGGGGACGGGCCGCAGATCAACAAATTCTATGCGGAATCCCTCGTAGATGGCTTCCCTGGGCTCTGTATACGAATTAATAGTGATCACGGTCTCTTTAGTGCCATCTTTGAGGGAGACTCTCAGGGTAATCTGGGCGTTGCCGGCCCAGACGCACTCAACATCCACGGGGCAGCGGGAGTCTTGGGGCACGCCCAAGAACTGAATCTGTAGCTCAGCTACTTGGGCTTTCTGGCGGACGAAGAGCGTGAAGGGCTCATCGAGCGAGAATTCTTTGATCGTGGCTGGAGCGCAGCCACAAAGCCCTATGACGAGTACCCCGATGAAAGTCAATAAAAACACTTTTCGCATAAGATTTTTGGGAGGGACGACGGGATTTGAACCCGCGACGGCCAGCTCCACAGGCTGGTGCTCTGCCAGGCTGAGCTACGTCCCTCTGGCGCGCCCGGCAGGACTCGAACCTGCAACCTGAGCCTTAGAAGGGCCCTGCTCTTCCCATTGAGCTACGGGCGCACGCTGCGCGTGGGCTCCGCCTTCGCCAGCCTGCGGCTGGCGAAGATGTACAGTCCAGACGGAGTCTGGTGGAGCGGAAGACGGGAATCGAACCCGCGTCTCTGGCTTGGAAGGCCAGTGCTCTACCATTGAGCTACTTCCGCATGTCGTAAAGATTGTAGCGGCTGCGGGGAAGGTCGTCAAGCGTCCCCAGGGGGATTCGAACCCCCGTTTCGGCCTTGAAAGGGCCGTGACCTAGACCGCTAGTCGATGGGGACAAATAAGTGGGTCGTGTAGGACTCGAACCTACAACCCTCCGGTTAAGAGCCGGATGCTCTACCAGTTGAGCTAACGACCCGCCCTTTTATATTAATCGAACTCTCAGGCTCTGTCAAGCGTTCAGAAGAGAAAGACCGCCGCGGCTACCACCGTCGTCCAGCCGTCGCCGTTGACGATCGCTGTTTGCGTCTCATTGCGGGTGCGCACGATCTTCCCCGACATCTTCCACACTTGCTCTTTTTCGTCCCAGTTGGCCGTATCGTTGAACTCGATGCCCAGCGTCGAGGCGAGCATTGACGCTGCGAGGTCTTCGGCGTAATCGCCCGCTTGCTTCTCGTTCTGCCCGTAGGCGTGATGCTCGCTGAGATACCCATAGGCCTCGGGGTCGGCAGGCACGGCGCACCCGATAGAAGCGGCGATGAGCCGGCGCGGCTCGTTGCTGGAGCAGCGCGCCATCACGCAGAAGACGATCTGGCCCGGCTTGAGCTCTTTGAGCCCTTCAGACTTGGGAATGATCTTACACCGCGGCGGCAGGATGCTCGAGACGTGGACTAAATTATACTTTTCGATCCCGGCATCGCGCAGCGCCGCCTCGAACGAGCGCAGCTCCTCCTTGTGCGTCCCTACCCCCTTAGTGAAGAAGACCCGCGTTGGCACCCAGGGAAAGCCGTTCATCTCTGCCCTCCTTTCGCAAGAACATAGCCGAGCATCTTGTAGACGAGCTTGGCTGCAAGAAAGTTCGGCCCCACCATCCCCGCGATGGGACACAGCTCCACCACATCGAACCCCAGCACCTGGTGCTTCTCCCCAACGTATCTGAGAATTTTTAACACCGTGTACCAATCGAGCCCGCCGGGCTCTGGGGTGCCCACGGCGGGCATGAGCCCGGGATCGAAGACATCCAAGTCGAGCGTGACGTAGACGGGATCGCGCAGCTTCTCCAAAGCCCTGTCGATCTGCGACGGATCGTTATGCAGCTCGTAATCGAAACAGACGTGCACGTTCTTCGCAGCGTGTATGAACTCTGCTTCTTCAGGGCTGATGGCACGAACCCCAATCTGCACGAGAGTGAGCCCCAGTTCGTGCATGCGCCGCCCCACGCACGCGTGATTGAACGGTGTGCCCTGAAAGCTCTCTCGAAGATCAGCGTGGGCATCGAGCTGTAAGACCGAGAGATTTCCGAATTTTTTCTGTAAAACCCGCACCGGGGCGAGCGTCAGCGAGTGCTCGCCCCCAAGGAGCACAGGGAATTTGCCGCGATCGAGAAGCCAAGTGACAACTTCCTCGACGCGTTCGATCGTCTCTTGGGGGCTGGCGGCTGAAGGCTCCAGCGGCGGCAGCGTGTGAATCCCCACGCGATAGGGTTCACACTGCAGTTCTTCGTCGTAGAGCTCTAGATGCGTCGAAGCGTCAATGATCGCTTGAGGGCCGAACCTTGTGCCTGCGAGATACGACGTCGTGAGGTCGTAGGGCACGGGGAGAACGACGGCACGCGCCGACGAAAAACGAGAGAACTCCGGAGGCAGCCCTCCGAAGTTCTGAGGCATCCACAACGCACGTGGCGGCGGGATCTCTTCTTCGGGCTCGTAGTGCATCTTGTCCCAGCCTTGTGGAATCCCTCCCTTTAGAACGTCTCGATAAAGCGAATATCGTTCTGATAGAACATGCGAATGTCGTCCACGCCGTATTTTAGCATAGCCATGCGCTCGACGCCAAGTCCGAAGGCAAAGCCCGTGTACTCTTCAGGGTCGTAGTCTACTTCTTGCAAGACCGCGGGGTCCACCATACCTGCGCCTAAGATCTCGAGCCATTTTTCAGCGCCCTTGCGCCGCACATGCACTTGAAGGCTAGGCTCGGTGAACGGGAAGTAATCCCCCACAAAGCGAGCTTCGAAATTCTTCCCAAAGAATTCTTCAATGAACGCGAGGATCGTGCCCTTCAGATGAGCCAAGGTGATCCCCTTGTCCACCCAGAGCATCTCGATCTGATGAAAAACCGGGGAGTGGGTGGCGTCGGTGGCATCGCGGCGGAAGCACTTGCCGGGGACGACGACCTTCACGGGGGGCCGACGGTGCTGCATCACGCGAATCTGCACCGGCGAGGTGTGCGTGCGCAGGAGCAGATCATCGAAACCCTCGATATAGAACGAATCCCAATCGTCGCGAGCGGGGTGATCTTTTGGCATGTTGAGGGCTTCAAAGTTATAGTAATCCGTCTCAACTTCGGGGCCGGTAACGACCTCAAAGCCTAATCTGACAAAGATATCTTCGAGCTCTTTGGTCACTTGAGTGATTAAGTGCAAGCTCCCCAGCTTGTGGCGCCGACCGGGGAGGGTGACATCGAGGGCTTCGGCGCGCAGGCGCGCCTCTCTCTCGGCGAGGGCAAATTGTGCGAAGCGTTTCTCTAGCTCTGCTGTGAGGGTCTCTTTGAGGGTATTGAGGATGCGACCGGCCTCTGCACGTTCGGCGGGGGGCAGGGTCTTCAGGCCGTCTAATAATTGAGCGAGCTGGCCCTTGCGCCCCAGATATTTCACGCGGAACTCTTCGCACTCTTTGACGTTAGAGAGAGCCTGCAGTTCCTGCACAGCTTGATGTTGGAGCTGCTGGGCTTTTTGGATCAAGCCGTCCTGTTGCATAGTAGCCATGGCGAGATTATAGCGTCTTGGGCTGAGCCAAGCAAGCAGAGAGCTGAGAGCGTTGACGCTGAGGCAACGCTTGACTATACTGTGGGCCGGAGGTTTGGTATGGCAACCAAAGCCGTCCGTCCAAAGAGAGCAAAGATTCCCGTCCGCGGGCCAGGCAAGACCCCAATAACGCTGATCGTCAACGGCCAAGCCCACGAGGTCCTCGTCGAGCCCCGGCGCACTCTCTTAGACGTCCTCCGTAAAGACGTGGGACTGACAGGCGCAAAGAAAGCTTGCGATGAAGGTACTTGCGGCGCGTGCACGGTGCTTCTCGATGGCAAGCCCATCTACGCGTGCATGGTTTTGGCCCTCGAGTGCGAGGGAAGAGCCATCGAGACGATCGAGGGCTTAGCTCGCGATGGGAAGCTCCACCCCATCCAGCAGGCGTTCATCGAAGAAGATGCGCTGCAATGCGGCTTCTGCACCCCAGGACAGATTATGTCCGTGAAGGCGCTGCTTGAGAGCAATCCCAACCCGACGCTCGATGACGTGAAGCGGGCTCTGTCGGGAAATCTCTGCCGCTGCGGGGCGTACCCCAAAATATTTAAAGCTGCTCTGCACGCCGCACACCTCCTCCGCGGGAAGTGAGCGCTATGCCCAAGGTCATCAAGACGAAAACAGAGTTTGAAGGGCGGACCCTCGAAGAGTACGTGGTCGTTGAGGGCGAGGGGCTGGAGTCCTGGGAGCCTCACGCTGCTCTGAGATTCGTGGGCAAGGGCACGCCCAGAGTTGACGGCCCGGAGCGCGTCACCGGAAAAGCGCTCTACACAGCTGATGTGCAGCTTCCGGGGATGCTCTACGGCAAAATCGTGCGCAGCCCGCACCCACACGCCAAGATCAAAAAGATTGACACTCGTAAAGCCGAAAAGCTCCCCGGCGTGCGTGCCGTGCTCAGCTTTCAAAATACTCCAAAGATCTCGTTCCGGCGCCAAACTTTTCTCTTCGACGAGATCGTGCGCTACGTCGGCGACGAAGTGGCGTGCGTTATTGCCGACACCGAAGAGATCGCCCAAGATGCTTTAGAGCTCATCGAAGTCGAGTATGAACTGTTGCCCTTCGTGCTCGATCCCGAAGAGGCGCTCCAGCCCAATGCGCCGAAAGTTCACCCTTCAGGGAATCTGCTCAACGGCGAGCCCGAGGTCTACCAGCGCGGCGATCTTCACGAAGGCTTCGCTCACGCTGATGTTATTGTTGAAAGGACTTTTCGGACGCAGTGCGCTCTGCATAACTGTATGGAGCCGCACGGCAGTGTGGCTTTCTGGGAGGGCGACACCCTGACAGTGTGGGACTCGACGCAACACATCTTTGGGGTGCGCGAGGGGTTAGCACGCTTGCTTGGGCTGCCCTTGCACAAAGTCAGAGTAATTAAGAAATACATGGGCGGGGGCTTCGGCAGCAAGAATAATCTGGGGAAATACACGGTGATCGCGGCGCTGGGGGCAAAAATGACGGGTCGGCCTGTCAAAATTATATTGGACCGTCACGAAGAGAACCTCGCTACCGGCAACCGGCCCTCGGGTGTGCAGCGCTTAAAGATTGGGGCCAAGCGCGATGGCACGCTCACGGCCCTCGAGCTGAAAGCGATCGTTGCTGCTGGGGCGTACTGTCTGTGGCCGCCGTCGGTGGGCGGCCCGGCACGAGAGCTCTATCTCTGCCCCAACGTGAGGACTGAGCAGTACACAGTCTTTACGAACACGGGGCCGCTCTCGGCGTTTCGCGCCCCTGGCTACGTCGAAGGGACGTTCGCGTTGGAGTCCCTGATGGACGAGCTCGCACAAGAGCTGGGGATGGACCCTCTGGAGCTGCGCGTGAGAAATTACGCAGAATACGATCAGACGACGGGGCGGCCCTATTCGACCAAGGGACTGAGAGAATGCTACGAGCGCGGGGCCAAGCTCTTTGGGTGGAACCTAAAAAAGAAGGTAGAAAGGGGGGAGAGGTTCCGCAGGGGCGTTGGCATGGCCTCGCAGATCTGGAGCGGCAACGGCATGCCTCCCGCCTATGCGCTCGTCAAGATCAACCCCGATGGCACAGCGACTGTGATCACCGGGACGCAAGACATTGGGACGGGTACCAAGACTGTCCTGGCTCAGATCGCTGCTGAGGAGCTGGGCTTTGCCCTCGAGAAGATCTCCGTTGAGCTCGGGGATACTCAGATGGGCCCTTACGCGCCGCTGAGCGCGGGGAGCATGACCGTCGCGAGCGTCGGCCCGGCGGTGCGCCTTGCGGCCCACGAGGCGCGCCAGCAGCTCTTAGATGTCGCGGCCCAAGTGCTCGAAGTGCCGCGCGAGTCGCTGACGCTCCGTGATGGACTGCTGAGCAGTCCCGCGCTCAACTCGCCCCTGGCTGTGCACGAGGTGCTCAAAAAGCTTGAAAACTTTATGATCATCGGGCGCGGGGCCCGCGCGCCCAACCCCGAAGACGTCGCGGTCAATACTTTTGGAGCGCAGTTCGCTGAAGTGCTCGTAGACACGGAGACCGGCGAAGTAAAAGTCGAGCGCATCGTTGCGGTGCACGACTCCGGGCGCGTGATCAATCCCTTGACGCTCTCAAGCCAGATCGAGGGCGGGATCATCCAGGGGCTGGGGTATGCGCTCTACGAGCAGCGGGTTATAGACAGAAACACGGGCATCGTGGTGAACGATAATTTAGAGAACTACAAAGTTCCGACGGTGCTCGACGTCCCGGAGATTGTCTTCGAGATGGTAGACAGACCCGATCCGAAAGCGAATAATCTTGGGGCAAAGGGTGTGGGCGAGCCGCCGATCATCCCCACAGCGGCGGCGATCGCCAACGCTGTGGCTAATGCCTTGGGCGTGAGAATCTACGAGCTGCCCATCACGCGGGATAAGATTCTACAAGTACTGACAAAGGAGTGATCACGATGCCGACAGCAACCGCAATTGCTAGGCACCTCCAACAGCTAGAGAGGGTATTTTTCTGGCAGGGAGATCGTCTAGACAAGGTGATGAAGCAAGTCGCTCATAACCAACAGCTTATCAAGAGAGTGGTAGAGCAAGCCCGCCAGGTCGAACTTAGCCGAGACGACGCTCAGCTTCTGTTTGAGCGGCTGAATCGACAGCGCCAGAGGATAAGTCTAGCAGCTATCCAGTTAAAAGCACGCTATGCAGGCCACCCTCAATTATCCCCGGTGATCAAAGCTCTAGAAAAAACTGCGAAGCAAATAGATGATGCGCTCATCTGCTTGCAAGTTTTGCTGGATGCTTACGCAGGGTATGCTGCGCCGGCGAAGCTCCCTAAAACCTTAGGACCTACGTGGGAGAAAGTGCTAGATCATGTGCTACTCTATCACGAGCTACAAGAGCGCATGAAAGAACCTCAAAAAAAGATCTCTTTAGACGAGCTGCGCGCCCGGCATGGACTATAAAGTCACATTAGTCGAGTCAGCTGTTGATGACTTTCAATCTTTGTCTATGGACATTCAGAAGCATGCTGTACGGCAGCTTGAAAAACTCAAAATTTCGCCTCACCTGGGTGATCCCCTGGGCCATCGTTATCACTATAACCTGACGGGGTTTCGAGCGTTACACTTCTATAAGAATCAGTATCGGATTTGCTATCGCATCCTTGAAGATCGCCATGAGGTTGAAGTTTGGGCCATCGGCAAGCGTGAGGGAGAACACGTCTATAAAGTGCTTGCCACACGATTGCGCAAGAAAGGGAGATGAAGGCTATGCGCAGTTTTGAGCACGTCAATGCATCAGATATACAGACAGCGATCGCGCTGCTGCGCGAGCCCCATACTGAAGCGATCGCCGGGGGAACAGATCTTTTGGGGGAGCTGAAGGCGCGCCTGCGCAGCCCTAAAAGACTTGTCAATCTCAAGACGCTTTCTAAGCTACGCGAGATTAGCTATAGCCCTCAAACGGGCCTGAAGATCGGCGCGCTGGTGACGCTCGCCCAGATCGAGCAGCACCCCGTCATCCAAGAGAGATTCTCTCTGCTTGCTCAGGCGGCTTCGTCAGCGGCGACACCGCAGCTGAGAAATATGGGGACTGTTGGCGGCAATCTCTGCCAGAAACCGCGCTGTTGGTACTATCGCCATAAGCTCTTTCACTGCTGGCTGAAGGGTGGCGACACATGCTTCGCCGAGGACGGCGAGAATAAATATCACGCGATCTTGGGGGCAGATCGGTGTCATGCGGTGCACCCGTCAGATTTAGCCCCGGCGCTCATTGCCCTCGATGCGACGATCCATGTTGTGGGGCCCGATCTCGACGGGGAGATCTCTCTGGCAGAGCTCTACACCAAGCCCACAGAGAGCCGTCGCCAGATGACGATCTTAGGGCCAGGAGAACTGATCGTAGAGATCCGCGTGCCCACTCCACAAGAGAACTCACGCGGGGTCTATCTCAAGGCGATGGAGCGCCAGAGCTGGTCGTTTGCCCTGGTGAGCGTAGCCGCCCAACTCAGCTTTGCAGGGGAGCGCATCACTGATGCACGCTTGGTCTTAGGTGGGGTTGCGGCGATCCCCTGGCGGGCCAAAGATAGCGAGAAGATTCTCATTGGACAGAGATTCTCTGAAGAGCTCGCGGAGCGGGCGGCCGAGGCCGCTGTCGCTGGAGCGCAGCCGCTGCGCGATAATGTCTATAAGATCCCTCTAGCGAAGGGATTGGTCAAACAAGCACTGCGGACACTCGCCTAATGCATGGCGAGAGTCTGATGCTCTTCTTCGTCCCACGAAGCTGCATCTTCGGCGGGCTCGACGTGAATCGTGACACTAGCGTTGGGCAAGATCGCTTCGATCTCAGCTTCTAACCGTTCGCACAGATCATGGGCGGCCTGCACCGTCTGCCCTCCAGGGACAACGAGGTGCAGATCAATGAAGCGCCGTGAGCCGGACTTGCGCGCCCGCAACCGATGGTACGCGACAAAATGATCGTGATGTTTCTTGAGAATTCTCTCGATCTGGGCGAGCTCGTCAGCGGGCAAGTTATAGTCCATGAGGCCGTCTACGGAGCGCCGCACCAAGCTCACCCCGGTGATGACGATGTGACCGGCTACAGCAAGCGCGATGAGGGGGTCGAGCCACTGCCAACCCGTTACAGCTAAAGCACAAAGCCCAGCGATCACGCCCACGCTCGTCCACACATCCGTGAACAAGTGTTTGGCATCGGCTTCGAGAGTGATCGAGTCATAACGTTTGGAGGCGCTCCACAAGGCCCGTGCAACGATGAAATTGAGCAGCGAAGCGCTCCCCGTCACGAGCAATCCCCATCCAAGCTGTTCCAAGGGGACAGGCTGGAGCAGGCGCTTGATCGCTGTGTAGGCGATGCTGGCTGCCGCCACAAGGATCATGGTGCCCTCGACCCCGCTCGAAAAATACTCAGCCTTGTCATGGCCGTAGGGGTGTGTCTTATCGGCGGGGCGCGCGGCGATCTTCAAGGCTGTGAGCGCGATGAGCGCCCCGGCAAGATTCACGAGAGATTCGAGGGCATCGGAGAGAATCCCCACCGATCCCGTGAGCGCGTAGGCTGTAAACTTCAGAATAAGCGTCGCCAGCGCCGCCCCTACCGAGAGCAGGGCGAAGCGCGCCCGCGTGTCGCCCATGATAGCTTGAGTATATCGAGAACTTTTTCGAGGCGCATCCCCCGCGACCCCTTCAGCAAGATCAAGCATCGTCGGTCGCGTGTGAAGGGGAGGGCTTGGGCGACTTCATCGGACGTAGAGCAATACTGCACAGGAAGACCCACACGCTCAGCTTCCTCACCGATGAGCCGTGCCCACTCCCCCACGACAATGAGCTGATCCGGGCGTACACGATCTGTAGCGAGAAACCTCCCAATCTCGCGATGAGCCCGCTCGCTCAGCGTTCCCAGCTCGAGCATATCGCCCAGCACGAAGATCAGCTCTTCGTCGGGATGGCGGACTTGTGCGGCACAGAAGATCGCTTCGCGCATTGAGGCTGGGTTAGCATTGTACGCATCGTGCAGAATCGTGAGGGTTGTGTCAGGGATCGAGATAAGTTGGAGTCGACCCCACGCTGGGCGGGCGCTCATCAGCCCGCGACGGATCTCTGAGAATGACAGCTCAAAGTGCTGCGCGACGGCTGTCGCTGCGAGAGCTGCGAGCACTGCCGGGCGCCCCAAGAGCGAAATTTGAAGTTCGTTCTGCCAGTGAGGGCTTCTGAGAGAAAAGCGCGTCCCCGCACGCGAGATCTTCAGATCTTCGGCAAGGAGATCATTATGTGGCGCGAACCCAAATGTGATCAGAGGGCAGCGAGCTTTGCGCCGGGCGATTTTTATTAACTGGGGATCATCGCCGTTGACGACTGCGAGCCCGTGAGCAGGGAGCGCTTCTAAGAGTTCAGTCTCAGCTTCGGTGATCGACTCTAAATCCCCCAGAGTCGCTGTATGTTCCTCGCTGATGCTAGTGAGCACGCCGACCGTGGGCGGGGCGATCTCGCAGAGCTTGGCGATATCTCCCCGAGCAGTCGTGCCCATCTCCAGCACAAGTAGCTCCGTATCGTCAGGGGCGTTGAGCACGGTGAGGGCCAGCCCGATCTCGGTATTGTAGTTCCCCACGGTTGCATGGGCGCGAAATCTTTGCGAGAGCACGTGAGCGATTAGCTCTTTGGTCGTCGTCTTTCCGTTGCTGCCAGCGACAGCAATGATGGGCTTATTGAGCTTCTTCACGGCCCACTGCGCAAGATCGCGCAGTGCGAAGGCTGTGTCGGGCACGACGATGGTGATCCCCTCACCCCTTTGCTCCCCTCTCCCTCGGAGGGGAGAGGGGATAGGGGTGAGGGTGAGAAATCCCGCAGCCCCCCGAGCACGCGCATCAGCGATAAACTCGTGCCCGTCATGGCGCGAGCCTCGTAAGGGCACAAAGAGCTGCCCTGGACAGATCGTGCGCGAATCAATAGAAACTCCGTCACACAACGCCTCTGGCGAACCGTCAATGAGCAGCCCGTCCGTCGCCTGAGCGATCTCTCGCGCAGAGAACTTCATAATTTGAGCATAGCAAAGCGATAGTGCCTGTGGCGCGGACTGACGTCCCACGCAGCTACGACACGTATAACTTATTTGCTTCTTTGAGCACGAGGGCTTTACAATACTAAGCAAAGGAGGCATCTATGCGCGTAGGAGTTTTGCTCGCCGTTGTGCTCGCAGGGCTGCCGCTCACGGCAACAGCACAAAGCTTCAATCCGATCATGGAAGAGAACAGCGTTGACGGACTGTTGCTAGGAGCCGAAGGGAGCTATAAATTCCTCGGCTGGCTCGAGCCGTCATTGGGAGTAGCTTATGGCTTGCAGAGCCAGAAGATTCGATACAAAGCCGGGATAAGCGTCTGGGATCTCACGGTGTCGGCGCTCGACTGGCCGCGCACGACGGTGCTAGGACGCGTGGGCGAGACGGGACTTAAGGCTACGCTCAAACTCCCCTGGAGGTTACCCACTGTGAGCGGGTTCTTCGGGACGCTCTGGCCCTGGACTGAAGACCCCAATCCGCCGGATATCGCCTATGTGATGTGGGAGTCAGGGCGCACGATGCGCTTGCCTCTAGGCATCGAGCTTGAGATGTCCCGACGAGAGTTACTAGGCTGGTGGCAGCTTGGGGTCTTGCCCTCAGAATTTCGCTACTCCCAGACAAATCTCTCGCTGCGCTACGAAGCCCTCAGCCTGAGCCTCAGCTACGGAAGCTTAGAAAACAAAAGCAATCTCCCCGGCTTCATCTTCGTTCAGGGCGTCACAGGTGACAGCGAAACGATCAAGGGAGATCGCTTCTGGGCGGTGCGCTTCGAGAGACTCTTCGATGTGTTTGCTGTACCGATAGTGTTGCCCATGATTCCGCGCCCATTGGAGCTATTCGCTCAGGGGGGCGTTTTCTTACACGCAAGCAGCGCAGGGAAGATCGAGCTTCCCAGTGACGGGCAGCAAGAGGGCAAAAGAATATGGCAGAATCGGCTCTCGTGGGGTGTAAGTCTTGTAATCTCGCTCGACAGAACGATGGGCGCAAAAGCTCGCGCTGACTTCGTCTTCACCCGCGACGGGCAGTTTCGCTTTCTCTTCAGCTTCTAAATTAAATAAGGAGGTCTGCTATGATACGTCGCGCTCTGCTGACAGTCTTTCTCTGTGCTTTCGGTTCAGTAGCAAGCTTAGCTCAGATCACGATTTTCGACCCATCGCTCGTCTGGCAACAGATGGAGACCCCGCACTTCGTGATCGTTTTCCATCAGGGGTTAGAGAACATCGCGCACGAGACGGCGACCGTCGCCGAAGAATCTTACGAAATTATCCAGAAAGAGTTCGGCAAAGCCCCCGCCGAGAAGATTTATATCGTCATCGCAGACTTTATAGATGAGATCGTCGGCTCGGCCACACCCATCCCCCAGAACACTATTTATATTGGCCCGGCACAGATGCGCCTGGCCGACTGGGCCAACGTGCGCCTCGACAGTTGGCTCAGAATGCTCGTCTATCACGAGCTCGTGCACATCATGGACATAGACATCGCTACGGGAGCCAACGCGCTCTTGAGGACGATCTTCGGTAGGATCGTGCTCCCCAATATAAACAAGCCTATCACGTTCATCGAAGGGCTAGCCGTCTACGAAAAATACAAGCACTTGGGCGAGTCACGCCTCAACGACGCCACCACGATCATGATGATCCGCCAGATGGTCTTAGAGAACAGAATCCCCAGGTTCGACGAGATCTCGCGATACTATGCGCGCGTGAGCTGGCCGCCGGTGGGGCTGCTCGTCTACAACTTCAGCGCATGGTTCTTGCGCTATATCGAAGAGACCTACGACCCTGACAGCATGAAGAGATTCAATGATGTCAATTCTGGGAGTCTGCTCAATACGCTCTCGTTCGTCTTCTTCGGGGACAACTTCGATCGTATCTTAAAGAGAATCTTGAACAAATCTGCTGATGAGGTCTACGCGGGCTTTCGCGCTTGGCTGCGCCAAAAATTCTCTGCCGAGATCGAGGCGATCAGTCGCGAAGGGCTTACATCAAGCGTGCGGCTGTCGAAGCTCGGCTGGATCAGCGGGCAGCCCGCCTGGTCGCCCGACGGAAGAGAGATCGTCTATCGGCACAGTGGGCCAGGGCGCACCGGGATCAGACTGATACGCGCTGACGGCGAGAACGACCGCGAGCTCATCTTCGGCTGGGGAGAACTTCCCTCGTTCTCTCCCGACGGGCGCTCCGTGCTCTACACCAAGCTCGATCTCAACGGCTTCTACTACGCCCACAGCGATCTCTATCTCTACGATTTTGAGAAGAAGAGCGAGCGGCGGCTGACGCATGGTGCGCGGGCCTATGTCGCAGCATTCGCTCCCGATGGCTCGACGATCTACTTTGCCCATCACATCGGGCGCGATGCGAGTACGGCTATCTCGAAGCTCGATCTCCAATCGGGAAAGATCACGCCCGTCAAAGAATTTGCTGACAACAGCGTCACCGTGCACTCTCTTGCGGTCTCACCCGACGGTAAGACTTTAGCTCTCTCCCTCTGGAAGCGCGGCGGGTATCAAGATATCTATCTGCTGGACCTCTCCCCCAGCCCCTCCCCTGAAGCGGGAGGGGGGAAATTAACTCCCATCACCCAAGATAAAGACGAGGACCTCGATCCCAATTTCTCTCCTGATGGGCAGTATCTGCTCTTCAGTTCAGATCGCGGCGAGCATCGCGTCGCCAATCTCTATGCGTACAAGCTCAGCGATAGTTCGTTCTACAAAGTCACGAACGTCCTGACGGGGGCGTTCGATCCCGCCGTCTCGCCCGATGGAAAATCTATAGTCTTCACGGGCTACAGCAGCGACGGCTACGATATTTATCTGATGCCCTTCAACCCTCAGAGTTGGAAGCCTGCCACAATCTCCCAAGAGACTCTCCCGGAGTGGCCCGGCTTCCAGAAGACTTCTTTCCCCATCAAGCCCTACGATTTCGTCCCATCTTTGCTGCCCAAGCTCTGGCTGCCCTTCAGCGATGGGAAGTCTTTGGGGATCGTCACCTTTGGTCAGGACGCTTTGGGGAAGCACTCCTATCAGCTTGCGACGGGATGGGATTTTGAGCAAAACAAGCCGTTCTATTTCTTGGATTATCAAATTGCCCAGATCCTTCCCATACTCGCGCTCTCGCTCAGCAACAGCCGCGACGGCTCTACTCAAAGAGTCAGCG
>DAIPXV010000041.1:0-13598 GCA_036783095.1 Candidatus Bipolaricaulota bacterium
GAGCCACTCCCCCTTTGTCCTTTTAATTGAACCAGTGTGGTATTGAAACGAAAGCTTCAAACTTTGAATTCAAGGGGGAAGCTGCTTTTAATTGAACCAGTGTGGTATTGAAACTTTATTTCGTTGAGCAGCTCCTGGATGAATGGAGCTCTTTCTTTTAATTGAACCAGTGTGGTATTGAAACGAGAGCCTAACGGAGGGGAATTAGGTATGGGAAAGCTTTTAATTGAACCAGTGTGGTATTGAAACCGGCATCCACAACCAATATCTCAACTTTTTGCAATTGGACTTTTAATTGAACCAGTGTGGTATTGAAACTGCTTGGACTGATTCTGGCACGACGAACGCACCATTCTTTTAATTGAACCAGTGTGGTATTGAAACAGGAAGTGAGGTGGTCATGATTAATTTTGCCCTTATTGTCTTTTAATTGAACCAGTGTGGTATTGAAACGGATTCACTATTGCACACAAAAAGCCAGTGCGCTATAATTCCCCCGTGAGCACCCAAACCACCCACGAAGAATCCATAGAACAGCAGAAAACTGACCCCCTCGTCCCTCCCAATAGCGTCCACGTCCCCGGCCTCGCCGGCGCCAGACTCGCCAAGACCTTCCGCGCCCTCCGACACAGAAACTATCGGCTCTTCTGGACCGGCCAGCTCGTCTCCCTCACCGGCACGTGGATGCAGTCCATCGCCCAGGGCTGGCTCGTCTATCTCTTAACAAAATCCGCCCTCAGCTTGGGCATAGTCAGCTTCTCCCAGTTCTTGCCCGTCTTGCTCTTCACGCTCTTGGGAGGCGTCGCTGCCGACAGATTTGACCGCCAAAAGTTAGTGCTCTTCACCCAAAGCGCCTCGCTCCTCCAAGCGACTATGTTGGCTGCGCTCACCTTGACGGGCATCGTCCAGCTATGGCACGTCATCGCGCTGGCGTTTCTGTTGGGTACAATCAATGCCTTCGACACCCCAGCGCGCCAGTCCCTCATCCATGAGCTCGTCACCAAAGAAGACCTGATGAACGCCATTGCTCTCAACTCCACAGCGTTCAACAGCACGCGCATCGTCGGCCCGGCCCTCGCCGGGACGCTCCTGGGAGCCCTGAGCGCGTGGATCGGCTCTCGGTTCGCTATAGACACCGACACCGCTACACGGGTCGCCGTGGGGGTTTGCTTTGCTATTAATGCCCTATCGTATCTGGCGGTGCTCGCAGGCTTGCTGCTCATGGAGCGCCACCCCAATGCCCCGTCTGACAATCACGAAT
The DNA here is from genome assembly GCA_036783095.1 of Candidatus Bipolaricaulota bacterium. Taxonomy (GTDB): domain Bacteria; phylum Bipolaricaulota; class Bipolaricaulia; order RBG-16-55-9; family DRXL01; genus JANXCC01. The sequence continues at coordinate 1,262 of DAIPXV010000041.1, forward strand.
CCGTCTGGAGGAGCCTGTGGGCGGGGCTCGACTACGCCCGCCGCGATACCCGCGTGCTCGCCCTGCTCAGCCTCCTGGGGGTCTCCAGCATCTTCGGGTTTTCATATATGACTCTTATGCCCCTCTATGCCGGGGAGATCCTGAAAGTCGGCCCGCAGGGCTACGGATTCTTGATGGCTGCCGCGGGGCTGGGGGCACTCTCCGGCGCGCTCATCTTAGCTTCACTGGGGAATTACCAGCGCAAGGGCTTTCTGCTCACGATGGGGAACTTCGTCTTCCCAGTGATGCTCTTGATCTTCGCGCAGTCGAAGATCTTTGCGCTCTCGTTAGTAGCCCTCATAGGCTTTGGTTGGGGGCTCATCACCCAGAACGCCCTGACGAACACACTTTTGCAGACGATCGTCCCAGGGGAGCTGCGCGGACGGATTCTCAGCTTATACACCCTTATGTTCATGGGGATGCTGCCGTTTGGGAGTTTGCAGATCGGGGCGCTGGCGGAGAAGCTGGGCGCGCCCACGGCCCTCTCGATCGGCGCTTTGATCTGTCTAGGGTTTGGGCTCTTTGTCTGGCGGCGCTGGCCGCACGTGCGGGCACTCCCCTAAGGACGCGCATCCATGACCTTCCCCAGGGGACAGGGGACGTTGACCACCACTCATTTTCTGTGTATAAAGCAATACGCCGCGAGAGGGAACAATGACTAACGTCTTAGAAGTGCTGGCGAGCGATCGCCCCATTGGCGAGATCGTCGAGGAATTTCAGAGGGAGTTCAATAGAGTCCTGATAGGCTTCCTCTCTCAGAAGGCTCTGGAGTCGCGCCTCTTGCCGCCGTTGGCCAGAGAAGCCCTGGCCGGGGAAGATCCTCACAGCTTATTGCGATTCACGGCGCGTGGGGGCAAGCGCATCCGCCCCTTGCTCTTCTGTTGCGGGTATCTCTCTCTGGGCGGCACCAACGCCCAGGCCATATTAGAAGCTTCAGTGGCCATCGAGCTCCTGCAGACTGGGCTCATCATCCACGATGACGTGATCGATCGCAGCCTGGAGCGTCGTGCCGGCCCAACGATGCACTTGTTATGGCAGGAGTACTTTCGCCGGCGGGGGTATCGTGCCCGCTACGCCGCAGAGATGGAGCATTTTGGGCTCTCCATGGCGCTTTTGATGGGGGATATCGCCTCAGCCTTGGCCTATGAGCAGATTCTGCGTGCCGATTTTCCGATAGAGCACAAGCTCAAAGCCGCCCGTGCTTTCAGCGGTGTGATCTATCGGGTGGCTTTTGGGGAGCTGCTCGACGTTGATCTGGGCCAAAGAGCGCTGGATACGCTCACAGAAGCGGAGATCCTCAAGGTCTACGAGTTGAAGACAGCAGGGTATACGACGGAGGGCCCGCTCCATATAGGGGCGGTCTTAGGGGGAGCGAGTGCGCCGCACTTGGAAGTTCTTAGCGAATACGCAATCCCTCTGGGGATCGCCTTTCAGATCCAGGACGATCTGTTGGGGATGTTTGGGAGGCGCTCGGAGATCGGGAAGGACGAGGGCTCCGATCTGTTAGAGGCCAAGCGCACCCCGCTGCTCCTCAAAGTATGGCAGGAGAGTTCTCCGAGCGAACGAGCCCTTCTGGAGATGGCCTTGCAAGACCCGGAGCGGGCAATACGCGAGCTCGCCCAGGTACGCGCCCTGATCGTAAAGACGGGCGCCTTGCGCTACGCCTTGGAACTTCTAGATCGGAACTTCGCCAAGGTCTATGCGAGCTTGCCCAAGATCGAGGAGAGACTTGGGTGGAAAGCAGCGCGGTTGATGCGTCGCGTCGCTGAATATATTGAGAACCGGAGGGACTATAAGGGGGCACTCGAATCTTATGACGACGATTCCCCTCAGCGCTAGGGAGCTGGCAGCTCGGTTGGATCGCAGCCGGATGCCCGTTCATATCGCGATCATTATGGACGGTAATGGCCGCTGGGCCAAGGCCCGCGGGCTCAGCGTCCATGAGGGTCATAAAGCGGGACGCAAAGCCCTCAAACGCACGCTCAAAGCCTGTGTGCAGTTGGGTATTAAGTATCTAACGGTCTACGCGTTTTCTACAGAGAACTGGCGCCGCCCCTCCAGCGAAGTGCGCTTTCTTATGACATTGCTGGAGCGAACGATTGACGAAGAACTTGACGAGCTCAAGCGCAACGGGGTTCGCGTGCGCGTCATCGGCCGATTAGAAGAGAAGCTTCCTCAGACGCTCATCGAGAAAGTGAGGCGCGTCATCGAGGAGACGAGGCACAACAAGAAACTGACGTTCACGGTGGCGCTCAACTATGGGGGGCGGGCGGAGATCATTGATGCGGTGCGAGCGGTTGCGCGCGAAGCCGCCGCGGGCCGCCTCGACCCTCGGGAGATTACCGAAGAAAACTTCCATAACTTTCTCTATACGAATGGCACGCCCGATCCCGATCTGGTCATCCGCACCGGCGGGGAGATGCGCCTCAGCAACTTTCTGCTCTGGCAGCTCGCCTATGCAGAGTTCATCTCGACCCCAATCTATTGGCCGGACTTCGACAAGGCAGAGCTCATCAGAGCGATTCTCGAATATCAGCGGCGCGAACGGCGCTTTGGCGGGCGCAATGCAATGTGCGCTTAGATGTCCAAGTTCGTGATCATGTCGCTGTTCTCTAAGATGAAATCTCTGCGTGGGCCGACCTCGCTGCCCATGAGCACCCGGAAGAGCTCCTCGGCTTGGAGGGCATCGTTGATCGTCACTTGCTTGAGGATGCGCTTTTCGGGGTTCATGGTCGTCTCCCACAGCTCCTCGGGGTTCATCTCGCCGAGGCCCTTGTAGCGCTTCACTTCGAAATGTCCGTCCCTCCCGTCTTGATTGCGCAGTTGCTGCAGCTCTTCTTCAGAGTAGAGATAGAAGACCTGGCGCCCCTTCTTCACTTGGTAGAGCGGCGGCTTGGCGATATAGACGTGCCCGCGCTCGATGAGCTGGCGGACGTTGCGGAATAAGAACGTGAGTAAGAGCGTCCGGATATGTGCTCCGTCGATGTCCGCATCGCACATCAGAATAATCTTATGATAGCGTAAGCGCTCGATATCGAACTCTTCGCGGATTCCTGTGCCCAGGGCAGTGATGAGGGCGTTGAGCTCTTTGTTGTCCAAGAGCTTATTGAGCGCGGCTTTCTCGACGTTGAGGACCTTGCCGCGCAGGGGGAGAATCGCTTGAAACTCTCTGTTGCGCCCCTGCTTGGCGCTGCCGCCGGCGGAGTCGCCTTCGACTATATAAAGCTCGCACTTGGTCGGGTCTTTTTCGGCGCAGTCGGCGAGCTTCCCCGGCAAGCTGGTGCTTGCGAGCAGCCCCTTGCGGCGGACGAGCTGTTTGGCTTTCTTGGCAGCTAAGCGGGCCTCTTGGGCGCGGAGCGCTTTTTCCAAGAGTATCCGAGCTGTCCCTGGATTGTTGTTGAAGTAGAGCTCGAGCTGCTCGCGCACAATATTCGAAACGCGCTCTTGCACATCGGGGTTGCCCAGCTTTGTCTTCGTCTGCCCCTCAAATTGGGGGTTGCGCAGCTTCACGGAGACGATGGCCGTCAGGCCCTCACGAATATCTCGTCCATCGAGATTTTCGGCGTCTTGGGTGATGATCTTCTTCTCGCGGCCGTATTCGTTGAAGACGCGCGTGAGGGCCGTCTTGAAGCCCATCAAGTGGGTCCCGCCCTCCTTGGTGTTGATGATATTGGCAAAGCTGTGGATATTCTCATCATACTCGTCGGTGAACTGCATCGCGACTTCGAGCACAAATCCCGAGGCTCCGTTCTCGTCCCTGAAATAGATGACGTCTTCATGAAGGGGCTTGCGCCCTTCGTTCAGCTCTTTCACATAGGCGGCGATGCCACCCTCAAACCGAAAGTGCCTCTGAATCCCGGTAATGCGATTATCGAGATAGATCGAGAGCCCAGGGTTGAGATAGGCGAGCTCTTTGAGCCTGTGGGAGAGCCGCGCGAAGTCATATTTGATCTCGCCAAAGATCTCGCGATCGGGCAAGAACGTGACGGTCGTGCCCGTGTCAGTAGCCTCGCCGATGATCTGAAGATCGCAGACTTTCTGGCCGCGCTGGAATTTCTGATAGTATCGTTTGCCGTTGCGGCGGACTTCAACTTCCAGAAACTCCGAGAGCGCGTTGACAACAGAAGCGCCGACGCCGTGCAACCCCCCAGAGACTTTATAGCTTCCCGTGTCGAACTTGCCGCCGGCGTGGAGCTTGGTGTAGACTAATTCGACAGTATTGATGCCGGCTTCGGGATGGATCTCTGTGGGGATGCCGCGCCCGTTATCCGAGACAGTGATTCTGTTATCTTCGTGAACGGTGACTTTGATCTCAGTGCACGCGCCGGCGAGGTGCTCATCGACGGCGTTGTCCACGATCTCCCAGATGAGGTGCATGAGGCCGTCTTGGCCCGTGCCCCCGATGTACATCCCCGGGCGCATGCGCACGGCCTCTAAGTCCTCCAAAACTTTGATCTGTTCGGCTCCGTATTCGTTCACGGTGGCTACGGAGTTGGTATTGTGCACTTTCTCTACCAAGGTCTCTCACCCCTGATACACAATTGTACCGAATTAGACTGAAAAAAGCAAAAGAAATCCGTCTGGGGGCAAGGTGACGGCAGCGGGGCAGATCCCCTTGCTACTGAATCTATGGCTCATTATAATAAGCTGACCATGAAGATTATCTTTGGGAAGCTATCAACCCCTCGTGAGCTGGCATGGACTCTCTTGGTTTTGACCATCATTGTCGTGGGTGGTGTAGTTTCGATTTATTATCCAATTTTTGCTATAGTAGTTTTGGGAATCTTGATAGCTCTGCTTGGTCGAGCTTTATTCTTTAAGGATCTTAGGCAAGAGATCCGAGACTTTCGGGAGAAGTGGCGCCGAATCGAATAGAAGCCCTTAATCCTCTAGATGTGCTGATGAGGCTCTCAAGATCAGCTTGTGCGTGGTCCCCCTCTGAGTGAAGGGAAGTTGCACTTGGGTATTGAAGCATTTCCCAAGCACTGGCGCGTCCTTGATACTGAAGCGCACGATGCGCCCTGGAACATGGCACTTGACGAGGCTTTGTTGCTCTCGTGCGATGAGCAGCCCCGTATCACGCTACGCTTCTATGGGTGGGCCCGCCCGACCCTCTCGCTGGGGTACTTTCAGAGCGTGTACGACGTCAATCTCGACGAGTGTGCGCGCCGGGGTTTTGATTGGATAAGGCGGCCCACGGGGGGCCGGGCCGTCCTGCACGATCACGAGCTAACCTACAGCGTCGTTGGACCCATAGCAATGCTAGGCGCAAGCGTCGCCCAGTCGCACGAGAGGATCAGTCAAGCGTTAGCCGTAGGGCTAGAGAAGCTTGGGCTGCACGCGGAATTTGCGCCATCAGGTGCGAGCGCGAAAGAAGCGAGCGCGGCGTGTTTTGCTGCCCCAGCGCTCGTTGAGCTGACTGTGCAGGGGAAGAAGATCATCGGCAGCGCCCAAGTGCGTACGAAGAAATCGCTCTTGCAACATGGCTCGATCCCCATCACTATAGATTTTGAAGCTTGGGAAGATTTGATGAAGCTTCCCGCGTCGGTCTTGCGCCGCAAGGCCATAAGTGTGAGCGAGTCCCTTGGTCGAGAGCCCTCGATAGATGAGCTGAAGCGCGCTCTGATCGAGGGTTTTCAAGAATATTTTGGGGTCGAGTGCGTCCCTGGGGAGCTGACGCCTACTGAGCGCGCCCTCGCTCAAAGACTTTTGACTGAGAAGTACGCGACGCCTCAATGGAACTGGCTCCGTTGATGGTGAGGCTCTCGCAGATTATCATTAAAGAAAGCCGGATGCTGAAGCATCCGGCTCAGTAGGTGAAAGCGTGCTAAAGCACGCTCCCTAAGCCGGCGGATGAACCCGCCGGCACACTTAAAGTTGGGAATATGGCTACTAAGAAGAAGAAAGCCCGCGCAGTGCTCTTGGCCCTCGACGTGGGCAATACTATGACTAAGCTCGGCTTGTTCTCCGGCAAAAAGCTTTTGACAGATTTTCAACTTGCCTCCAATCGCGAAAGAACCGCTGATGAATTGGGGCTTTCGATGAAGACGCTGCTTTCGGGCTGGCCCAAACCCACTCACGTTATCATCAGTTCTGTCGTGCCCCATCTCAATGCCGCGCTCGCTCGCGCCTTCCAGAGACATTTTTCAGTTGAGCCGGAATTCTTGAGCCATCGCTGGGGCTTGATCGAGCTTGATGTTGAGGAGCCCTCTAAAGTGGGGACGGATCGCATCGCCGATGCGATCGGGGCGTTCCATCTCTATGGGGGCCCGGCGCTCACAATTAATTTCGGCACGGCCACGACGTTCAATCTCATCTCCGAAGATGGGAGATTTTTGGGCGGGGCCATCGCGCCGCAGATGGAGCTGGCAGCTTCAGCGCTTGCCCAGCGCGCGGCGCAGCTCTACGAGGTCGAGCTGCACTGCCCCCAAAGCGTCATCGGCAAGACGACCGATGAAAATATTCGTTCAGGGTTTGTGCTGGGGTTTTTAGATTTAGTTTCTGGGCTGATCCGGCGCTTTCTGGCAGAATACTCTGAAGACTTAAAAGTCATCGCGACCGGTGGTCGGGGAGAGTTCTTCGCCAAGCACATCAAAGAGATTTCGGTCTACGACCCCCATCTGACGTTACAGGGGCTGCGGATCGCCTGGGAGCTGCGACGAAAGTTTTGACTTGTCCCTCGGTTTTTGCTAGAGTGGAAACAGCACGGAGGTGCGTCTATGTTCAATCTTGGCGCTCCGGAACTCTTATTGATCTTTCTTGTGGTGTTGTTGCTCTTTGGGGGGTCGAAGCTCCCAGAATTAGCGCGGGGTTTGGGCAAAGCTATTCGCAACTTTAAGGAAGAGGCCGAAGGCATCAAGCGGGAGATCGAAAAGGCCGCTGAGCCTTCCCCTCCCCCCTCATCAGAGAAGAAGGAGCCTTCCGAGCAGCCGGCAGCAAAGCAGAGCTGAAGCTGAGGGTGGCCCATGAAGTGGCTCCTCATCATCGCTCTTCTTTTGTTGATCTTTGGGGCGACGCGCCTGCCCCAGCTAGGGCGCAGTTTAGGGCAAGCGTGGCGCGCCCTGCGCGAGGAGATGAAGATCTCTAAGAAATAGCCCTATGAGACTGCAAGAGTATCAAGGGAAAGAGCTCTTTCGCCGAGTGGGGATTCCCGTGGCCGAGGGCAAGATTGCGTTGACGCCATCAGAAGCCGAAGGGATAGCGCGCGAGCTGGGTGGCCCGGTGGTCGTGAAAGCGCAAGTCTTAGTGGGCGGGCGGGGCAAAGCCGGCGGCATCAAGCTCGCTCGCACCCCCGAAGAAGCCCGCGCCCACGCAGAAACTATCTTACAGATGACGATCAAGGGCGAGCGCGTGAGAAAAGTCTTAGTCACCCGCGCCGTCGAGATCGAACGAGAATTTTATCTCTCGATCACGATCGATCGCGCAGCGAAGAAACCCGTCATGATCTTCTCTGCCGAGGGCGGCATGGAGATCGAGGAGCTCGCCAAGACCTCTCCGCATAAGATCGTAAAATTTCACATAGATCCGCTCATCGGGCTGCAGCCCTATCAGGTGCGCACGGCGCTCTATCGCGCCCAGATCCCATCAGCCTTGATGAAGCCCATGAGCGAGATCTTTTTGAAGCTCTATCATGCGTTCACTCAGTATCGAGCAAATTTGGTGGAGATCAACCCGTTGGCTCTCTCAGATGGGAAGCTCATCGCCATAGACTCGAAATTTATCATTGACGATGACGATGTCCCAGCAGAGCTAGCCGGCTGGGAGGAGGAAGAGCTTGCTGGAAGCCCCCAAGAGCGCGCGGCCAAGCAAGCGGGCTTGCAGTACGTCAAGCTCGACGGCACTATTGGCATTATCGGGAACGGCGCGGGCTTGGTCATGGCGACGCTCGATCTTGTGGCGCGGGCGGGCGGGCGCCCCGCGAACTTCTTAGATATTGGGGGCGGGGCTAGCGCAGAAGTGATGAAGAAAGCCCTTCAAATCGTGCTGTCGGACCCGGATGTGCGCGGGGTGTTTATCAATATCTTTGGGGGCATCACGCGCTGCGATGAGGTCGCGCGCGGCTTGGTCGAGACTCAGAAGGAGCTGGGGATTCGCGTACCCCTCGTGGTGCGCCTCACCGGCACCAACGAGGATGAAGGGCGCAAGATCTTAGAAGCGCATGGGATCACGCCGGTGGCCAGCATGGAAGAAGGGGCCGTCCAGATCGTGCGCCGCGTCCAATACAGTGAGACAGTTGGCAGTTCCCAGTTTGGCAGTTATAAAACTGTCTAACTCAGGACTGACGAACTGACAAACTGATTCCGAGGAGGGTCTGTGTATGAAGGCTCGTGTCATCGCTGCGGTAGCGCTTGGACTAGTCATCGCTGTTGGCTTGGGGGTGCGTCCTGCTGACTCTCAGAGTCGGATTATATCATTTAGTGAGATCAAGCCTGGCATGGAGGGCATCGGCAAGACGGTCATCAAGGGCACAGATATCCAGACGTTCTCTGTGAAGGTCATTGATGTCATTGATAATCCCGGAGTTTTGGACGACCACATTGTCGTTCGGGTGAGCGGGCCGACGATCCGCCAAGCTGGGGGAGTCGCCGCGGGGATGAGCGGCAGTCCTATCTATATTAATAATAAGTTAGCCGGGGCCTTGTGGGGCTCGTGGGGCTTCCAAGTGGGGGCCGAGCCCATCGCGCTCGTGCGCCCCATCGAGACGATGCTTGCTCTCGTGAAACCTCTGAAGGAGAAAGCGCAGATGCGGCTGGGGCGACTTCCCGATCTCCTTTTGGCTCCCAACCTCACCCTGCCCCTCTCCGCAAGCGGAGAGGGAAGGGGAGGGGTCTTCTCCCAGAGGGTCGCGACTCCCTTGCTCGTATCGGGGTTGGCTGGCCGCGCGCTAAAGTATTTGAAAGATGGGGTGAGCGAGCGCCTGATGCGCGCCGCGGGGATGCGGCAGGCGCTCTTCTCGGTGGGCCAAGAAGACTTTGTGCAAGAGCTTGCCCAGGGGCTGGAAGAGCGCTATAGCGTGCGGATACAGCCCACAGGGCTCTCTGGCGCTTTGGCTCATGCCGAGTCGTACACAAGCGAGCCCATCCCGCTCCAAGAGGGCTCCCCCTTTGGCGTAATGCTCACCGACGGCGATGTCACCGTTGGGGCGTTTGGGACGATTTCGTATATTGAAGATGAGATTCTCTTGGGGTTTGGGCACTGGCTCCTTCCCGCGGGCGAGACCGAGTTCTTCTTGACGGAAGCGTATATCTTAGACACGGTCGAGTCGCTGGAGATGCCGTTTAAGTTGGGAGTCCCAGGGAAGACCATCGGGGCTATCTTGGAGGATCGCTGGCAGGGCGTGGGCGGGGTGACCGACTTTGAGCCACGCTCGCTCTCTGTCTCGTTGACAGTGAGGGACCGAGACCTTGGGGCGACCAATCATGTGCAATTTCGCATCGCGTATTATGAGAGCTTGATGCCGCTCTTACTGTTGGTTGGGGTTTTGGACGCGGTGGACCGCACGCTCAACCGCATTGGGCCAGGGACGATGATCGCTCGCTATACTCTGAAGGCTCAAGAGCTGAAAGAGCCCTTGACCCGCACAGATGTCTTTGCCAGCTTGAGCGATATCGCCGTCACGGGCCCGTTAAGAATTGCCCAGACGCTCTTTACCCTCGCACGCAACGAGTTCCTCGACCTGGGCTTCACTCAGATAGATATCGAGCTTGAAGTGCAAAGCGCGGTGAGAGCTCTGAGAGTAAAGTCGCTCAAGACCGACAAGGAGAGTTACGAGCCTGGGGAGACTATTCACTATACGGTGACCCTTCAAGCCTACCGAGGCAAGGAGCAGAGAGTCGAGGGGGAGCTGCAGCTCCCCAAGGAGCTCGATCGTTCGAGCGTGACGCTTGTGGCGTTTGGCGGGCCGCGGCGCAGCGACAGAGAAGAGACGCCGGAGTTCGATTCACTCGACGAGTTGATTGACTCCTTACAGGAGATCCCCAGCAACAACAGTCTCACTGTGGAGCTTATGAACCTCGATGAGAGCTCCGATGCCCAAGAGGACTCCGAGTCAGCTGAGCCCTACAAAGACACGCAGATCATTGATGAGACAATCGTTTATGGAGAAAAAACACTAGAGATAAAGATTAAAGCTGAAAAACCCCAGGAACCAACACCAGAGAAGCCCGAAGAGCCCAAGCCAGAGAAGAAGCCATGCAAGTTTCCGTTCTACTGCCCGTGAAAGAAGCGATAGCAAGAGCTCTTCAAGACTTATCGGCCTAAAAGCGTCTCCGTGCCTCTCAAGGATGGGAATCTATTCCCAAAACAATGGGGCCCCTCCTAGGCCAACGGAGGGGCTATAATTTGATCTCGTGGAGAGAATCCGCATTGATTCGGGGTTTTCTTGCTCGTACTTCTGGGCGCGATATGTCTGCTAACTAAAATTAACGGACATAGTGTAACGTCCCATAGATAATCAGCCCTGTCACCGAGACGTAGAGCCAGATGGGGAAGGTAATGCGGGCGATTTTTTTATGCTGGGCGAAGTCGGCGCGCAGCGCCCGCCGGAGCGTTATGAGGACTAATATGGGCGTGATCGCAGCCAACGGGGTGTGCGTCCATAATATAAAGAAGTATAGAGAACGAGCTGGGCCGGTGTAAGGCGTGGGGCCGGTCAGCGCATAGCGAATCACATATAATACTAAGAAGAGCACAGAAAGCCCAAACGCTGTCACCATGCACCGTCGGTGGCTCTCTTGCTGCCCTCGCTTGATAAAGTACAGTCCCAGAGAGAGCAAAACGGCGCTGAGGAAGTTAAGCGCGGCGTTGGCTGTGGGGATCAGTTCAAGGACGTTCATAAATTAAATTAAGAATCCAACACGATCAGCAAGAAGACGAGCGCTAGATAGAGCATGGAGTAGAGAAAGAGTTTCTTCCCCCCTGCGGGGCTTGGGGAGCGCCAGTCCTTCCACGCAAGATAGATCAACCCCATCCCCAACAATGCTGCTCCTGCAGCATAGAAGATTCCGGCGATGCCCAACGGATAGTAAAGCGAGAGACTCGCGGGCAGGAGCGCTAGGGTGTAAAAAAAGCTTCGGCGGCGTGTGGTGTCTGTGCCATGCACTACAGGGAGAATCGGGAGGTTCGCCACACAGTACTCTTCGGTTCGCCCAAGCGCCAACGCCCAAAAGTGCGGAGGTTGCCAAAGCCATAAGATTCCAAAGAGCACCAATGCTGGAGCTCCGATCTCTCCCGTCGCCGCAGCCCACCCGATCACTGGGGGAAGAGCCCCGGCGATCCCGCCAACCTCCGTGCAGAGGGGCGAGGTGCGCTTGAGCCAGCGCGTGTAGATGAAAGTATAAAAAAGAACCGCAAAGAGCGCCAAGCTTGCTGTAAGAAGATTGGCCCCCCATGCGAGCACCGCAAAAGAGCCAACAGTGAGAGCAGTTCCAAAGAGCAGCGCAGAGAGAGGCGGCACGCGCCCCGCCGGCAGCGGACGAGTACATGTGCGCACCATGAGCGCATCTACATCACGGTCAATGAGACAGTTGAAGACCCCGGCCGCCGCCGACGCTAGCCCCGTCCCTACTAACGTTATCACAAACAGCTCAAGCGAAAATGATTCTTTTGCAGCCACCCAAAACGCCGCTGCCGTCGTTACCAAGACTAAGAGCGTGATACGGGGCTTCGTCAGCGCCAGATAGTCCGAAATCGCCTGGCGCAGGGCCGCGCGCTGAGCAACGGTCGTCATGCTGCCTCCCCTACGGGTACGCGACTACTGATCTTCTCAGGACGTGGCCAACTGCGTACCGTCAGCACGATCTGCAGCCCTAGCAGCCCCAAAGCACCCGCAAGATGCAGCATAGCCATAATGGGGTTCAGGAGCGTCCAGACCGTGAGCACGCCCAGAGCAATCTGAATGAGAACCAACACGAGAGAGCCAACCCCAAGAGCGGGATACCCCGCTCGGATGGCTCGCGTCGCCGTGAGCGAGACGATTCCCAAGACGATCAGCGCCATGAGCCGATGGGACCATTGATGGGCGATGGGGCTGATGGCTAAGTTAGGGAAGAACGTCAAGAAGGGCCAAAGGGGCAGAGCCATTCCCGCTTGGCTGTGGCGCACGTATGCTCCCAAGACTGCTTGGACATAGATCAAAATGACGGAAGCGAGCGCCCAGCGGTGTATCGTATCGGATAACCTCTCCCCCGGCACCAGACCTAACCCCCCGGCCCCCTTCCCTAAAGGGGAAGGGGGACCAGGCTCCGCCTGGACCGTTCGTCTTGCCGCCTTCGGCGGCAAGAACTATGCCACAAGGAGG
>DAIPXV010000042.1:0-13487 GCA_036783095.1 Candidatus Bipolaricaulota bacterium
CGTGGGATTAGGGCTTCAGACAACAGAGCGATGGACCCCTCAGTTGCTGTGGCATCCCATCCCCGTCGCAGTGTTCGTCGTGGGATGGCTTGGGGGCTTATTCCAGCTCAAGTTTGTGAAGGGCTTGGACTGGAAAGACGTGCTCGTGAGATTTGTTGTTCTCCCAGAGCTCTTCTATTACACATTTCTCTCTCTGTTGCGGCTCTATTCGTATGCGTTGGAATTGGTCTCTGCGAGGAAACAATGGTAGTTCACAAGAGGAGGTCGAGCGTATGTATTGCGGTGTGCCATCGTTAGGCTTTGGGCAAATGGGAGCCCTAGCAGCGATTGGGATTGGAGGGCTGTGGCTCCACGATAGTCTGCTGTCGTTGTTGGCCATCTCCGCCTTCCTGGGCATCTCCTATGTGTACGGGTTGTGGAAGGGCAGCAAGGAGCTGCGGGAGGAGGGATGGCTGTGAGAATCCTGAAAGTAGTCGGGCTCTTGGTGGGGGTAGGGCTGTTGGTCTCCCCGACGTGGAGCCCGATCCCCGGAACAGTATGCGGATGGGCAGGTCCCCGTCCTGGGGAGGTGTGGTACGGTCCCCCCGTGCTGACCACAGATCAAACTCTCGATCTTATAGAAAAGTTCGCCGTTCCTGAGGGGGGCGAGTGCCGGCTCGTCGCCGCGGTGTCGCTGCACTTTGGCGATTACGAGAAAGTCTTCACAGAAGCGTTTCCTATCTTGCAGCGATATCAAGTGCCGGCGACGGCGTTCATCGTGACAGGCAGGATCGGCCAAGCCGACTATATGACCTTAGACCAGATCAAGGAGCTTGCCAAGAACGGCTGGGAGATCGGCTCCCATACAGTGACTCACCGGCCCTTGGTGGAGACCAAGCTTGGAACAGGGAAGCTCAGCCCCGCCGAGATCCGCGCGGAGCTCGAACAGTCAAAAGCTTTCCTGGAGCGCGAGGGGTTTTCTGTCTCTGGTTTTCTCAGCCCTTTCGGGCTCTATGACGATGCCGCCTTGGAGCAGATCCGGCGAGTCTATGACTATCATCGGTCGAATGTATTTAGCGCTATTAACTCGCTGCCTCTGGCTGACCACGATTTTGGCAGCCGGTGGGAGCTCGTCTACTTCCAAGTGACGGAGGACACCCCACCCCAAGAAGTGATCATGACGATCGATCGAGTGAACCGTCGCGGGGGATGGCTCATCCTCGACTTCCATGATATCGGCGACTATGACCCGAGGCTGAGCTATCCTCCTGAAGCGTTGGAAGAGATCGTGCGATTCATTCGGGTTGGGCTGAAGCTGTGCACATTAGAAGAGCTCCAGAGGGGGTCCTGTCGGGCGCGCTAGACGGTGCGGACTTGCCAGCGCCATGAAAAAGCTTCATAATTGAGCTCCTATGTTGGAGCGCATTTCATGGGTGCAGGCACGTCAAATCTTTCAGGGTTCTAAAGTAGCGCTCGTCCCCGTGGGCAGCACGGAGCAGCACGGCCCGCACCTGCCCTTAGGCACAGACTTTCTCACGGCACAGGCGCTCGCGCACGCTGTCGCGCGCGAGCTCAAAATTCCCTGTACTCCCGTCATCCCCGTTGGCGTCTCCGAGCACCACCGACAATTCTGGGGGACGCTGTGGGTCTGCCCCGAAACCTTCCGGCGCTTCCTAAGAGAGATCGCCGAGAGCGTCGCATCGCACGGCGCGCGCCGTATTGTCTTTGTGAACGGGCACGGCGGCAATAACGCCTCATTGCAGGAGATCTGTCGCGAGCTGCGCGCGAAAGAGATCTTCGCGGTCGTCTGGGCGTGGTGGCTTGATCCAGAAGTACAGAAGCTCACGGCGGAGCTCTTTCGCAGCCGGGGCACGCACGCCGGGGCTATCGAGACTTCTATCGTCTTAGCGATTGACCCAAGCTTAGTTGATCGCGATCAGATAGAAGCAGCCGCGCGCGGCGCCTCAGAAATCTATGCGACCAGCAGAGACGGGGCGCAGCTCCCGCTCGATACGATAGACTTCTCTCAGTCTGGGGCGACTCTCGACCCGCGCGAGGCCTCACAAGAAGCCGGGCAGAAGATCTTCCAAAGAGCGAAGGAGCGTCTCTCGGCCCTCGTCCGCTGGCTGGAGCAAGCGCCGGAAGAGGAGCTGAAGGCTAAGCCCCATCTAATGTGATATTCACCCTCACCCCTATCCCCTCTCCCCTCTGAGGGAGAGGGGAGCAAGGGGTGAGGGGGTGTGCAGCGTGCTTGAGCACGCTTGCAATTGTTCAGACGGCGACTTCAGTCGCCACGCACGACCCGATCGTCTTCGATCTTCTCAATAGAGAGACTGTCAGCAAGATAGGGCCAGCGTTTGCGCGCCTCAGTGACCTGAGCAAGATCAATCTCGACGACGAAGACGCCCTCAGCGTCGTCAGCTTCAAAGAGCACATCCCCTCGAGGCGAGACGACCATCGAGTGTCCGCTCACGGGGCGATCGTCGGGATAGAAAGATTTTGTGTTATTGGTGAACACAGCGAAGATCGTATTCTCCGCGGCGCGAGCGCACAGCAGCGATCTCCACAGAGCGATGCGATTCTCAGGGATATTCGACGGATTAAAGAGCACCGAGATCCCACGGTGCGCTAACGATCGAATGAGCTCAGGGTAGAAGAGATCCACACAGATCGCGACGCCGAAGCGCGTGCTCTCTGTAGCAAAGACGGGCAAGCGCGTGCCCGGCTTCAGAACCGCCCGCTCGCCCACAGCGTTTGATGGAAATATCTTCTCGGTGTAGCCCAGCACCGTGCCGTCAGGGCCGATGACGTGCCCCAGCGCAATCTTATAATCTCTGCGCGCGACGATGAGACTCCCCGTCAGCAGCGTGTAGTGTCCTTGCTGGGCATAGCTTCCCAAGAGCGAGAGTATTCTTTCAAGCTCAGGTTCGCTGAACGTGACGACCCCCGCCCAGTTCTCAGGAAGACAGACGATCTCGACGTCGCGGATCTCTCCAAGCAAGCGTGCGACAGTGTGAATATTCTTCTCTCTATCAAAGCGATCGCGCGCGGGCTGCACAAGAGCGATCTTCATAGTTCACTCTTCCGGGCGTTCTCCAAAGATCTTCGTGCCGATCCGTACGATGTTTGCGCCCTCTTCAAGAGCGATTTTATACGTATTGCTCATGCCCATCGAGAGATACTTCATCTCAACGTTGGGGATGTTCAAAGCCCTGAGATGGTCGAAGAGCTTTTTCGTCTCGCGGAAGTAGGGGCGAGCCTCTTCGGGGTCCCCAAAGCGCGGGCCCATCGTCATCAGCCCTAAGACTTTGAGATGTGGAAACTGCGCGACAGCTCTGATGAGGGCTTCGGCATCTTCGGGGAAGACTCCGGACTTTTGCGGCTCCCGCCCGCTATTGATCTCTATCAAGACGGGCATCACTTTATCTGTTCGGGCGCAGTGCTTCTCCAGCTCTTGCGCTAGCTGTACGGAGTCGAGCGTCTCGATCATATCGAAGAGTTCCACGGCTTTCTTCGCTTTGTTTCTCTGGAGGTGCCCGATCATATGCCACTGGGCGCGACGCCCAATGACTGAAAAAGCTTTCTCAGCTTCTTGCACGTAGTTCTCCCCGATGATCTGCACTCCAGCGTCGAGGGCTTCTACGATCTCTTGCGGGGTGCGGCCCTTGGCCGCGGCGACCAAGAGCACCCCCGGCGGCAGCTCCGCTAAGATCTTCTGCACGTTCTCTCGGATCATATCTTCACCCTCACCCCGCCAGGGCGGGGTGAGGGCCTTTAAACCCACTCTTGCAACAGCTGAGTCAGCAATCTTACCCCGTACCCCGTCGCGCCCTTGGGGTGATAGAGCCGGCTCTCGACGTCATACGCTACCCCAGCGATGTCTAGATGCGCCCACGGGTAGTTCACAAACTCTCTAAGAAAGATCGCGCCGACGGCCGCGCCCGCTTGTGGACCCTTGTTGGTGCTGTTCTTGATATCAGCGATCTCGCTCTTGATGAGCTCTTTGTACTCGTCATAAAGGGGCAACCGCCAGACGCGCTCGCCCGTCTGCTGCGCCGCGCGCTCGATCTTCTGGGTTAGCGATTCGTCATTACTAAACAGACCCGCGGCCTCTTTCCCTAAGGCGATCGTACATGCCCCCGTCAGCGTCGCTAGGTCTATCACAGCGTGGGGATTGTATCGCTGCGCATAGACTAACGCATCCGCGAGCACTAGTCGCCCCTCAGCGTCGGTATTGGTGACTTCGACGGTCTTTTTGTTAGAGGTCGTGATGACGTCGCCAGGCTTGAGGGCCTTTCCCGACGGGAGATTTTCAGCAGCCGCGATCAAGCCCACAACGGCTACGGGCAGCTTCAGCAGCGCCACCGCGCGCATTGCTCCGAGCACTGCTGCCGCGCCACTCATGTCGTACTTCATCGCTTCCATGCCCTCGCGCGGCTTGATCGAGATTCCTCCACTGTCGAAAGTAATCCCCTTGCCCACGAGCACAATGGGCTTCGCGTCTTTCGAGAGATTGTATTCGAGCACGATGAGTCTTGGGGGCTCATCGCTGCCCTTGCCCACCGAGAGAATCCCGCCCATGCCAAGCTTCTCTAAAGCTTTCTCGTCAAAAACTTCGCAGCGCAGCCCAAGCTCTTGAGCTAATCGTTGGGCGCGAGAGGCCAGCTCGCGCGGCGGCAGGCTCTGCCCCGGCTCGTTAGCTAAGTCCCGCGCAAACAACACTGACTCCGCGATGATCTGCCCCTGGTGCGCACCGAGTTTGAGAGCATCTAATTTGTCTGGGCTGCGCTCGACGATGCGGAGGCGCTCAATCGTGATAGGCTCCTCGGGCTTTTTGAACTTTTCAAAGCGATACAGTCCCAATAGCGTCCCCTCGACGGTCGCTTGGGCGGCCGTGTGCGCATCGAGCCCGCCGATGCCCGCCCCGTGCGCGATCGTCGTCAGTTCCGAAAGAGTTTTCGCGGCACGCGCCGCCGCGGCGCTCACCTCGCGCACCACGTCTGCTGAAAATTTCTCTGCGGATCCAAGCCCAACTAAGAGCACTCTCTTAGCTCCAAGCTTGCCGTGCGTGCGCAGCCAGAAGACTTCGCCCTTCTTGCACGAAAAGTCTCTGTCGGCTAACACCTCCGAGATAGCGCCGTCCAAAGCTCGATCCACAGCGCCAGCAGCTCCACCGGGGTGCTGCACCCCCTCAAAGATCCCCAGACAGATCGCGTCCGTCTGAACTTTCGTAATATCCCCTTGCTCGACTGTGATATGCATGATCGAGATCACTCCTTCGCTGCTCCAGTGTATCGAGCTGCTCAGGGCATTGACAACCTCACAGTGCTGAAGATGATTCATATCATTCGCTTGGCTGTGCCAGATCATTGTGCACTCAGGCAATTGATTCGGTACAATAGGGCTGCACCGCTCGTGGTCGCGAGAGCGCCCGTGAGCGTAGAATGGAGATCTCTATGATTGGAGAACGAGCTATCGTCGAACGCCAAGACTTCCAGAAGCTTCTTGATGTTCTGCGCCAGAAGGGATACGTCACCGTTGGCCCCACCGTGCGCGACCGCGCGATCATCTACGACAAGATCGCTTCTGTCGAAGATTTGCCCATCGGTTGGACGGACGAGCAAGATGGGGGAAAGTATCGCCTCAAGCGACGCGCCGATCAAGCGCTCTTTGGGTATGTCGTCGGGCCACACTCGTGGAAGAAGTTCTTACATCCGCCGGTCTTATCGCTATGGAAGGCTCAAAAGAACGGCAAGAGCTTCGAGATTACCCCCAACGGGGGCGAACCGCCGCGCTATGCGTTCATCGGGGTGCGGTCGTGCGAGCTGCACGCGATCTTCATCCAAGACCGCGTCTTCACCAATGGGAAATTTGTTGATCCACACTACCAAGCCCGCCGACGGAATGTCTTTATCGTCGCGGTCAATTGTGTCCAAGCCGGCGGCACATGCTTTTGTGTCTCGATGAAGACCGGCCCCAAGGCCACAGCGGGCTTCGATCTCGCGTTGACAGAGATTCTCGATGGACAGAGACACTATTTTGTGGTCGAAGTCGGTACGGAGCAAGGGGCGGAAATTCTCAAGAAAGTGCCGACCAAGCCTGCCCAGCCCCGCGATCTCGAGATCGCCGACGAGCGCATACAGCGGGCGGCGCAGCAGATGGGGCGCCAGCTCGATACGACCGATATTAAAGAGCTGCTCTATCGCAACTTGGAGCATCCGCGCTGGGATGAGGTGGCCACGCGCTGCCTCAACTGCGCCAACTGCACGATGGTCTGCCCTACGTGCTTCTGTACGACAATAGAAGACGTCACGGACTTGACGGGCAGCGAAGCTGAGCGCGTGCGCAAATGGGACTCGTGCTTCACGATGGACTTCTCGTATGTGCATGGCGGCAGCGTGCGGGCCTCCGCAAAATCCCGCTATCGTCAGTGGCTGACCCACAAGCTCGCAAGTTGGCTCGATCAATTTGGGACTTCCGGGTGTGTCGGATGCGGGCGGTGTATCACCTGGTGTCCCGTGGGCATTGATATCACGGAAGAGGTCCGCGCCATCCGCGAGAGCGAGCTCAGTAGAACTCAGTAAGAAAGGAGAAGAGATTCATGAACACGTTGGAACGCTTGCTGTCGGAGCATCCGTTCTTCAAGGATTTGGACCCACGCTACATCCAGCTCATCGCTGGGTGTGCGCGGGAGGTTACGTTCAAGGCGGGGGAGTTCATCTTTCGTGAGGGAGATCCGTCCTCACACTTTTGGCTCATTCGCAGCGGCAAGATCTCGTTAGAGGTCTTCGCGCCGGGGCGCGGGCCGATCATGATCGAGACCCTCGGCGAAGGCGACGTGATGGGCTGGTCGTGGGCTGTACCGCCCTATCGAAAACAGTACGATGCTCGGGCGTTAGAGCTCACCCGCGCGTTGGAGTTTGACGCCATGTGCATTCGCGGCAAGTGCGACGAAGAGCCAAAACTCGGCTACGAACTCTTCAAGCGCTTCTCGCAGCTCATCGGGCAGCGCTTGCAGGCCACACGCTTACGATTGATTGATATCTATGGCAGTCACGATTAAGCCCCAGACGATAGAAATAGTGCAGACGGACCCCATGGTGCCCGTGCCCTATCGCATTCTGCGGGTGCGGCGCGAGACGAAAGACACGTTCACGTTCGAGCTCCAATCCGTCACTGGGGAGCGCTTCCCCTTCGCTCCAGGGCAGTTCAATATGCTCTATGTATTTGGCGTGGGGGAGGCACCTATCTCTATTAGTGGTGACCCGGCACATCCGGAACTTTTGGTGCACACCGTGCGCGCGGTGGGCACCGTCACCAATCCGCTCTGTAAGCTCAAGCGGGGAGATATTCTCGGGGTGCGTGGCCCCTTTGGGAGTAGCTGGCCCGTGACCGAAGCGGTGGGCAACGATATTCTCATTGTGGCTGGCGGTGTGGGATTAGCCCCGCTGCGCCCCGCGATCTATCATCTCTTGAACCATCGAGGGGACTATGGTCGCGTGGTGTTGCTCTACGGCGCGCGCACGCCCGGAGATATGCTCTATAAGAGAGAGCTGGCCGAGTGGCGCGGGCGGTTTGACATCCAAGTCGAGGTCACTGTAGACGCTGCCAGACCCGACGAGTGGCACGGCAACGTCGGCGTCGTCACGACGCTTATCCCCAGGGCGCAGTTCGATCCCTATCACGTGACGGCGCTGATCTGCGGCCCAGAGATCATGATGCGCTTCACGATCTTAGAGCTGCAGAAGCATGGCCTCCAAGATGATCAGATTTATATCTCTATGGAACGTAACATGAAGTGCGCCGTTGGGTTCTGTGGGCATTGTCAATACGGCCCCAACTTCGTCTGCAAGGATGGCCCGGTCTTCCGGTTCGATAGAGTCAAAGGGATCTTCGGAAAGCGAGAGATCTAAATATGCCCATAAGCAGAAGGCCTAAGGTCGCGGTGTGGAAGTTCGCCTCGTGTGATGGTTGCCAGCTCAGTCTCTTAGATTGTGAAGATGAGCTGCTCGCGGTAGCGGGAGCTGTCGAGATCGCTTACTTTCTGGAGGCTTCGCGCGCGGTCGTCAAGGGGCCCTATGATATCTCGCTCGTCGAGGGCTCAATCACGACCCCGCACGACGCCGAGCGCATCCAAGAAGTCCGGCGCGTCTCGAAGTTTCTCATTACTATTGGGGCGTGTGCCACCGCTGGTGGGATCCAAGCCCTGCGCAACTTCAAGGACGTCAAAGAGTTTATTTCTATCGTCTACGCTAAACCCGACTATATCAGCACATTAGAGAAGTCTACCCCTATCGCGGAGCACGTCAAAGTGGACTTTGAGCTGCGCGGCTGCCCCGTCAATAAATATCAGCTCGTCGAGGTGATCAACGCGTTCTTGAACGGGCGCAAGCCCAATACCCCAACGTACAGCGTCTGTGTGGAGTGCAAGCGGCGCGGGACGCCGTGCGTGATGGTGGCCCACGGCACGCCGTGCCTGGGGCCGGTCACGCAGGCGGGCTGCGGCGCGATCTGCCCTGCCTATCATCGTGGGTGCTACGGCTGTTTTGGGCCCAAAGAGACGCCGAACACCTCGTCGCTGAGCGCCTGGTGGCGCCGGCTTGGCGTCAACGAGCAAGACTTAGTACGAGCGTTCCGCGGGTTCAACGCCTACGCTGAGCCGTTCCGAAAGGAGAGCGAGGCCCATGAGCAGAAATAGTAAGACCATTCGAGTGGACTATCTGGCGCGCGTGGAGGGCGAAGGTGCTCTCTACGTCAAGATCAAAGACAATAAAATCACTGACGTGAAGCTGAAGATCTTCGAGCCACCTCGGTTCTTTGAAGCGTTCTTGCGCGGGCGCAGCTTCACCGAAGCCCCAGATATCACGGCGCGGATTTGCGGGATCTGCCCCATTGCATATCAGATGAGCTCGTGTCACGCAATGGAGGACGCCTGCGGCGTGAAAGTAGATGGGCAGCTTCGGGCGCTACGCAGATTGATCTATTGCGGCGAGTGGATCGAGAGCCATGTCTTGCACGTTGCCATGCTTCATGCTCCAGACTTTCTGGGCTACGAGAGCGCCATCCACATGGCCAAAGACCATCCCGAGCTTGTCCAAAAAGCTCTCAAGCTGAAGAAGATCGGCAACGATCTTGTCGCGCTCTTGGGCGGGCGCGAAATTCACCCCATCAACGTGCGCGTCGGGGGCTTTTACAAAGTCCCAACCAAGGGCGAACTGCAAGGGCTCGTCGAAGATCTGAAATGGGCTCGCGACGCCGCGTACGACCTGGTGCTCTGGACGAGCACCTTAGAATTCCCAGATTTTGAGCAAGACTATGAGTTCGTCGCGCTGCGACACCCCGACGAGTACCCGTTCAATGAAGGACGGCTCGTCTCCACCAAGGGGCTCGATATCGCCATCCGTCAATATGAAGAGTACTTTGTCGAGGAGCACGTCGAGCATTCTAACGCGCTGCATTCGGTCATCAAGGGGCGCGGGAACTACTTTGTCGGCCCACTCGCACGATACAACATCAATTTCGACAAGCTCCCGCGCTCCGTGCAGAAAGCTGCGAAAGAGGCAGGCTTAGGCCCTGTGTGCAAGAACCCGTTCAAGAGCATCATAGTGAGATCTATCGAGACGCTCTACGCCTGTGAGGAAGCCCTCAGAATCATTAGCGAGTACGAGATGCCCGAAAGACCCTACGTCGAGGTCCATCCGCGAGCGGGAGTCGGCTGCGGCTGCACCGAAGCCCCCCGGGGAATTCTCTATCATCGCTATCGCATTGACGGCGACGGCACGATCTTAGACGCTAAGATCGTCCCACCCACCTCGCAGAACCAAAAGACCATTGAGAGCGACCTGTGGCACTTCGTCCCAAAGAATATCAATCTCTCGAAAGATCAGCTGACGTGGAAGTGCGAGCAAGCCATTCGCAACTACGATCCCTGCATCTCGTGCGCCACGCACTTTCTGAAAGTTGAGATCGAGCGCGAATAGATTGTGACGAAGATCAGAAAAGACGCTGATGTTCATCAGCGTCTTTTCTCTTTTATTGAGCTATAGTGAGGGCGTCTTGAAAGGAGGGTTGACGATGACGACGCGTCGCTGGAGCGAAGAGGAGATTCTTGAGCAGACGACGTGCGTGATGACGGAGTGCGGCGAGCGGGCGACGCGCTGTGCCGTGTTGCAGTTGGTGTTAGACGAGCTGATCGAGAGCGTGGGGCCGTGGAAGCTGGCGCATTTCATCGCGACGACCAAGAACCAGGCCGCGGCGACCGTGCTCGAGAAGTACGTCGAGATGCACTGGCCGGACTACGCCCATAAGGTCACGGAACTGTTGGATGCCACGGCGTGGCAGAAGGGGGAAGAGGAGCTGGAGCGCGAGTTCGGGGGGGATTAAAATAAGAGCACCATGAAAGCGATGGTGCTCAGACAGCTCACTCGACTTGAAGAGAACCCCACTCCATTAGAATTACAGACGCTGCCCGATCCCATCCCCAAAGAGCGCGAAATTTTGCTGAAAGTCTCGGCGTGCGGCGTCTGCCACACCGAGCTCGATGAGATCGAGGGGCGCACCCCGCCGTCACAGTTTCCCATCGTCTTAGGGCACCAAGTCGTGGGGCGCGTCGTTGCACTCGGCCCAGGAGCACGCGCTTTCAAGATCGGCGATCGCGTCGGGGTCGCATGGATCTTCTCGGCGTGTGGGCGGTGCACCTTCTGTCAGCGGGGTGAAGAGAATCTCTGCAAAGAATTTCGTGCGACCGGGCGCGATGCCCACGGCGGCTACGCCGAATATATGACCGTCTCTGAAGATTTTGCCTATCCCATCCCACAAATCTTCTCAGATGTTGAAGCTGCGCCACTGCTTTGTGCCGGGGCGATCGGGTATCGCTCCGTGAGGTTGACCAATCTCCACGATGGGCAGAACTTGGGACTGACGGGCTTTGGGGCTTCGGCGCACTTAGTATTACAGCTAGTGCGCTATCTCTACCCAAACACAAAAGTCTTCGTCTTTGCGCGGAGCGAATCCGAGCGGGCTTTTGCGAGGGAGCTTGGGGCCGTGTGGGCTGGGGATATCAGCGAAGAGTCTCCCGAAAAAGTAGACGCGATCATTGACACGACGCCGGCCTGGCGCCCTGTCGTCGAAGCGTTGAAGAACCTCGAGCGTGGTGGGCGGCTCGTCATCAATGCTATCCGCAAAGAAGACACAGACAAGAGCGCACTTTTAGATTTAGATTACGCGACTCATCTCTGGTTGGAGAAGGAGCTCAAGAGCGTGGCCAATGTGACACGGCGTGACGTGCGCGAGTTTTTAGAAGTAGCGGCGAAGATCCCCATCAAGCCCGAAGTCCAAATTTATAAATTAGAAGAAGCGAACCAAGCGTTGCTCGATCTGAAGGCGCGCAAGATTCGCGGGGCTAAGGTCTTGGCAATTGAACAATCAAGCTCAGCAAGCTAAACTAGCAATAACTTAGAGAGCAGAGGAGGCCTGAGGCATGGCCACCAAAGTGTCTGAGATGACCACAGCTGAGCTCAAGGAAATGATCGAAGCAATCATTGAGCAGAAGCTTATAGAGTTACTTGGAGATCCTGATGAGGGCCTATCGCTGAGAAAGTCGGTGCGTGAGAGGCTTTTGCGTCAGAAGCGGGCAGTTGCTGAAGGAGAGCGTGGCGTCCCATTAGAAGAAGTCGTGCGCCAACTTAGGTTGGAGTAATTATCTTAAGCGATGAGATGAGCACTCTCTATCCAAGTTATCTTGCTCTCTACAAGGGCGGGGAGTTACATCGTCGCGTCGAGGAGGCGCGCAAGCGCCTAGAAGCGTGCACGCTCTGCCCGCGCGTCTGCCGCGCTAATAGACTCAAAAA
The DNA here is from genome assembly GCA_036783095.1 of Candidatus Bipolaricaulota bacterium. Lineage (GTDB taxonomy): Bacteria > Bipolaricaulota > Bipolaricaulia > RBG-16-55-9 > DRXL01 > JANXCC01. The sequence goes on from DAIPXV010000042.1 coordinate 11,829, forward strand.
CGAGATCGGCCAATGCAACGTCGGCCGCTGGGCTTTGGTCAGTTCGTTTGGTCCGCACTTCGGGGAGGAGCGCGTGCTGCGCGGCAGGCACGGATCGGGCACAGTCTTCTTCGCGGGATGCAACGTCAGATGCGTCTACTGCCAGAATTATGAGATCAGCCAACTTCTAGACGGCGCAGCTGTCAGCGCAGAACGCTTGGCCGAGATATTTCTCACAATTCAAGAAATGGGCTGTCACAATCTCAATCTCGTCACGCCCACGCACGTCATCGCTCAGATCTTAGAGGCGCTCGAGCTTGCGATCCCCCAAGGATTTCGGTTGCCCATCGTCTACAACACCTCGGGCTACGACTCTGTGGCGGCGCTCAAGCTCTTAGACGGCATCGTTGATATCTATATGCCCGATCTGAAATACAGCGACTCACAGATCGCCCGAAAATATTCGGGCATCGAGCATTACTGGGAGGTCGCGCGGGCAGCTTTCAAAGAGATGCACCGTCAGGTGGGCGATCTTGTCGTAGAGGATGGGCTAGCCAAGCGCGGGCTGCTCATCCGGCACCTCGTGCTCCCCAATGGACTAGCGGGCTCCACAGAAGTCTTAAAATTTATCGCTGAGGAACTCTCGCGCGACTCGTGGGTCAACATCATGGCGCAGTACTATCCGACGTATAAAGCGTTTGAGTATCCAGAGCTGTCGCGGCGGATCACGTCGAAAGAGTATTGGGAAGTGGTCGAGTACGCGCGCTCGCTGGGGCTGCATCGCGGGATTCCGTTGGAGTATCCAGATTGAGAGATCTTGTTATCAGAGCCTAGGCAAGCTATCATAGCAACCGAGGTGAAATAGCATGAAGTCTCTCCAAGTGGTGCTCCCTGATGCGTTGGCGGCAGAGCTTGAAGCCCTGGTGCAGAAGGGGTGGTTCCGCAACGAAGACGAGGTGGTCCGCATGGCCCTCGTCGAGTTTGTGCGACGCCATCGCTTTGAGCTCTTAGAGCAGTTCCAGCGAGAGGATATCGCATGGGCTCTGCAGCAGCGTCCCCTCACACCGTGAGACGCATCGTTTCGGATACAGGCCCTTTGCTCCATCTGAGCGAGGCCCAGGCGTTACAGATTCTCAGCCATGCCGGGGAGATTCACATCCCCAAAGCCGTGGAGATCGAAATGAAGCTACTGGATTCAAGATGGCTGACGCCAAGCTGGATAACAGTAGACTCTCTTGAAGCACGGCGGCAGACACAAGCTCAGGCTTGGCAGCAAGCAGGGTTGTTAGATTTGGGAGAAGCGGAAGCTATCGCGCTAGCTCATCAGATCCAAGCAGACTGGCTGTTGACTGACGACGCAGCGGCCCGGCTCTTTGCGCAAGCCCTAGGGCTCGAGGTGCATGGTTCTGTTGGGGTAGTTCTGTGGGCAGCTGTGCAAGGATACTTACGGCGTCAGCAGGCTGAAGATGTCTTGGATCGGCTAGCACGATCGTCGCTTTGGATTTCGCCGCGAGTCTTAGCGGAAGCGAAGGCCGCGCTGCAGCAACTAGGATGAGATGGTGCATCACACCACAAGAGCACTGGGGATCACTGAGTACGCGCGCTCGCTGGGGCTGCATCGCGGGATTCCACTGGAGTATAGTGATTAAGCTGTGGAGCACTAAAGATGCGTCTCTGTTT
>DAIPXV010000043.1:0-13415 GCA_036783095.1 Candidatus Bipolaricaulota bacterium
CAGTTGGCTCCCATCAAAGTCGCGGTCTTCCCGCTGTTGCGCAATCGCCCAGAGGTCGTCCGCCAAGCCAAAGAGATCGCGAACGCGCTGCGCAAGGACTTCACGGTCTGGTACGACGACACCGCCGCGATCGGGCGCTTGTACCGCCGCCAAGACGAGATCGGCACGCCCTACTGCATCACCGTGGACGTGCAGTCCCTGACGGATAACGCAGTCACTATACGAGATCGCGACACCATGCTCCAAGAGCGCGTCCCCATCGAGCGCGTTGCCGCGGTGCTCAAGGAGAAGCTGGCCGAGTGCTAGAGCCCTCTTGCGCTGGTGCGCTCTCCGTGCTAAGATCAAGCGAAGGAGTGGAACTGTGAGAGCATGTATGACGCTGCGGCGCGGCCTCGTGGGTGTTAGTGTCGTTGTTCTTGTTATCGCTTTCGCGTGGGGGCTCTTGGCCGCACGGGGACAGCAGCCCAGCTCTTCTGCACTCTTCGGCCCGCTGTTTGAAGCGTATCAACGGATCAAATCGAACTTCTATAGGCCCGAAAACGCCCCCGATGCCCGGCTTCTTAATGGAGCCATCGAGGGCATGGTCAAGACCCTCGACGATCCCTATAGTCGCTATCTCCCTGCCGAAGAGTACCGTCAATTCAACGAGGGCTTTGAGAAAGAAGTCGTGGAAGAATTTGGGGGGCTGGGGATGCAGATCGAAGTGCGAGATGGGAAGCTCCTCGTGGTCGCGCCGCTGCACGATACCCCAGCAAGCCGTGCGGGGATTGAAGCTGGAGACTGGATCATCGAGATCAACGGGGAATCGACAGAGGGGATCACTCAAGAGCAGGCTGTGAAGAAACTGCGCGGCCCCAAGGGGACTTCCGTCACGCTGAAGGTTCGTCGTGAGGACGGCTCCGAGAGAGTCTTCGAGATCGTGCGCGAAATCATTACGATCAAGATCGTCAGCCATAGCGTGCTCGCGGGGGGCCAGGTCGGCTACATCCAAGTCTATACGTTCAATACGATGACCCGCGCTGATGTCGAGAAAGCGCTGAAGGATCTTTTAGGTCGCGGGGTGAAAGGGCTCATACTAGATCTTCGGAACAACCCCGGTGGGCTGCTCAACCAAGCCGTAGACTTAGCAAGCTTATTCATTGATGAGGGTCCGGTGCTGAAAGTCCAGAGCCGCAACGGCTCAGAGATCTACGATTCTCGGGGCAATCGCTACCCCAACCTCCCATTAGCTGTGCTTGTCAATCGCGGTACAGCCAGCGCCGCGGAGATCGTCGCTGGGGCCATTCGCGATCATCAGATGGGGGTGCTCTTCGGCAAGAGAACCTTTGGCAAGGGCGTCATCCAGACATCGTTTACGCTCAGCGACGGCTCGGCGCTCCTGCTCACCACCGCAGAATATTTCACGCCCAAGGGCCACCGGGTGCACGAGGTGGGCATCACCCCGGATGTCATCGTCGAGAGAGAATCGGATGTCCTGCCCAAAGCCCTCCAGTGGGTCCTTGAGCATCTTGGGCGGTATTGTCCTTGTCTGCCTCCCGTTCAGTATGATCGCAGTGCGCGGGCTCGTCCATCGCCTGTCCTCATATGGTTTGAGCCCTAGGGTGCTCCTCGATAGAGTTGATCTCTCCCTGGAGCCAGGCGAAATCGTCCTCTTAGTGGGGCGTAATGGCTCCGGCAAGACAACTCTTGCTCGCTATCTTGTGGGCTTGCTTCTCCCTACGGAGGGCACAGTCACCGTTGACGGGCTCCGCACAGATCGCGACGTGCGGGAGATTCGTCGCCGCGTGGGGCTGCTCTTCCAAGAGAGCCACGAGCAGCTCATTGCGCAGACGCCTCTGGAGGACGTGGCCTTCGGGCTGGAAAATCTCGCTCTTCCTCCCAACGAGATCCACAAGCGTTCGTGGGAGGCGCTCGAGCGGGTCGGCTTACACGAGAAAGCTCTCTGGCCGATCGAGTCGCTCACGAGCTCGGAGCGCCAGCGAGTGGCGCTAGCGGGCTTACTCGCGATGGACCCGGAGTATTATATTCTTGACGAGCCGGATCGCACCGCCGACCGCGAGGGCTTGGCGCTTTTACTGTCGCTTGTGCGCGCGCTGCGCTCAGAGCATAAGGGTGTGCTCATCATCTCGCATAGAGAGTTTTGGAAACATCATGTCGATCGTGTTGTGCGGCTGGAGCACGGTCGGATAGTAGCAGATTCGCCCTCGCCCTGCGGGCACCAGGCTTCGCTTGGACCGTACACCGTGCCGCCTGCGGCGGCACGACGAACAGTCCAGACGAAGTCTGGGGGTGAGGGCAAAAGAGAAAGAGCTTTCCGTCTCCAGGCCCGCAAGCTGACCTTCGCCTACGATGCCCTTCCCATTTTAAAAGATTTTTCAGCTGAGGTGGCCGCAGGGGAGTTTATCGTCATCAGTGGCCCGGAAGGCTCAGGAAAGACGACCCTCGTCGAGCTGCTGGCCGGACTGGCGCAGCCGACCTCCGGGAGCGTCCTGTGGGACGATACCCCTATCCACACTTTGAGAGCCCAGGAGCGGGTGCGCCGTGTGGGCTTGGTCTTTCAAGAGCCGTACCAGCAGCTTCTAGGGGAGAGCGTTCACGAAGAGCTTTTCGTGGGGTTGCTCGCCCAAGGGCTCAGTCCCACCGAAAGCGAGCGACAAGCGCGATGGGCTTGCGGAGCCGTGGGGCTAGAGTGGGATCTCGTGCGGGAGCAGCCCTCCCATCAATTAAGTGTGGGCGAGCAAGCTCGGCTAGCGATCGCCGCGGTGTTGGCTATCCATCCTAGAGTGCTCATTGTGGACGAGACGCTTTCGGCGCTCGATCCCCCAGGCCAGCGTGAACTTCTCACACTGCTTCAAGAGCTACACGCCCAAGGGACGACGGTGCTGTTGGTGACGTCGGAAGATCTTCCCAACGTTGGCACCCGCCTGTGGAGGCTCGAGGGCGGGCAACTGCTCTACAATGGCCCTCCGGAGGCACTGTGAAGACTTTAAAAGCCCCTCTGCGTCTTGTGGGAGCGCTCGTACTTATCTTTTTGGGGGCTGTCATCTTGCTCTTCTATCGTAGCGAAGAGTTCAGCCCTCTGATCGGGATAGGGAGCGTGATCATTGGGCTGGGGTTTCTGTGGCGCTCTTTGAATAAAGAAGAATAAGAAGAGCGGGGCTCGGCCGGTCGCCCGAGCGAGCCCCGCTGATTCCGTCCTAGACGTCAGTTGTGCGACGCAAAGCCGTAGACCGTCCCAAAGCCTACGACCCCTTGGACGCAGACCGTCTTCCCTCCCCCTTGCACGAGGAGCAAGAACGTGCCCAACGAGGTGTAGGGGATGGTTGCGGTGCTGAACGCCCCGATGAAGCCTAGCTGAACCAGACCAAACGAAGTGAACCGCTGGAAGGAGAGTGCTGGGCCGAGAGACTGAATCTGTAAGGCGTTGAAGAACCATCCGGCGTCCTGAATCTGCATCACTCCCGCTAGGCTCACGATCGGAGCCCCGCTGCCGATGGCGACCGTGAACGGGAACTGATTGGGCAGGCCCGAACAGACCGCGGGCATCACGATGGGGAAGGGCCAGGGGAACGGGAATGGGAACGGGAACGGCCCAGGGAAGGGCGAGAAGAACCATCCGAAGAAGAACAGCAAGAGATTGAACGGCGTGAAGATCGGCGGTGTCGTGACGATGATGATGACCACGATCTGGCCCGTGAAGATGTCAATCAAGACGAAGATCGGGTCTTCGCCGATCGCCGTCAAGTACTTGCCTGCGGGGATGGTGTACCCTGAGACCGTAGCATTCTGGGTGAGCTGGAGCACCCCAGTGAAGACATACGTATTTTGGAGCTGTTGGACGTTGATCTGCTGGGGCGCTGTACTCAGCGGCGCGGCGTTCTGGCCCTGAGGGATCTGGGTCGCTTGCGCCTGCGCCAGCGCTTGAGCGAGGCCCGCGGCTTGGAGCTTGGCCATGATCTGCGCCGACAGCTGAGCGAACTGCGGCGACCCCGGCGTGATCACCTGCTGGACGTTAAAGCCCGAGGGCGGTTGAGAAGGTGGCTGCCCCACAGGCGTGCAGTAAGGCGGTGTGCCCACGGTGCCGGGCGGGCAGCTTGGCGGCTGCGGCTGACTGGGGACGACTTGGAGGCTAGCGACCGCTGTGGCGACCTTGGCGGCGGGGACGATCGCCTGGATCGCTTGCTGGATCTGTTGGCCGATAGCTTGTGGGTTGGTGCCCAAAAGCGGGAAATCCCCAGTGCCGCCCTCAAGCTGTGGGATGCGCTCCGTGGACGCGATGATCTGTACGTACTCCGGCCCAAACGGCGGCGAGCAGACCAAGCGATAAGTCATTACTCCTGGCAGGGTGTGCCAGTTGGTGTCATTGATTTGATTGTTCGGCTCGAAGCGGTTGGGCAGGAGACGCGTGACGTTATTACCCTGGATGTCGAGAATGTACGCATAGTACGGGGCTTCGTTCGCGCGGTACTGAATTTCGATGGTCTGCCCGACGGCGCAAACAGGGCGACTGACTTGGATGAACGCCTGGAACTCGGTCGGCTGGATGACGATCCCCAAAGGCGACGGTTGCCCTTGGCTGAAGCTCGGGCTGACGCCCACGAACCCCAGCAGGACAACCCCCAACACGACAAGACTGAAACGCTTCATACGTGATCCTCCTTCTGGAAGGGTCATCCCTTCCGAATTGTGTTCTCGATAGAATTTGCCCTGCTCCTGTCATCACCTCCGCCAGCAGGGCATTGTGCGACCATATATAGTCCGAATCCCCCCTTGAAGTTTCACCCTAGCTATATTAAACTCAATCCATGAATTTTGCCATCATTGGGGCTGGGGGGTGGGGGACAGCCCTGGCGCGGCTCCTCGCCCGCAAAAGTCACACAGTGCGCCTGTGGGCGCGGCGACCCCAGTTTGCCCAGGAGCTCGATGAGCTCAGAGAGAACAGACAGTATCTTCCGGGGGTCTCCCTCCCCAAAGAGCATCTGACGATCACGGCTGATCTTGAGGATGCAGTCGAAGGCGCGGAGGTCGTGCTCGTAGCCGTCCCGTCGTTTGCTGTGCGCGAGATCGCCCAAAGGCTGAAATCGTGCGCCCGTCCTCAGGCGTGGATCAATCTCGCCAAGGGATTGGAGCGAACTTCTCTCTTAACGATGTCCGCGGTCTTGCGGCAGGAGCTCCAAACTGACCATATCTTCACGCTCTCCGGCCCCAGCCACGCCGAAGAGGTCGGACGAGACTCTCCCACCAGCGTCGTCTTGGCCGGGACCGATCTTGCTCTGGGGGAGAAGATTCAGCGTGCCATGATGACCGAGCGATTTCGCGTCTATCTCAGCGACGATCTCTTGGGGGTCGAATATGGGGGAACAGTCAAGAACGTGATCGCGCTCGCGGCGGGGATTCTCGATGGCTTGGGCTATGGGGACAACGCCAAGGGAGCGCTGATCGCTCGAGGGCTCGCGGAGATGGTGCGGCTGGGGGTGAAGCTCGGGGCGCGGCGCGAGACGTTCTTTGGGCTCTCTGGGGTAGGCGATCTTGTGGCGACGTGCACGAGCGAGCATTCGCGGAACCGTCGCGTGGGGTATCGCTTGGGGCGTGGGGAGTCGCTCCAGAAGATCTTAGAGAGTATGACGATGGTCGCCGAGGGCGTCTACGCGACGGCGGCCGTGCGGGAGCTCGCAAGACAGCATGGGGTCGAAGTCCCCATCACCGAGGCCGTCTATGCTGTGCTCTATGAGGGCGCGAGCCCCCTCGATCAGCTCCACGCCCTGATGACCCGCGAGCCGAAGAGAGAGATTCTGTAGGGACCTCTCCCCCGGCCCCTCCGGGGGAGGGAAGCCCCGTTTGACCTCCAAGGACTCTGCGGGTTAGAATATAAGGCCTGTTGTGCACTTGCCAAACGCGGAACGAGCTATAATCGAGGAGAAGAAATTGCGGGAGTACCTGCTCTCGCCGGTGCACCCCATAGGGCGCTTCAAGGCTGCTTTCTTCGCTCAGCTAGGGTATTCAGCGGAGCGCTGGGAGCAGCTGGAGCAGGATCTCCGTGCCCAGCATTTAACTAAAGAGGCTGAAGAGATCGGCGAAACCCGCTATGGTAAGAAGTATCGGATTCGCGGGAAGCTCGTAGGGCCGAAGGGGAAGGCTGCCGAGGTGGTCTCGATCTGGGTTATCCGTAGGGGTGAAACCGTGCCCCGCTTGGTAACAGCTTATCCAGGAGAGGAAGGATGAAGATCGAATTATTGGAGATGGTAGTGCTGAGGCGGGATCTCCCTGAACATGGGCTCCAGCAGGGGGATTTGGGGACAGTGGTGGAGCTCTATGAACCCGACGGGCTGGAGGTCGAATTTGTGACTGCCTCTGGGAAGACCCAGGCGGTGGTGACATTGAGGGTCAAGGACGTACGCAAGGTGGAGCCGAGTGACATGATGACGGTGCGCCGTTTACAATCGGTCTCTTAGCCTCAAGGGCTCAGCGTACATGCTCCTTCGGCTGATCTCTGGCTGATCAAGCACAAGGGGGATGGACCTCTCCCCCGACCTCTTCCCTTGAGGGAAGGGGGTAGGTCGGGCAGAAGAAAAGTTCGGTCAAGAAAGGAGCTTTATGGCACTCAAGCGGACACCATTGTTCGAGACCCACCAGCGCCTAGGGGCTAAGCTCGTCGAGTTCGGCGGCTGGGAGATGCCGATTCAGTACACGAGCATCATCGAAGAGCATCAGACCGTGCGCAGCTCCGTAGGGATCTTCGATGTCAGCCACATGGGCGAGATCGAGATTACGGGACCCAATGCGCTCGATCTTGTGCAAAAGCTCATCACCAACGACGCGAGCACCCTGAAAGACTATCAGGTGCTCTACTCCCCGATGTGTTACGAGTCCGGGGGCACGGTAGACGATCTGTTGGTCTATAAGCTGCCCGATCGCTTCTTGCTCGTGGTCAACGCCGCGAATACTGAGAAGGACTTTGCGTGGGTGCAGCAGAACGCCAAGGGCTTCTCAGTCACCGTGAAGAATGTCAGCAATGACTACGGGCAGATCGCCATTCAGGGGCCGAAGGCCGAAGAGCTCCTTCAAGCTTCGCTTGACGTTCATCTTCGCCAGCCTCCGGCTGGCGAAGGTGTACAGTCCAGACGAAGTCTGGGGTACTACTGGGCGACGCAGGCGCGGGTGCTCGGCCATACGGTCTTGCTCTCCCGCACGGGCTACACTGGAGAAGATGGGTTTGAGATCTACGCCGAGCCGAAAGTGATTGTCACTCTTTGGGAAGAGCTGGTGCGGGCGGGGGCCAAACCCATCGGCTTAGGAGCGCGCGATACGCTGCGCTTCGAAGCAGGGATGCCCCTCTACGGCCACGAGCTCGACGAACACACTACCCCCGTGGAGGCAGGCCTGGGCTGGACGGTCAAAGAGAAAGAGACTGACTATAACGGCAAAAAGATCTTGCTCGCGCAGAAGCGTCAGGGCACGGCCAAGCATCTGATCGGGCTGAAGATGCTCGAGCCGGGGGTACCGCGCCAGGGATATAAGATCTTCGCTGACGGCAGAGAAGTCGGGGTCGTCACCAGCGGGATGTTCGCCCCGACGGTCAATGCGTTCTTGGCGATGGGGTTTGTCTCGTCGGACACCTCTCCGACAGCGCTGATAGAAGTTGAGATTCGCGGGCAACGCAAGAGGGCACAGCTTACTAAGCTCCCGTTCTATCGAGGCAGCGTGCGGAAGCTTAGTTGATTGGTTAGAATAATCGAGCGAGAAGGTAAGGATTATGAAGAAGAAAGCTCAGCTTTGCCACCTGACTGCCGTTATTTGGAAGGAAGAAGGCGGCTACGTCTCGAAGTCCCCGGAGCTTGGGGTTGCTAGTGCCGGCGATACCCCTCAAGAAGCGTTACGCAACCTCCAAGAGGCTGTCGCCCTCTATCTAGAGAACGCCAAAGCGCTGGGACTGTGGGACGAGCTCCAGGGCGCGATCACAGCTTCGGAAAAATATACTGCTGTTTTTGAAGTTGCCCCCTGATGGCTCGGCTGCCCCTTGTCTCATCAGAGCAGGTAATCAAAGCCCTACGTCGTGCGGGGTTCATAGATGCTCCTAAGCGTGGGAAGGGAAGCCATCGAGCTTTATACAAAGTTGATGAGACCGGACACAAGCGGTTGGTCATCGTGCCTAAGCGTCGTGAGCTGCCAAGGGGAACATTGGCAGCGATCTTAGAGCAAGCGGGCTTGACCCTTAAGGAATTCTTGGAGTGGCTCAGATAAAAGATATGACGATCCTCGACCTGGGTCTGCGAGACTACGAAGAGGTCTGGCGCTTGCAGAAGGAGCTCGTCGTCCGCCGCCGCGCCGGCGAGATCCTCGATACGTTGATTCTCGTCGAGCATCCCCCGGTCTTCACCGTCGGCCGCCAGGCTCCGCCTGGACCATTCATCTTCGCCGGCGAAGCCGGCGAAGGCGTACAGTCCAGACGAAGTCTGGGGCGAAGCCTGGTGGCCGTGGAGCGCGGCGGGGGTATAACATTTCACGGCCCGGGCCAGCTCGTCGGCTACCCCATCATAGATCTCAAAAGCCGCGGGCGCGACCTCCATCGCTTTCTGCGCGATCTCGAAGAAGTCCTCATCCGCACTCTGAGGGATTTCTCCCTCGATGCCCAGCGTCGTCCAGGGCTGACCGGCGTCTGGGTCGGCCCCAAAAAGATCGCTTCTATTGGGATCGCTGTGCGGCAGTGGGTGAGCTATCACGGCTTCGCCCTCAACGTCTTCGTAGATTTAAGATATTTTCGCATGATCCGCCCTTGCGGCCTCGACGGTGCCGTCATGACCTCGATGAGCGAGCTCTTGGGGAGAGAGATCTCTCTTGCCGAGGTGAAGCCCGCTCTGGTGCGGCGATGGCAAGAGGTCTTCAGGCCCTCACCCCCGGCCCCTCTCCCGTGGCTCACCCACGGGAGAGGGGTGCCCGCCGGGGCGGGGTGAGGGCCCCAACGTAACGCCGATCACCCTGAAGTATTGACTCTTGCCCCCACTTTCGGCTAGAATCACGACGTGTACACACGAGCAAAGCTCTTCATAATCTTCGTGATTGCCCTGGCAGCGACGGGCGTCGCCCAGACGCCTCAACTGCAAGTCGAATCGCTCGTAGACCCCCAGGAGATCTTCACCAAAAGCAGTGGGCAGTCCCCAGATTCCGCAGCTATAAAGATTCTGCTGCGTGGTCTCCCTGCCCCAGAAAGACCCGTAGACGTCGTCTTCTTGCTCGATCGCTCGGCCAGCGTCAATCTCGCGACAGTGAAGAAGATCGGCAAGGAGTTCTTGCAGCATCTCCACGAGAACGACCAGATCGCCGTGGTCGGCTTCGCCGAAACCGCTGAGATGCTTCTCCCCCTCTCGCCCGATCGCGCTCAGGTCTATCAGATCATTGACGGGGCCCAGCCGGGCAAGAAGACCGCCCTAGGCGAAGCTTTAGCATTAGCTATTGATGAGCTTGTGAACAATGGCCGACCCGAAGCTGTTCGCGCGATCATCTTACCCTCAGATGGGAACAGTCTCGTGGGGCGCCTGCCCCTGCCCGAAGCCCAACGCGCCGGGGAGAATAACATCCCCATCTATGCTCTGGGCCTCAGCGGGGCTGCCAATCGCGTCGCCCTTAGCCAGATCGCTCAGAAGTCTGGAGGCGCGTTCTTTGGAAATTATACGACCCAAGTTTACGAAAGCATCCTGAAAAAACTCGGTCGCGAGGCCGTCGCGCGCTTCGTGCGGCTCACCGTGACGCTGCCCGAACAGATTATTTTTGAGGGTGCGTTCGAGCCCGCTCAAGTGCGGCGCGGCGCCAAGGGTGCGACCGTCCTCGAATGGAACCTCCCCGTCGTCGTCGCCGGCGAGACTCGGACTGTCTCATTTCAGATCGGCGCGCGCCAGAGCGGAACCATAACCCCTAAAGCTCTGATTGAGTATCGCGACCCTAAGAATAAACTTCATAAAGAGAGTATCCCCACCGTGACCCTGACAGCTAATAAAATGAATAAACCCCCGGTCGCGGCCTTCCGCTTCGCCCCCGAAAGCCCCAAGATCAACGAGCGCGTCTGCTTCGACGCACGAGAATCTCGCGACCCCGATGGCAAGATTGTGAAATACGAGTGGGACTTCGATGGCGATGGAACGTTCGATGAGTCCGCAACGGAGCCTCAAGTCTGTCGCGTCTTCGAGTCTGTGGGGAATTTTAATGTGACGCTGCGGGTGACCGACGAGGACGGCGCCACCGCAGAGTTCACCAAGACCATGACGATCAGTGGTGTTGGACAGGTGCCGGCGGCGATCCCCAGAGCACAGTTTACGTTCTCCCCCGCGGCGCCGAACGCCGGCGAGCCTGTGACGTTTGACGCTTCGGCGTCGCAGTCGGGCAACGGTGCGATCACCCAATATGAGTGGGACTGGAACGGCGACGGGATTTTTGACGAGACTGTGACCACACCCACGGTCCAACATACGTTCAGCGATTCTGGGCCGCGAACCGTGACGCTCCGAGTGACCAATAGCCAGGGACGTACTGCCGAGTTTTCAGCGATCGTGACGGTCATCGGGCGTGTCCCCTTGGGGTTCGATATAAACTCTCTGGCGACGACAGCACTAGAGGGAGAGTTGAGCTTTCCCGATTGGCTGAAGTATTACACCCGCGACGGGCGGGTCACCGACGAGGAGCTTAAGGACGCAGCGACGCGCTTCGGCATTGGAGTCTATGTCCCAGGGACGCGCTATTTACTCACTCAGCAAGATTTGGAGACGCTCAATCACTTAAATTACAGCTATAAGAATTTCTCGCGCTATCGCGACATAAGTGCGGCGCAAGCTGCGGGGTATCGTCCGTTGGGGTCATTTGTGTCTGGGCTGGGGCAGGTCTATGTGAACGAGAAGATTCTCAATCAGCCGTTGGCGCTGGCGACTCCACCGATCTTGCTCTACGACAGCGCCCAGAGGCTCGTCGGGGTTCGCTATGTGGGATTTAAGCCTGAGGAGGGGCGGCTCTTTGGGTTGAGTGTGGAGAGTTGGCCCAGGATCGGGGCGGCGTATCTGTTGACGATTTGGCTTATGCCCAACCCCATCGGGCCGTTCGCCAGCAGCAATCCCACGGTGAAGTAAAAAAGAAGTTAGAGTTCTGAGCAATCTTTAAGGAACTTTTCCACCCTCTGCAAGAGAGCCGTATTACCGTGAGTGTCTATGTAATAATAAAGCGTCCACGGAGGGGACTTGCTGCGAGTTGCTTTAAACATCGGGCAGAGTTCTGCAAGATAGATGGAATCAGCATTTATCCGCGCGACGAGATATTTTTCTTTCTTCTTCTTGACCTTCGCCAGAATCTCTTGATCCAAAGCGTTGGAGACATCCTTGGGCAGGAAAGGAAAAGTCTCTATGGGGTGTATAGAAGGAGGCTTGGCCTTGATTGGGAAGAATTCCCCGATTGAGAAGAATTCCCCAACGATTCGGATCTCTTTTCTGACTTCAGAGCCGATATGGTATCTCAGTAGCTGGTCTAAAAATCGCTTGACGTTCTCATTAGATGCTTGGAGCACTCTCTCCTTCTCAGCAGGGAAATCGTTCAAATCGATCACGTAAAGATCTATGGTGTTTGCTTGACCGTGAGGCAAGAGCCGCCCGGCCCAACTGCAGCCAGTGACGATAAGAACGAGAGTAGCTATCAAGATCGCGCGAGCTCGCACTATACTCACCTCCCCAACGACCTCGATATTATACAATGACTCAAAGCTTGGGCAAGGAGGCGGTGTGGAGTGTCGAGGGCCCTTAGCGCCGAATCTTCAAAAAACCCGCTCGGATCAAATAGAACAGCCCCAGCCCCACCAACGGAAACTCGATCGTCTTCAGCGCCAACGCAAACGCAATCGCGCTCTCTTGGGGCACAGCTATCGGGGCGCGGGTGACCAACGATATGAGCGGAAATAAACTGAAAATCCCCCAACTGCCCACCTCAAAGATCCCCGTGCCCCCCGGCGTCACCCAGAAGAACGCCCCCAGAAAGATAAACAGCGTATAAATCATCGCCAGATGCGACACCGGAAAGAACGCCCGCAGCGCAAAGAGAAAGAAGACCTGCGGCCGCAAGAAGACAAAGAACGTCGCACACAGATTCAGTAAGAACGCCAGCAGCGTCGCCCGCCCGTGCTCCTTAAACGCTATGAAGACGTCCTCTTCGACTTCGCGCACCTTCGATTCCGCGATCGCCAGCGCCCGCTTCCACGGCAGACGGTCCCTCAGCCACCCCAACACCCTTGTCCCCCATAACCGATGCCCCGCTAAATTAATCAGCAACAGCGCCAAGAAGACCCCAAAGAGCACCATCCCCGTCACGATCGCCCCCGTGTCGTCCAACGGCAAGAGCTTCGTCGCCAACGCATAGTAGACCCCAAGATAAATAAACGCCAACAGACAGAGCCCCTCTAAGAGCTTGGCGACCAAGATCGTAGCCACGATGCGGGTCGCCGGGGATGACCCTTGCTGCTCCCGCGCGATGAGATAGACGCTCGCTGGCTCGCCCCCAAGGTACATCGAGGGCGTCAGATAGGTGATCGCGAAGCCGCAGACCCGCGCCCGCCACGTGGCCCACCACCCGACCCGCACCCCATACGCCCTCAGAATGATCCACCAACTGAGCGACCAACAGAGCAGCGTCGCCAGGATGACCCCCGCCAGCGACAGAAAGCCCCACAGCCCCAGCATCTCAATCTGACGGATAACGATCCCCACGCCCGCGACAAACCGCGCCCCAAGATCTGAGCCGCTCTCCCAGCCCAGATAGATCAGCACCCCGCAGAGGATCCCTATACCCAAGAGGGCTGACCCGAACACGAACAGATGGCGTCCCATAGTTAGATATACCCCAGGCCCTTGAGGCGCTCGCGGATCTCTTTCTCCCAGACTTCGTCTGGACCAGGCTTCGCCTGGACCGTTCGTCTTGCCGCCTGCGGCGGCAAGGTGTGCAGTCCAAGCGAAGTCTGGCGAAGATGAAGGTCAAGCGAAGCTTGCAAGTCTGGCGGAACCCGGCCATCAAGCCCCTCAGGGATAGGAAGCCCCAGCAGCGCCGTGATGGTCGGGAAGAGATCTACAATGCGAAGCTTTTGCTTGGGGCCAGGCTCAATAGTCTTTCCCGCCGCAATGAAGATCCCCTCCATCCGATGCCAGCCTGAGCCGGCATAGGTCGGCGTGATCACCCTATTGGAGAGGAACTCCGTCGTGCCTACGGCCATGACCCCGTCGGGGGGGACGACGAGGATCTCCGGAGCACGATCCAGTGCCTCGCCCCAGTAGATCTCTTCTTTGCGATAGACCAGACTCCGTCTGGACTGTTCGCCTTCGCCAGCCAATGGCTGGCGAAGATGAACGTCAAGCGAAGCTTGCCAGACTTCGTCTGGACTGTTCGCCGTGCCGCCG
>DAIPXV010000044.1:0-1620 GCA_036783095.1 Candidatus Bipolaricaulota bacterium
CAGGAGTTATCCACATCGGCGGCCTTCTTTTGGATCGGCGTGAGCACAGCGCGGCCCATCAGCCAGCGCGCCAAGAGCGTGGCATCGCGGCGGGTCACAACCCCGTTGCCGTCCACGTCGCCCATGATGATCCTGATGCGCGCCGTCCCGCTCACCGTGTCGAAGATCAAGTCGTTCGCGTTGGCGTCTAGAGCATCATCAATCTCAATATCCAACGGCGAGCTATCGCCGGGGTTGACGTCCTCGGTGGAGATGAACTCGATCTCCATGATATCGCCGCTGCCGGTGAGGGGCTTGCGGCCCGGCTTCAAGATCAAGAGGAACTCGATCGTGCCGCCGTCGTTGTCCACGGTGAGATCATCTACAAGATAGTTTCCCAGGCCACGCACGCGGTAGGTGCCCTGAGGTGTGGCGACGACTTGGACGATCTCCGGGTCAAAGGAGATGACCCCCTGGATGCTGCCCAGGCCCGGCGAGGGCACGTTCTTCACGGAGACCTTGGCCTTGCCCCTGCTGCTCAGGGTGACGTCGCCTATGGCGATCGTCGCGGCGGGGGCTTCGATCTCCAGCGAGCCAGCAGCGAGGACGATCTTGTCCGTGGGCATCGCCCCGCTGGAAGCAGAGACTTCTACGGCCCCTTGGATGCCGATGCCATCGGGGGTACCACTGTCCAGATCAATGACGAGATAGAACCGCTGCACGGAATTGGGCGGGATGGTGAAGAGATTGCGGCGGTTGCCGCCGAAGCGCGCCCCGTTGACTAAGTCAGGGCGTGTCACGGTGCCCAGCAATTCGTCGCCCTCTTGCCAGCCCGGGCCGGTGCTGCCGCGCTCGCGGAAGAGCCGGATGCGCTTCACGTTGGCCAGCACGCTGTCATCAGGAGTGCCGGTCGCATAGGCCGTTATGCGGTCAATCGTAACTAAAGCAGCCGTGTGATTTTCCAAGCTGAACTGCTGCAAGACGACGGTGTTGCCGGGGGCCGCAGTAAGCACAAGACTGTCCGTCTCGTCAATGACGAAGAGAGCACCAGCAGCTGGACCGTTGATGACCGTAGAGTTCGGGCTGGGGATGACTAGCACGCTGCCACCATTGGTGAACCGCGAGCTTTGCCCAGCTCCAGACCCAGCCAGATCGTCATTGGCACGCATCTCGACGGTCAGTTGGAGCGAATCTCCGCGCTGGGCCCACGGCGCAAACGCCGCCACGATGTAAAGCGTCTCGCTAGCTGGCACATTGACGCCGTTCACCATGAAGAGTAACTGTCCCGGCGTGCCAAAGCACGTATCGCCAAGGGTCGCCAGCGTGGGGTTGGAAATTCTGCCCAACAAATCATCGGCTCCGGGGCCGAAGCCGGCGAACCCTGCACTAACTCCATTCTCTTGATAGAGCCGTAGCTCCAAGATCTCGCTCGCGCGGATTGTGCTGCCTGCGGTCATAGCCACGCAGACTTGCTCGACAAGCAGGGGCACTTGCGTGGGGCCGCCCGCGCCGTCGGTGACGATTATCCTCTCGAGCATGGCGAAGTCACCGGGAGAAACAGAGTTCACTACTCCCGCCCCAACCGGTGTCAGCCGGACATCCCCAGGTGACACATCAACTGAATTATCTAAATCTCGATAG
>DAIPXV010000044.1:1720-13309 GCA_036783095.1 Candidatus Bipolaricaulota bacterium
GGAGTGCCATCGTCAGGGTCTCCTGAGAGCACTATACTCCCAGCGGGAAACCCATTAACTACTGTCAGCCGGACATCCCCAGGTGACACATCAACTGAATTATCTAAATCTCGATAGATGGCCTCCCCAGGGCTGTAGTCCCCAGACCCATCGGCATCCACAAAATCTTCATTATTTACAAAGCCATTAGCTAACGGAGTGCCATCGTCAGGGTCTCCTGAGAGCACTATACTCCCAGCGGGAAACCCATAAATGAAAGTCGCCTCTGCCGGGCCTGTGGCCGCACCGCTCGCCGTCATTCCCAGAGCTAGCGCCAAGAGCAACGCTAGACTCGCTCCGACCGCCAACAACTTCCTGCCACGCATACGGAAACCTCCTTTTTGTGTGATCCGCTTGCTCAGAGAAGCCGTACCCATAAGATTTTTGCGCCTGCTCGCACACCTCCTTCATGGTGCTCCGCGCATTTTGGCGAAGAGATCTTCCGACATACGCCAACCGTCCTGTGGGACTATGATACCCCATCAAGGGTCGGGCGTCAGTAATATACACTACAGAGGGGCACTGGGGTTCACAAAAGGCACAGAGAAGCACGGGAGGCACGGAGGAATACCCGTTTCCGTGCCTCCCGTGGCGCTTTCAGTGCTTTCCGTGATGCAAAGGCTATTGCTCAAAACCCAAGCTGCACCAGCTGCTTCCCCTCCCCGTCGGTAGCCCACAAGTACTGCCCGTCCCAGGTCAAATCCACAAGCTGCTCCCGCGGCGCCTCGTACTCGGCTAAGACCGTTCCATCGCTAGGATCGAGCTTGTAAATGCTCACAAAGTCCAGATGCCACAAGAACTTCCCGTCCCACGCCAGCCCCTGTGGGAAATCCCCTGGAGCACCAAAAGAGTCAATCACCTTGCCCGTCAGGGGGTTCACTTGAAAAATCTTCAGCTCATCAGCATCAGCGACCCACAGCGCAGTGCCGTCATGGGCGATCCCCGTGGGGTACGTCCCTGGCGCATCAAGCGTCTTCAGGACTTTCCCATTGGATGGGTCTATTTGCAAAAGCTTCAAGTCCGCGCCGTCTACGAGCCATAGCCGGCTGCCGTCCCACGCTAACGCGTCAGGGGCGATCGTCGGCACATCGAAAGATTTCAAGACGCTCCCGCTCTGGGGGTCAATTTGATAGAGCTTGAACGTCTCCAAATCTGTCGAATCCACGACCCACAGCGCACTGCCATCATACGCGATCCCCAAGGGGCTCTGCCCCGGCGCCGGCACAGACTTCCTCACCGCGCTCACGACACTGACCACAACCGTGAGAGTCTTCTCTGCGCTGGCCGACAGCCCTTGATCGTCGGTGACCGTGAGTTTTACCGTGTACTGTCCGGGGCTCCCGTAGGCATGGATGACCGTCGGGCCGCTCTCGGCGGGCGAGCCATCGCCAAAGTCCCAGAGATACTCAACGATCTGCCCGTCGGGGTCTTTGGACGCCGAAGCGTCGAAGATGACCTCATCGCCGACTTTGGGGGTGATGGGGCTGAACGAAAACTGCGCTTGCGGAGGTTGGTTCCCGCTAGGCTTCTGCTCAAGACACCCACTCAAAATCCCCAAGCCAAGTAGCAAAACTATAACGCCCAGATACGTTCGCCATGCGTGCTGTCTCACTGTAAATCACCTCTGTGCTCTATTATAGTGAGAAAAAAAGAAGCGATCCCCACATGACGAGCTTTCAAGGCCTCATGGGGGATCGCCGCGTGGGTATTAGCGTATCAACAAGAACTTGCGCACTTCGCTCTGCCAGACTCCATCAGGCCCCAGCACCGTGACCGTGTAGAGATAGACGCCGTTGGACAGCCCAGCGAGATCACCCTCACTGAGACGCGCTGTCGGCCCGGAGGCCTGCACCGTCGCCACGGCCTTGCCGGTAAGCGTGAAGACTCTGACGATCGTCTGGACGATGCCCTGGCCGCCCACGCGCACTTCGAGCGTTCCGGCGCGCATTCGTGCCGTCACGCTCTTTGCTAGATTGGGCTGAGCCGAGCGCGCCAAGGGCGCAAGAGCAGAAGCGTTCTGTTCGAGCTTGCGCAGGCCCGCCGCAGCTTGAGCGATCCAGCGCACATCCGTCGCGTCCACTACTCCAAGGGGTGGCGCGACGTCCGCCGCTTCTTCTTGCTCTGGGGAGAGCGTCTCCAGCCCCAGGATGAATCGCGCCGCCAAGCGCGCATCGCTCACTGTTACGACCCCGTCGCCGTCCACGTCGCCCTTGATGAGCTTGATCGTGATCACCCCGGGGACGATGTCCGGCAAGAGATCGCGCCCTGCTGCATCACGAAAGACATCCACGATCTCGATGCCCTCGATATCTTCGATATCTATTCTGACGGACTCGCCCACGGGAGCGTCAGGGGCTTTATCCACTTCGATCTCGGCGATGACTCCTTCGTTGAGGGCCGTGCGCCCTGGCTTGAGCGTCAGGGAGAACTGCACCCGCCCCTCGATCGAGTCAATGTTCACCGAGTCGACAATATAGGGCCCGACGCCCTTCACATTGAGCACTTGAACGATCGTGGGATCGAACGTCAGGGCCCCATCGGGGCCGATCTGGAGCTCTCCAAGCCCTGGCGCGGGCACAAAGCGAATCGAGATGGGGATCCTCGCCTTGCCCACGATCGAAGCCGACCCGATAATGAGCGTCGGCGGGGGCACCTTCACGACGAGCTGATTGGAGGCGACGACCGGCATAGGCGTCTCGATCGCCGAAGAGATCTCGCCCGGATCGGTCTTGTCGTCGCGCGCTACGATCTCCACGCTCGTCCGGAGCGTATCGCCGTCAACGAAGCCCACCGACGCCAGGTCAGCTACAACATAGAATCGTTCCTCAGCGTTATCGTTGACGCGGACCAAGCGTCGTCCACCGTCGCCGAAGACGACCCCGCGCTCTAAGTCCGGAGAATTGACGACAGCGATCAGCTCGTCTTTTTCATCCCAGCCGGGCGGGGTGCGCGGGCTAGCCCGGAAAAGTCTCAGTCTTAAAATCTTGTCGCTGGAGATCGTCCCGCCCACTTTTCTGACGGTGACCGTGCGGATGAGCGTGCCCGCGCTGTCGGGCACGGCATCACCCGAGACGCCCGGATCGGAGACCAAGAACTCCTGAAGGACGACAGAATCGCCGGGGTTAGCCGTGCGCGCCGGGGTCTCGTCAACGACGTCCGTTTCGGCGTCGCCCGTCGCCGCTGTAATACGAATGAACCCCACCGGCACGGGTAGCCCCGCGTCAAAGTTTAAGATGGGCAGCGACGTGGCGCTGTCAATCCTCGAACTTGTCACCGGGCCGCCGATCAAGCTATCCCCAACAGTGAGATCGAAGCTGGTGCGCAGCGTCGCCCCATCGGGGGCGTCGTTGGCAAAGTCCGCGACCACAAAGAACTCCGCTGAGCCGTTGTTGGGCACCAAGACCAAGAGCTGTCCTCGGGTGCCGAAGACGACCCCTGCGCTCAACCGCGGCGCGTTCACCGCTCCTAAGAGACGGTCTACTGTAGGATCGAAGAGCCCGTCGCCGTCATCGAGATAGAGCCGCAACGCGATGACAAAGTGATCTTCGAGCGTCCCGCCGGCCTTGCGAATCGTCACCGTCTCGATCGCTGTGGGGAAGCTATCGGGAGTCGTGTCGCCGAACGGCCCTGGATCAGCAACGATCACATCTTGAATTACTACAAAGTTCTCCCCGGGATTGGGGTTAGGGTTGGTGTTGCCAGCGTTGGCGTTAAACACGTCAGTTTCGTCATCGGCCAACACCCCCACCGCCCAGCTCAACACCAAGATCGGCACCAGCACAAACAACCAAGCTGCTCTTGTCTTTTTCATACCCACGCGTGAGGACCTCCCTTCACCAGTGCGCTGCGCACGTCGCTGCGTCGTCGTTCTCAACATATTCGATGACCTGCCTTCTCAGTGTTTTCATCACCGCTATTGTAGCTCATGCTCGGCCCCATGTATGTAACTTGAGTCACGGCATGAAAGTGGCACGCGTCACCGCCGCACGACGAGCTTGCGCACTTGGACCGTGCGCTCCGTCCCGTCCCACAGCTCCACCACCGCGAGGTAGAGCCCGTTGGCGACGGCCTGACCCGCTTGGTTCTCCAATCTCCAGCGCAGCGTCCCTGAAGACGATTCTGTTTGATAGATCGGCCGCCCTAACAGATCGAAGATGCGTACTGAGATCTGCTTGCCTAGCGGCGCAGAGAACTCGATCGCTCTATAGAGCGGGCGCACGCGCAACGGCGTCAGCGTCTTGGCTGTTGCCGTGGGCAAGGGCACTTCAAGGCAGAACATCTCCGTGCGCACGCCGATGGCGAACTCCGCGATCCAGCGCACGTCGGTGACGTCAATGTTCTCCGCGCTCCCCGGAGCGGGCTGACACGGGCCGCGCACATCAGCGGCCCAGCGCGCTAAAGCATCTAAATCGCGCAGGCCCACGATGAACTCCGCGGCAAGCTTGGCGTCAATAATATCGACGTCGCCGTCGTTGTCCACGTCGCCCTTCTTGCGCGTGGGCGCGGGCGGCTGCGCTGTCACTTTGACCGTATCAGATCCCGTCGCTCCATCAGGGTCAGTCACTATAAGCTCAATAATATACTCACCCGCGACATCAGGGGTGAACGTCGCCTGGGCTTTGTCAGCGTCTGTCAACATCACGGCGCTCCCCTCAGGGATTGAGACGAAGCGCCATTGGAACGCGATGGGGTCGCCGTCGGGATCGCTTGACTGACCTCCGTTGAGCGTCACGAGCGTCCCCACAGTCACCGTCTGATCGGGCCCAGCGTTCGCAACCGGCGGTTGATTCGGCGGACGAGGTGGCCCAAAGCGACTCCCGAAAAAGATATACGCTTCTCCTGAATCGGGCTTCAAATTCTCTTCCCCGTCGGCGTTGAGCGCACCCAAGATCACTTCCGCGAGGCCGTCCCCATCTAAGTCTCCAGCGATCGCCGCGCTCCCCAGACGGTCATCGGCTTCCGCACCTGTAAAGACTGCCGCCACCGGCGCGTCGCGCGCAGCGAGATCAATCGTCCTGGGCAGAGGGCTCTGCCCTAAGAGCAAATACGCTTCGCCGGCGTTGCGCCGACGATTCTCCGGCCCGTCGGCCGAATCTGCCCCAAGCACCATATCCCAGAAGGGCTCGTCAAAACTCGCCCCGCCGATCTGCCCAGAAGCGACTGCTCGCCCCAGACGGTCCCCAGCTTCCGCTCCATAGACGATCATATCGTACCGCCCGACGGCAAAGTCATAGACGCCCTGCAACAGCGCGCCGCCGCGCAGCACGTAGACCTCCCCGGCGCCAGGACGCTTGTTCTGCGGCCCGCTCGCTCCGGGAGCACCGATGATGACATCGGCGAAGCCGTCCCCATCCAGATCGCCCACGGCGACCGAGACCCCTAAAGTGTCCCCCGCATCGGCCCCGTAGATATGCACATCGGGGCGATTCTTCGCTAGATCAATTCTTTCGGGCAGCGTCGTCGAGCCAAAGAAGATATAGACCTCCCCAGAATTATTGCGCCCGTTGCCGGGGCCGTCAGCTTGGGGCGCCGCAATGACTAAATCAGCGAAGCTGTCCCCGTTGACCTCGGCGCTCACGACGACGCTGCCCAACTGATCAGTCGCGTTTCTTCCGAAGACGGTCATGTCGGCATCCCGGCGGGCCAAGTCTATCGTCCGTGGGAAGCTGGTGCTGCCAAAGAGCACATAGACTTGTCCGGCGTTGGCCCGCTCCTTGCGCGGCCCATCGGCGTCGGTCGCCCCGATAATTAAGTCAGCTATGCCGTCGCCGTTGAGGTCGCCCGTCGCCACTGAAGCCCCGAAGCGATCCCCCGGCGTCTCGCCGTGAATAGTAATATCTTGGTCGCTGTCGAAGATATCTATCAGCTTATTGGGGTTTGGGCGCCCGTAGATCACATAAACAGCCCCAGCGTCACGACGACGCTCAGGCAGCCCATCGGGGCCATCAGCGCCCACCGCCCCAATAATCAGATCGAGCCGCCCGTCGCCGTTAATATCCCCAACGGCGACAGATGTGCCCAACATATCCCCGGGCCGCGCCCCCGTCACGACCATATCCGCGTGCGACTTGGCTAAATCATATGTAGCCTCAAGGGCAGCTCGGCCAAAGATCACGTAAACTTTCCCGGCGTCACGACGATTTCCTTCCTCGACATCAGCAGCGGGATCACCCAAGATTAAGTCAGCGAAGCCGTCGCCGTTGACGTCCCCGATCGCAATCGAATTGAAGTCTGTGAGAAAATCCTTGGCGTTCGCGCCGAAGATCGTGATATCTTGGTTGGCGTCAGCGATATCGAGCACGACCGGCTCAGCCGCCACGATCAGCCCCCACCCCACAAGCCCCACAAAGAGCAGCGCGCTTCTGAGAGCCCTCACGGTAAACCTCCTTCACAGATCAGCATTGCACAATCTAAAGAGCTCATAGCGTCTTTGGGCTCCATTATACCCAACGCGCGGCTCTCATGTATGTGATGTGAATTACTTAGTCAATCCCCTGGGCCTTCTGCAGGCGCCCCGAAAAGTCTACATAGATCGTCTTCCACTCGGTGTACTCTTCGATGGCTGTCCAGCCGGACTCGCGCCCACCGTTGCCCGTATTTTTGATGCCGCCAAAGGGCAGATGCACTTCCGCCCCAATCGTCCCGCTGTTGATATACGTGATCCCCGCTTCGATCTCGTCCATCGCCCGATGAGCTTTAAAGACGTCTCTTGTATAGATGGACGACGACAGCCCATAAGACGTGTTATTCGCTAACGCGATGGCGTCGTCGAAGTCCTTCGCTTTGGTCACGGACAAGACGGGCCCGAAGATCTCTTCTTGGAAGATGCGCATCTGGGGGGTGACATCGGCGAAGATCGTGGGCTGGAAGAAGAAGCCCTTGGCTAAGTCGCCGTCCTTGGCGATCTGGCCGCCACAGAGTAACTTGGCGCCTTCCTTGACCCCCAACTCGACGTAGCGCGCGATTTTCTCGAGCGCGGCGCGGTTGACCACCGGGCCGACGTCGGTCTTGGGGTCAAGCCCGTTGCCCAAGCGCAGTCCCTTCGTGCGCTCGACGAGCTTCTCTAAGAGCTTTTCGTAGACCCCGTCTTCGACAATGAGCCGTGAGCAGGCGGTGCAGCGCTGGCCCGTCGTGCCAAACGCGCTCCAGAGGATCCCATCAACAGCGAGATCGAGATCGGCGTCTTCGAGCACGATGATCGGGTTCTTGCCCCCCATTTCGAGATGGACCTTGGCGAGTTTTTCGGCCCCGTATTTATAGATCTCCCGGCCGGTTTCGGTCGAGCCCGTAAACGAGATCCGCACCACCTTGGGATGCTTGGCCAAGGGGATGCCGACGTCGTTGCCGCCGCCAAAGACGAGATTCACTACCCCTTTGGGCAGCCCCGCCGACTCTAAGACCTTCACGAACTCGTACGCGCAGCGCGGCGTATCCGTAGCCGGCTTCCAAACAACAGTATTGCCCGCAAGGATCGCTGGGAAGATCTTCCAGGCCGGAATAGCTACAGGAAAGTTCCACGGCGTAATGACACCTACTACTCCTACCGGACGACGAACACTGATACAGTGCTTGAGAGGCAGCTCCGAGGGGGTCGTATAGCCGAAGAGCCGTCGGCCCTCAGCCGCGATATAGTACGCCATATCAATGGCTTCTTGGACATCGCCGCGGGCCTCTTTTAAGACCTTGCCCATCTCGCGGGTCATGATCTGAGCCAAATCTTCTTTCTGGCGCTTAAAGCGCTCGCCGATCTCAAAGAGCAGTTCCCCACGCTTAGGGGCAGGCACCCTGCTCCACTCGCGAAAAGCCCGAGCGGCCGCTTGCACGGCGCGTTCGACATCCTGTGCTCCTGAAGAGGGGAATTCCCCAAGTTCATCACTGATATCAGCAGGATTGATGGACTTGAACGTCTTGCCCGTGGCCGAGTCAACCCATTGGCCGTCAATATAGTTCTTATAGAGCATCGTAGCGCCTCCTTTGCTGAGAAATCATCCCCCATTATACCTCATTTCGATGGTGATCGCTGCTATCACTTTCATAAGGGACACAGTCCTGTGGAAAACCTGTGGATAAAGCTGTGGAAATCCTGTGGATAACCTGTGGAAAACTTTCGAATAACAGACTTTTCCCCGGAGTTTTCCACAGGTTTTCCACAAGTTTTCCACAGGTTTTCCACAGCCCGACATTTGTATAGTATCTTTCGCTTTTCTTTTTATTAAAAATTAAAACCCTCGACTGACTAGTCAGTCGAAAAGTTTTCCACAGGTTTTAGCCCCCTCTACTACTACTAACTATATAGATACTAAATACTGTAGTAGTAGAGAACCCTTAGAGAAAAAAAGAAACGAGGGCGCGAAGGTACCTTCGCGCCCTCGTACCGACTTGCTTCAGAGTCTAGCCACCGCGGCAGCGCCCGCCCTTGCAGAAGAGCACGAGCTGATTGCCCAATGGCGCCCGCGCGTGATTGCGGATCGTGTCCGTGCGGAACGCCGCGAGAGCGTTGCCGACCGTCAGCGGGATGTACGGCAGGTGATTGGCGAAGACGAACTAGGCCTCGTCAGCAAGCTGGCGGAGCTTCGCTTCGTCAGTCTCCTCAGCGAGCTGGCGATAGAGCGCGTCTAGCTTCTTCTCGTCTTCGGTGGCGTTGGCACAGCCCGCACCGGCGTTGACGTTCCAGAAGTGCAGGTTGCCATCGCAGGTGTAGACGTTGATCCCGCTAGCGGCGCCCGAGCCACCTGTCAGACCGATCAAGATCGCCTCATAGTCGCCGACCGTCAGTTGATCGACGAGCGCGGCGAAGTCCTTCGGCACCGCCGTGACCTCGATGCCGATCTTCTTGAGGTCTGAGGCGAGCAGCTTGATCATCTCTTCGCGCAGGGTGTTGCCGACGTTCGTATTGAGCTCGAACTTGAACGGCCCTGCGGGGTTGGTCTGCGGCCCAAAGTCGTTGGCGAAGTTCGCGGGGATGTCGCGGATGCCATCGCCGTTGACGTCCTTGATCCCCAAGGAGTCCAAGATCTCCGCGGCTTTCTTCAGATCGAAGCGCTTCTTGGCCTGCTCCCATTTCGCCAGAACTTCAGCTTTCTGGCCGGGGCGCTCGATGTGATAGGGGCTGGGGACTGAGTACTGAGAGTAGATCTCCGTGCCCAGGCCCAGACGGATATTCTTCACGATCGAGGCGCGATCCGACGCGTGGGAGAAGGCGAAGCGCACTTGTTTGTTGGCGAAGGCCGCGCGCAGCGTGGGGTTCTTGGTTGTCCAGCTCACCACCCAGAACTCCGTGCCGAAGGCGGCCTGACCAGAGTCAATGTCGTCATTGATGGGGAGCTTCCCTGCGATCTTGTCCGACTGCAGGATCGCGATGTCTGCTGGGCGCGGGTTGATGAAGTCCGTCTGGCCATTGCGGAACTGCTGCAACGCCAGCTCCTGCCCTTGGGTGGGCGCCAGCAGAATGCGGATGCCCCCGATGTACGGCAGTTGGTTGTTCTTCTCGTCCACGCGGAAGGTATAGGGGTTGCGCTCAAACTCGGCGACCGTATTGGGATCAATCTTCTTGAGCCTGAACGGCCCTGCCCCCACAATGTCCTCGGGCTTGGTGTTTACCCCGTAGACGTTGTTGAAGTCCTTGGGGTTCTTCTCCACGTTGGGAGCGAGCTTCAAGATATTCTTCTTCGAGAGAATCTCGACGAAGCCCGTCATGGGGAAGGGCACCTGAGCTGCGGGCTTGTCGCAGGTGAAGCTGATCTTGCGCTCGTCAATCACCTTGACCGTAGGCAGATCCTTGCCGCCGGCGCAGTAGAGAATATCGCGGGTGCTGGTGGCGATATCCTTGGGGTAGATCAAGTTCTCGAAGGTGAAGCGCACGTCCTCGGAAGTGATGGGC
This sequence comes from Candidatus Bipolaricaulota bacterium, assembly GCA_036783095.1. GTDB lineage: Bacteria > Bipolaricaulota > Bipolaricaulia > RBG-16-55-9 > DRXL01 > JANXCC01. The sequence goes on from DAIPXV010000044.1 coordinate 11,640, forward strand.
GTGCCGTCGGAGAACTTGACGCCCTTGCGCAGGGTGTAGGTGACGGTCTTGCGGTCCGGGGTCACTTCGAACGCCTCGGCGATCGCGCCGGTCTCCGCGCCCACCGGGCCATCCAGCAATGTGTCGTGAAGTCGGTCGGTGATCAACGAGCTGGCCGTGTCTGTCAACGTGATGGGGTTGAGGGTGCGCGGCCGGGCGATCGAAGTTGTGGCATAGATGCCCTTATAGAGCTCAGCGGGGAGCGGGATCTGCTCAAAGTAGATCTTGACGTCTACCTTGGCATCGCCCTTGGTGCTGATCTGCAGGACGCGATTGGGGCCGAGGCTCTCCTCGATGCCCACGACCGCCTTCTCGCCAGCCTTCACCGTGCCCTTCACGTCCTTGCCCGCGTTCTTGACCGTGCGATTGAGCGCGTCCTTCACCTCGTAGTTGATCTCTGCCGGGCCGTTGTTGGCGATCTCCAGCTCGACGGCGACGCGCGGGAGCACCGTCTCATCGGCGGGAGCGCCCTGGAAGACCAGCGAGACCGAGGTCTTCTTGGAGCCAGCCGCAACCGTCAGCTCCATAGATTCTTGCTTGGCTCGGTCAAACGGCGGGACGTTCACGGTCACGGACTGCTTGGCGGCGACAGCGCCGCTGGCGACTTCGGAGCGCTGGGCGCGCGCGCCCGTGCCCACGACCTTGGTGAGCCGGTACGTCAGATCTCCCTCGCCCGCGGTGATGACCACGCTCTTGGTGCCCGAGGGCAGCCCGAAGGTTGCCTCTTGGTTGGGGTCGAGATCAATGGGCTTGAGGCCACCGGCCTGGACTTGTCCATCCTTAAATTCAGCCGAGGCTTCGATGGGCTCGCGGTTCATCACCTTGGGGTTCTCCGAACAGTTGGGGATGCACTGTTGAGCGAAGCCTGCCAACCCTACTGTGGGAACTACTACTGCGACAACAAGCAGCAAGGCTAATACTTTCTTCATAGCTATCTACCTTTCGCCTCCTTTGGTGAAAGAGCTTTGAATGTTCCAGCTGGTTCGCGCGAGACCAGCCAGTTTTGTGCATGAGACGTGTTCTCTATAAGCCTTCCCCCAACAGATCACCCCTTTCTGCTTTTAATAAATTATACACGGCCGCGGCTGTAGCCTGACACTCCTGGGTGGTTTTTGCTAGGTTTTTCGCTTCATATGCGCTTTTCCTATCCTTGCCTCAGCAGCCCTTTACCATAAATTTTATCACAGAAAGCGATGCCCCTCAAGCACCAGTATAATTGAAAGATATGAATCTCGATGGACTGACAATAGCGGCGCTGGCTGCGGAATTGAGCCGGAGCATCGTAGGGAGCCGTATCCAGAAGATCTATCATCCCCAGCCCAGCGTGGTGACGCTGGAGCTGTGGGCCGGCCAAGAGCAGCTTTTACTCATAGAGACTGAAGAGAACCCGCGCATCCACCTCACACAGCAGCACTTTGTCAATCCTTCTCAGCCGTCGGCGTTTTGTATGCTGCTGCGAAAATATCTGCGCAACGGGGTTATCAGCGGGGTGGGGCAACCCGGCCTTGAACGCATTCTCGATCTGTATATTCGTGAAGAGTATATTGTGAGAACGGAGCTGTTGGGGAAGCACGCCAATATTATTCTCTTCCGCGCGGGGAAGATCGTAGGGGCGCTCAAATCTGCCGTGA
>DAIPXV010000045.1:0-12797 GCA_036783095.1 Candidatus Bipolaricaulota bacterium
CGCGCCACATCAGCTAGGATCAGCGTTTGGTCGTCTATCTCGTGTAAGGGCTTCTTCTCGATGACCGCTAGCAGCGACGCTGCTGGGTACTGCCCGATTTGAGGATCAACTGGCCCGAGGACCGCATGTGGGCTCATAATAATTTCATCAGCGGCAAGAGCGATGAGCGTCCCCCCGGACATCGCATAGTGGGGCACTATGACACGGGTTCCCCCAGGATGCTTGCGCAACGCCCGCGCAATCTGCAGTGACGCTAGCACCAATCCTCCTGGGGTGTGGAGCACCAGATCAATGGGCATCTCCGGATCAGTCAGCTCTATAGCCCGCAACACCTCCTCAGAGTCATTCACATCAATATAGCGCATGATGGGGAACCCCAATAGCCCCATCGTCTCTTGCCTGTGTACCAAGATGATGACGCGGGAATTGCGCTGGCGCTCGATCCGCTCGATCCAACGCTGCCGCTCCCACTCCAGCATCCGGCGCTGGAGCATCGGCTGGACCACGGTTGAGAAGATCAGAATCAGCCACAACAGCGAGAGAACATCCATCAGCTCTTGACCTCCACGGGAACCGTCTCGAGCGCGACTTTGGCGCCGTCGTAGCGCACCCTGACAGTATCTCCAGGGCGGATTGCGCCCTGCAAGATGGCACTCGATATTTCTGTCTCGACTTCGCTGCGGATCTTTCGCTTGAGCTCCCGCGCCCCAAACTCCGGCTGATACCCCACTTCCGCTAAGTGCTCTATGAGTGAATCGTCAAACTGCACGGTGATCCCTTGCTCTTGGACCATCTGGGCGACTTTCTGCAACTGAAGCTTGACGATCGCGCGGATCTGCTCTTGCGTGAGCGCGTGGAAGACGATGATCTCATCAATGCGATTGAGGAACTCCGGGCGGAAGTTCCTGCGGAGCACCACCATCAGCTCTTCTTTGAGCGCTTCGTAGCTGCGCTTATATTCATCGGGCAGCGTGAGATTGCGCTGGATGATCTCGCTCCCCAGGTTGCTCGTCGCGATGATAATAGTGTTGGTGAAGTCAACGGTGCGGCCCTTCCCATCAGTGAGTCTGCCTTCGTCAAAGACCTGCAAGAGAATATTGTGCACGTCAGGATGGGCCTTTTCGATCTCGTCTAAGAGTATCACGCTATAGGGTCTACGGCGGACGCGCTCGGTGAGCTGACCGCCCTCCTCATACCCAACATAGCCTGGGGGAGCTCCGATCAGCCGCGCGACGCTGTGGCGCTCCATATATTCGGACATATCTATACGAATGATCGCATCTTCATCGCCGAAGACCGCCCAGGCGAGGGCTTTCGCAAGCTCGGTCTTGCCCACGCCCGTGGGCCCAAGGAAGAGAAATGTCGCGATGGGACGGTTCTTCTCTTTGAGTCCAGCGCGCGCTAGCCGAATAGCGTTGCTGACGGCGCGGATCGCTTCGTCTTGCCCGACGACCCGCTCATGGAGCTTCTCTTCCAGATGAAGGAGCTTGTCGCGCTCTTCGACGGTCAACTCGCTCACGGGGATGCCCGTTAACTTAGAGATAATCTCCGCGATGTGCTCGGCTCGCACTTCGGCTGATCCCGAAGCGACGGCTTTCTTCCATCGTGCGGTGGCTTCGGCCAGCTCTTGCTCTTTGGCTTTGATCTGGGTCTCGATCTCTTTGGCTCGATCGAACTGCTTGCGGCTGGAGGCGTACTCTTGTTCGCGCTTGAGCTGTTGGATTTGGGCTTCGAGCTCGTGGAGCTCGGCCGGACGTGACGTGGACGCGATGCGCACTCGTGCCGCCGCTTGGTCTAAGAGATCGATCGCTTTGTCGGGCAAGAATCTATTCGTGATATAGCGATCGGAGAGCTGTGCCGCAGCGATGATCGCTTCGTCAGTGATCTTCACTTTGTGATGGGCCTCAAAGCGGTCACGCAGCCCATAGAGAATCGAGATCGTCTGCTCCACGGTGGGCTCGGCGACGAAGACGGGCTGGAAGCGTCGCTCCAGGGCCGCGTCTTTCTCGATATATTTCTGATATTCATTGAGCGTCGTCGCCCCGATAAGGTGGAGCTCGCCGCGAGCGAGCGCGGGCTTGAACGCGTTGGCAATGTCCATGCCCCCTTCGCCCACAGCCCCAGCCCCGACGATCGTGTGTACTTCGTCAATGAAGATAATCAGTTCGTCTTGATGGGCGATGATCTCGTCTAAGACTTGCTTGACGCGCTCTTCGAGCTCGCCGCGATATTTCGAGCCCGCGATGAGCGCGTTGATATTGAGCTCGACGAGTCTTTTGTTCCGAAGACTCTCTGGAACCTCACCCTTGATGATCCTCTGGGCTAAGCCCTCGACAATGGCTGTCTTGCCCACGCCGGGCTCACCGATCAAGACGGGGTTGTTCTTCTTCCTGCGCGAGAGGATCTCTATGACAGTCTCGATTTCTTTGGAGCGCCCGATGACGGGATCAAGCTTGCCTTGGCGGGCTAGCTCTGTCAAATCGCGCGAGTATTTGTCGAGCGTCGGGGTGGTGGAGACGCGCTGGACGCGACCCTCCTCACTCCCCTTGCCTACGACTTTGACGGTCTGCTGGCGCAGGGCCTGCGGGGTAAGCCCGTACTTGCGCAGCAGGTCTCCCGCTAGGCCGTCTTGTTCTTCCGCAAGCCCGATGAGTAAGTGCTCCGGGCCCACGTAGCTATGCCCCAGCTCACGCGACGCAAGGAACGCAAGCTCGAGGGCGCTCTTCACCCGCGGGGAGACGCTCAGGCGCACCGTCTGGCCCTTCTCGGCTTTAAAAGCGCCGCGTGGCGCGTTGTGCTCAATGTAGCCCTTGATATCTTCGGGCGAGAGCTTGAACTGCTTTAAGATCTCTTGGACAACCTCGCTCTCCATGAGCGCATAGAGCACATGCTCGGTGTCGACCTCGTCTTTATTGAAATCAACAGCCGTCTGGGCGGCTTGTTGGAGAAGATCTTTGGCGTGCTGGCTCAGGTACGCATCAATGTCAATGGCTTCGCGGTCGCGACGGCGCCACGGCGCAGATTCTTCGCTGAAGAGATCTTCCCAGGGGCCACCGCCAAAGAGCGATTCTAAGGGGGAGAAGATCTGTTCCTGGTGCAGTCGTGCGTAATCAATCGAACAGAGATGGAGGACCTCTTGTTGGCCATCGCGCGTGATGCGCACCTGGACGGTCGCAGGGCGGATGCCGCAGATGTCGCAAAGCCGAGTCGCCATCATTTCCCTCCTTCAGCGAAAGCGCAGGATTGCTCCAACACCGTGCGGGGCGAATTGCTCGTGCCGCGTGAAGACGTGCTCGATCTCAGCGTTCTGATGGATCGCTTCTTCGATCATCTCGTCAGCGAGGTCGTCTGTGAGATGCATGGGGCCATGACAGAGCGGGCATTCGCTCAAGTATGACGAGAGAAAGTGATCGGTGGGGCAGAGGGTGCCCTGGACGCGGAAGTCGTGCTGGAGCACAAGGGTATGGACTTGGCCGCTCATGAGGGCTTCGAGGGTGGGCTCGACCCCTAAGACTGCCAAGCCGTTGGGCGCGTGAGCCTGCTCCAGCAGGCGCGCGATGAGCTGCTCTTCATAGCGGCGTTCCCAGGCTTGGGCGACCGCTAGCGCGCGCTCTTTGAGGGTAGCGGTGGGCATCTCCGGGCGCGCGTGAAATTCCCCAGCGAGGCGCTCCCGCAGGTAGCTATGCAAATGGTTCACCAAGTAGGGAATGGTCTTATCCTCTGGCCCAGCGATGATGAGCAGATCGCATTGCTTCTGGGTGAAAAAATCAAAAGCGCGTTCAGCGACCCGCTTGAGATGCCGATGGGCGTGATCCTCGATATGGCGCTGGATGCGAAGTTCCCCTGTACCGCCCCGGACGCCTGGCCCTCCCAGGCGCACCCCGCGCCCGACGCTTACCTTGCTGGGGACATCATCTTTAAAGAACCCTTCTTCCTCTTCAAATTCACCCAAATAGAGCGAGAAGATTCGGGCTTTGCGCGCATCACTCACCACGACGCAGTAGCGATCGAACTCGTCCAGCAGCACCGTCAGCGGTCGGATGTAGGGATCGAAGTCAATGACCAATTGGCTGGGCAGCGCCACGGGAAGGCGATACTCTTGCCAGAAGCCATCAGGACTGGCAAAGATCGCCAACAGCCGTGTCCTCTCAAGTTGGCGCTCCAGGCTGCGCACGTGGCTTTCGAGGCGCGCGAGCAACTCTTCGAGAGCGCGGAGCTGCCTTTTGTCTCGCTGATTGTTCATCGCCCACCGCTCTTTTTGGAGGTGGATGAGCGAGTTAAGCTCGCTGACGAACGGTCGAGGGGGAGTGACATTCAAATATAAGCTGACCATAGGATACTCGCGGCTGCGCCAAGCTCGCAGGCGGTCTACCTCGTGAGCAGTAATCATTGATCCTCCTAGGAGCGTACCTCAATGACATAATCCCGGCGTCGCATTCGTTCAATTATAAGTGTTCGATGAGCATCCCCACAAGGTAGCCCACGACAGCGACCCCCAAGCCGACTAAGAACATATCGAGCCCGCTGCGAAATGCCCCGCGCCCCGTGAAAAGACTCCGGGCAGCCCCTACGGCAAAGTGTGAGAGCATGCTGATCGTAAACGACGTCCAAATCTCTATTGGTCCATTACCAAAGAAGAATGGCAACACGGGGATAAGCGCGCCAAAGGCCGTCGCTGTCCCGGTCAAGATGCCCTCACGGAGAGGCGAGCCCAGCTCAGGGGAGATCCCCAACTCTTCACGAGCCTTCTCTTGCAGGGCGATCTGGGGATCGGCCATCACTTGGGAAGCTGCCTGGCGCGCAGCCTCCGCGGGCATCCCCTTGGCTTCGTAGAGCAATGCTAATTCTTCGGCTTCGACTTCGGGCATGAGCTGGATCTCCTCACGTTCCAGCTCGATCTCGTGTTGGTAGACTTCTTGCTCGCTCTTGGCCGCTAGGTATCCACTGGAGCCCATCGAGAGCGCGTCGGCGACGAGGCCCGCCAACCCTGAAAGTACAATAAATTCGTGGACTTGGGCGCCGAGCACTCCCATCACCAGCCCGAAGTTTGCCGTCAAGCCGTCGTTGAAGCCATAGACGACGTTTCTCAAAAATCCTCCAGACTCCATGCGGTGCCACGGCTCGCCGCCGCTGCCAGCGAGCTTCATCAACGTCTCGGCATGGATCGCCTCGTCGCGAGCGACTTGCTGGGAGATGTGAGCCGCTTCGCCGGAGAGGGCACTCGATCTTTCGCGCAGATAATTTTTGACTTCGCTCGCTTCATCAACGATGCGCAGTCGGAGCACGGCGCGCGCGCCGCCGCGGCGCGCCATCCACCCCAACAGACGCGCCCGCCACCCAGGCCGAAATTCCCCAACGGAGATCCCCTGTTCAGCTAAGAGCTGCGCGAACTTCTGTTGATGCTGCAGCTCGACGTCGGCGAGCTGCAGATAGACTGAGCGACGTCTGGGGTCGGGCTCGACGTCAGCTAAGATTTTGTATAGATACGCGGACTCGCCCTCGTCCTGCCAGTGTTCAAGGAGGCGCTTGGTGTTCATAGCGCGTTAAGAGCCCTTCGTGCTAAACTTACAGACCCAATAACACGGGCACCACCCGATCGCAGCTGTGAGCACAAGCATTATCCCAACAATCAAACTGAGAATGCCGTACCACGTCCCCTGCCATCCATTCCACGTCCAGCCGCCTAGAATGAATAAGACGACGCCGACGATTGCACGAACCCACCGGTCCCACAGAGCAAGGTTCTTCTGCATACCACACTCCTCCTTTACACGAGAGTAGCAAGATCAATATGCTCTCTCACGAGCTGTTCGAGTAGAACTATCTTATCGGTTGCATCCTTGGTGAGCAAGGGCTCGATGGCTTCGATGCGTTTCGCTGTCTCATACGTATCGTACGGGACGAGCAAGAGCGGGATATTGCGCTCCGACGCGCGCGCGATGATGTTCGCTGGAGGCACGATGTTGTTGGTGAGCACAACCCCGGACGTATTGCTCTCTAACGCCGCAAGGATCATATCGCTGCGATCACCGCTGGTGATGATGAGTTTGTTCTCCTGAGCAAAACCGGGGTGGCGCATGGCCGCCTGAGCGGACATCGCTCCAATGAAGATCTGCTTGACGACGCGCCGCAGTCCACCCTCCCCCGCGATGACCTTTGCAAAGAGATTTTCAGCGAGATGCCCAATCTCCAACGTCGTTAACTCCGCCCGATGAGGGATGATGCCGAGCACCTTGATCCCTAAGGCGGTGATCTCTCCAAGATGCGCGCTCTTGAAATCCTCAACAGCTGAGATCTTATTGATGATCACACCGCAGAGCTCGAGGTGCTCTCGCTCCATCTGTTTACACACAAAGAAGATATCATCGAGAATTATCCCTTCATCGCCGGAGGCGACAAATATTATAGGGGCTTGGAGATACTGAGCGAGCGCGAGCACATCTAAGTACACCGAAACCCCGTAGCTGAAGTCTCGCCCGCCCTCGATGAAGAGCATCTCTTTTCCGGGCTCAACGTGCGAGACCGACTCGAGCAGCCGCTGGCGCATCCCGTGAGCATCGTACATATAGCGCAGCTTGGCATGATCGAAGCCGATACTTAAGTCCTCGGGATTGTCGGTGAGCCCAAAGATATTGGTCATCAACGCTGCATCGTAGTCCCAGAGGCGTTTCTTCCGATAGAGCAATCGGTCACCGAAGGGCTTCAGATACCCGACGCGCTTGCCCAACGCTTTGGCGAGCCCCACGATCACGCTCGTCTTGCCCGCGCTCTTACGCATGGAGGCAATGATGAATCTCTTCATGATTCCTGCCCTCCTTGAACCAAGAGAACCCGCGCATCCACAGCCATCCCCCCTTGCCCGTGTTCATAGACTATCAACGGGTTGATCTCGATGTCCGCGATGTCCTTACACACTTGAAGTAGCGCACCGACGCGCACCATGACATCCACGATCGTCTCTATATCGCGCTTCTCTTCCCCTCGCACCCCCAAGAGCACCGGATAGGACTTGAGCTCCTTGAGCATATCCAAGGCGTCTTGACGGCTGATGGGCAGCGCTCGGAATGAGACATCCTTCATCACTTCGACGTAGATACCCCCAAGGCCGACCATCAGAATCGGGCCAAACGACGGATCGCGACGAGCACCAATGATGATCTGCACCCCTGGGGGCACTTGCTGGGAGACTTCGATGCCGTCTATGAGGGCCTCTGGTTTGTGGGTTCTGCAATTGTGCAAGATCGCTCCATAGGCGTCCATGACTTCTTGAGCATTGTCCAAGTCCAGGGCGACGCCGCCGACGTCGCTCTTGTGCAGAATATCTCGAGAGACGACTTTCAAGACGACGGGATAGCCGATCTCTTGGGCGTAGCGCACGGCGTCGTCGAGCGTTCGCGCGAGAGCGCTCTGGGGCACAGGGATTCCTGCGAGGCGCAGGAGCTGCTGAGCTTCCTGAGCGAGCAGGAAGGAACGCCCCTGCTGGCGAGCACTCTCGAAGACTTTCATGAGGGAACGTTCATCAAGCGATATGGGTTCGATCGCGGGCTCAGGCCTGAAACGATACCGGTAGTGCTGATAAAGAGCCCCCAGACACGAGACGGCTTCGGTGACATCGGCGAAGATCGGGACGCCTTGATGTCGGAGCCTCTGTGTGAGCTGTTCAACTTTCTCTCCTCCGAGCGCGGAGAATACTATAGGCTTTTGGGCTTGCTGGAACGCGCGGAAGTTCCGTTCGATCATCGGGGCAAACGACGCCGCGTCAAAGAGCGCGGTCTCACAAGAAAGAGCAAGCACGGAATGAACAGGCTCGCTGTGTCGTGCGGCTTCCAACGCGCGATCGTAGTGATCTGCGGTCGCTTGCCCTGTGAGATCTATGGGGTTCTTCGTCGAGCCAAATTCCGGGGTCACGGGTGCAAAGATTTTCTCTAAGATCTGGAGGTCATCATAGAGGGTGACGGAATATCTTTCGCACGCATCAGTAGCGATGACGCCAATGCCCCCGCCGTTGGTGATGATGACGGTCTCCTCTCCGCTGGGGAGCACTGATGTTGCTAAGAACTTAGACCAATTGAAGGCTTCTTGAATGCTTTGGGCGCATAAGACGCCGCACTGCCTCATAATAGCATCGAAGACTTCTGCGGCGCCAGCGAGCGCCCCAGTGTGCGATGCGGCAGCGATGGCCCCGCGCTTGGAGCGCCCCGCTTTGATGACGACGATAGGCTTCTCTCTAGAAGCACGCTTGAGCGTGCGCACAAGGCGTTCGCCATCCTTGATCCCTTCGATGTATATCAAAATGACACGCGTCTGCGGATGGGGAACGAGATACTCTAAAAGATCCGTCTCATCTATGTCGGATTTGTTCCCGACAGAGACGATAGCAGAGAGCCCCATCTTCTCGGCCGCGGCCTTGCCAATCATCGCGACCCCCAAAGCGCCGCTCTGGGTGACGATCGCGACGTTCCCCTTTGGGATCTCTCTCGGGCCAAAAGTGGCATTGAGCGAGGGGGTAACAGAATAGAGCCCGAAGATATTGGGCCCAAGGACGCGCATCCCGTGGGCGCGCGCGTAGGAGACGATCTTGCGCTCTTCTTCTAAGTTGCCGACCTCGGAGAACCCCGATGAGATGATAAGCACAAATTTGACGCGATGAGCCGCGCACTGCTGCACTGTCTCGAAGACAGCTTTAGCAGGCACAACGATGAGGGCCACGTCAATCCCTTCGGGAATATCTCTTAGAGTTGGAGCAACGGCAAGCCCAAGGATCTCTCCACCCTTGGGGTTGACGGGAAAAACTTTTCCCGTATAGCCGTTGGCGACGATGTTTTGTACGATCTTGTAGCCGATCTTGTTGGGATCGTGGGACGCCCCGATCACGGCGACCGTCCGCGGCTCAAAGAGAAATCTTATATCTGGGCTATGGGTGCTCATGATTCACGGAAGGTCATCTTCAATTCGTAGACGCCTTCGGACCGGCGCTTCTCGATGTCGAACCCCATCTTCTCAAAAAGATGGAGCATCGGGCGGTTCTCCTCCAAGACTTCAGCAGTGAAGCCGTGGAGACCTTGACGCTTGGCCAGATACGTGAGATACGCCAGCAGCTCCGTGCCGATGCCTTGGCCTTGATAGTCATCGCGCACCACGAACGCAACTTCAGCGGTGTTGGTGCGCTCGTCAATCGCATATTGTCCAACACCTACGACCTCCTCCACGCCCTCTTCCTTTTGGATTGTTGCCAGAATCACTAACTCTTTTGTGTAGTCAATGACGACGAACTCTTGGAGGCGCTCGTGAGGCATATCCTTGCGCATCGAGATGAACCGTCTATAGAGACTTGTGTCAGAGAGCGAGTAGAAGAAATCTTTCAGAAGATGCTCGTCGCTGATCTTGACGGGGCGCAGGAGGATTTCGAGGCCGCTCTTGGTTGTTCTGTAGGTCTCCAATTCTTCAGGGTACTGGCCGCGCTTGCCCGGAATGAACGCTTGGTCTTTGTAGATGAGATTGAGTTTTTTTGCCTCTTGGATGAGCCAGGGGCGGAATTTGGGGTGCGCGATGGCGATGAGCGCCATGGCGCGCTCTCGGACGTTCTTCCCGTGCAAGTAAGCAATCCCGTACTCGGTGACCACGTAGTGAATGTCGCCGCGATTGAGGGTGACCCCAGCCCCTTCGCGCAAGAAGGGCACGATGCGCGAGACCGTTTCGTTATGTGCTGTCGAGGGCAGCGCTAAGATCGTCTTGCCGTTGCGGGCGAGCACCGCGCCGCGCATGAAATCCGCTTGGCCGCCGATGCCGCTGAAGAATGTCTTCCCCAAGGACTCCGCGCTCGCCTGCCCGGTCAAGTCTATCTCCAGGGCACTGTTGATAGCCGTCATGTTGTCATGACGCGCGATGACCAATGGGTTATTGGTGTAGTCCACGGTGCGAAACTCGATCGCGGGATTGTCGTCAAGATACTCATAGGTTTCGCGGCTCCCCATGCAGAACGTTGCGACAGTTTTGCCCCGATCGATCGTCTTGCGGCTGTTATCTATGACGCCCTGCTTCATTAGGGCGACGATGCCATCAGATAACAATTCCGTGTGCACGCCCAAGTGCTTTTTCTCAGAGAGATTGGCTAAGATCGCATTGGGGATGCTGCCGTAGCCCACCTGGATCGTATCGCCATCTTGGATGATCCGCGCGACGTATTTGCCAATCTGTTGAGCGATCTCATCGTCGGCCGGGGCATGAAATTCCAATAACGGCTCATCGTAGGGCACGAGGAAGTCCACGTCCTCAATGTGAATGAAGCCGTCGCCGTGCACCCTGGGCATGAACGCATTCACTTGGGCGATGACCAAAGAAGCCCGCTCGGTTGCGGCTTTGGTGATGTCCACGCTCACCCCTAAGCTCATGTAGCCGTGGCGATCCGGGGGTGACGTCTGAATGAGCGCCACGTCAATGGGCACCAAGCCGCGCGCAAAGATCCTTGGCACATGCGAGAGAAAGATTGGGGTGTAGTCCGCTAACCCTTGATTGACGGCCTCTCGAGTATTGGGGCCAACGAAGAATGAATTATGCCGAAAGTTATATCTGAACTTCTCATCGGTGTATGGGGCAACACCCAGAGTCCACACGTGGAAGACTTCGGCATCGAAGATCGCCTTGGGGTGAGATTGCACGTAGTTCACCAAGGCGCGCACGAGATACTGAGGCTCGCCGCAGCCCGTGCTGATGAAGATATGGTGCCCACGGCGAATCTTGCTAAAGATCGTCTCTTCGGTAGCAAACTTCTCAGGATAGCGCTCGCGCCATCTTTCTAGGAGAGCTCTCTTCTCATCGAGGAGCATAAGTTCTCTAGATTATTTTCCAAGATTTGTGCAGCGCTCGCAACTGTTAGACTTGACGCTGTGGGGCAACGTTGGTATTCTTACACAATCTCGGAACGCTATGACGCTCGAAGCTATGACGCTCGAAGAGATCTTTGTGAAGCTTGCCGGGTCGAATGTCATCCTCCAAGGGCTGTGGGGCGGGATCATCATCACCGTGCTCAACGCCCTTGGGGCGCTCCTCATTGTAGTATGGCGCAAGCCCTCAGAGCGATTTCTTGATGGGGCGTTAGGGTTCTCCGCCGGGGTGATGCTCACGGCGAGCTTTACGAGCCTCATCGTGCCGGGAATTAAGTACGGCGGCATCTGGCCAGTGCTCATCGGCATGGCCCTCGGTGTGATATTATTGGATCTCTCCGATCACATTGTGCCGCATCTGCACGCGATCTCTGGCCAAGAAGGGTTTATGACTAAGCGCGTGCGCGCCGTCTGGCTCTTTATTCTTGCGATTACGCTGCATAATATGCCCGAGGGGCTCGCGGTAGGGGTGGGCTTTGGCTCAGGCGATCTCTCCAATGCGCTCAAGCTCATGCTCGCCATCGGGATTCAGAACATCCCTGAGGGGTTGGCTGTCTCAGCCTCGGCGCTCAGCGCGGGGCTAGGCGCGTACTTCTACGCAAGCTTCGTCGGGGTGCGCGCCGGTCTCGTCGAGATTCCCCTGGCGCTCTTTGGCGCTTGGGCGGTGCACGTCGCTGCGCCCATCTTGCCCTATGCGATGGGCTTTGCTGCCGGAGCCATGCTCTATGTGATCAGCGACGAGATCGTCCCGGAGACACATCGCAAGGGCCACGAGCGGGCAGCGACTTTGGGACTGATGCTCGGTGCGGCAGTCATGCTCTATCTCGATGTGACGTTGGGCTGACTATGACCGAGATCAGTGAGGCCCCTGAGCGCCGTCAGCGATTTCTCCACAGCCTCTCGCTAAGATAGAGCGACTCCCAAGCAAGGAGGTTGAGAGCCTGTGGAGACCAATGGCGCCGATGGCAACGGGAGAGGCAGTTTCTTGCAGCTCTATCTCAATGAGATCAAGCGCCACCCTCTGCTCTCCTCCGAGGAGGAGTATCGGGTAGCCCGGCGGGCTGCCCGGGGCGATCCTCAAGCTCGGGAACGCCTCATCACCTCGAACTTACGATTAGTCGTGAGCATCGCCGCCCAATATCGCGATCTTGGTGTTCCGTTGCTCGATCTCATCCAAGAGGGCAACATCGGACTGATCACCGCTGTGGAGCGATTTGATCCCAGCCGCGGGTATAAATTCAGCACGTATGCGACGTGGTGGATCCGCCAAGCGATCATGCGCTCGTTAGTCAAGCACCTCCGGGTGATCGCGGTGCCAGACTATCTGGTCTCGCTTTTGCATAAGATCACGCAGGTGGAGGAGCGGTATCTTCAGGAACGCGGCGATCTGCCCAGCTCTGAGGAGCTGGCTGCGGAGATCGGCGTCTCCCCAGAGATCCTGCAGCGTTTGCTTCAAGTGCGCCCGTTCACGCCCTCGCTCGATACCCCCATCGGGGAGGAGGAGGACGAGACGCTTCTGGAGAGCGTAGCTGCTGACCGTGGGGCGCCGGAGCGGGAGACCCTGCGCGCGATGCAGCGCGAGCGTCTCGAGCAAGCGCTCGCGGAGCTCGACGCGCGGGAGCGCCGCATCTTGGTCTTGCGCTACGGCCTAGAAGACAACCATCCGCGGACGCTCGTCGAGATCGGCATGGCCCTCAATCTCAGCCGCGAGCGCGTGCGCCAGATCGAGGAGCTCGCGCTGAGCAAACTAAAGCAGTCAGGATACCTACAGGGGCTGGACGGTATGGGGAGGTAGCTTCACAGCTCCACGGTCTCTTTCCAATCGGCGATGGAGGCGGTGCGCCCCAGCTTACTTGAGATCGCTTGCTTGAGCGCGACCAAGCTGGGCATCTCCCCGTGGACTAAGAAGATCTT
>DAIPXV010000046.1:0-12290 GCA_036783095.1 Candidatus Bipolaricaulota bacterium
AAAATCCCAAAGCGAAGCTCTACAAAGAGCTCACGCTTGACGAAGCGATCGAGAAGAGACTGAACGTGATGGATGTGACGGCCCTGACGATCTGTCGCGAGAACAAAATTGCTATCAGAGTCTTTGACGTCTTCGCTCCGGGGAATTTAGTGAGGGCGATTCGTGGGGAGTCAATTGGGACGATTGTCAGGCCCTAGGCTCTCGGAGTCTGTGAGGTCCAGCATGAACGGCCATCGGAACGCCGTTGAAGTCATCGAGTTGCGGAAGAGATATCGTAGGCTATGGGGGCGCGCCGGCGTCGAGGCGCTCAAGGGCGTGAGCTTAACTATCGCAGAGGGCGAGATCTTTGGACTTTTGGGGCCCAACGGCGCGGGCAAGACCACGCTCATTAAAATTCTTCTCGGGATAACGTTTGCCGATCACGGCAGGGCCTATCTCTTTGGGCAAGAGAGTCATCGCGTAGGGCTGCGCCGCCTTGTGGGCTATCTGCCCGAAGACTATCAGCTCCCCGAATATCTGCGAGCGTGGAAGGCGTTAGACTTCTTTGCCAAGCTCTATGGCATGGGCGAGCGACGAGCTCAAATGAGCGAGCTGCTGAGACTTTCAGGTCTGGAAGATCGTCGCGACTCCAAAGTGAGAGAGTTTTCCAAGGGGATGCGCCAACGCTTAGCCTTAGCGCAAGCTCTGCTTCACAGGCCCAAATTGCTCATATTAGATGAGCCCACGGCCCATCTGGACCCCATCGGACGCAAGGAAGTGAAAGATCTTTTAGTGCAGCTCAAGCGCGACGGAACTACGATCCTCATCAGCTCACATGTGCTCACCGAGATAGAGAGAATCTGTGATCGTGTGGCGATCCTCCATCGTGGGCAGCTGCTCAAGGAAGGCACGGTGGAGGAGCTTACCCAAGAGAAGAGCCTGGAGGACGTGTTCGTTGAGCTTGTGCGCGGGGCGCAAGGGTAGACAGATCATGAACGCGTTAGCCTTCTGGGCGATCATCGAAGAGAGCTGGCGGGAGTCCTGGGCACGCAGGACTTCGATTGCGTTGGCCTTGATCGTTTTAGGCCTTTTGCTATTCTTTGCGTTTGGGGTAGGGGTGCGCGAGGTCGAAGGCCAGCCGGGCATGGTGACGATCTCGCTCTTTGGGGTCAAGCTCCGTGTGGAGACCCCCGCAGGTGAACAAAGCTTTATGATTCCCAAGGCCGATTTTGTCCAAGCTCTCGAGATGATCGCCGTAGGGTTGCTCATCCCTTGGGGGATCTTGTTTGGGCTGTTCATCACGACGGGACTCTTCTCAAGCATGCTCGTCAGGGGCAGGCTCTATTTGTTATTATCGAAGCCCATCGCGCGCTGGGAGCTCTATCTTGCGCGCTACGCGGGCGGGGTGCTCTTGGTCTTTGTCACCACACTGCTCTTCTGTGTAGGACTATCACTTCTGCTCTGGCTGAAGACGGGCATTGCCGATGCGGGGCTGATCGCTGCGGGGCTCGTTGTCGTCTTTCTATTTGCGGTGTGGTACAGCTTCGCGACCCTGCTGGCGCTGCTGACAGAGGGGACAGGCGTGGCGCTGGTGGCCACTCTCGTCGTGTGGAGCTTAGCGGGGCTTGGGGCGTGGCGCGACGGCTTGCGGACGCTCTCGCCCACCTTGGGAAGCATCGCTGATGTGCTGTACTATATACTGCCCAAGGTCAATGATCTTGAGGCGATCATCATGCGCTTGATCGGTGCAGGAGAGAGTCATAGCTCGAATGTGTGGTTTCCCCTGGGAACTTCGGCGCTCTTTGCCGGAGCGATGCTCGCCCTTGGGGTCTCTATCTTTTCGCGCCGGGATTATTGAGAGCCTATAGACGTATAAAGACGCTAATAGCGACAGAAACCCGAAGGGAGGTCTTCCATGCGCCGCACGCTCGTGCTCGTCGCTCTCAGTCTGTTTGCCCTGAGCAGTCAGTATGCTCAAACGCAGCCCCAGTCGTCGCTCGTCTATCACGCTTATGATTTCACCGGGATGTCCAATATCCCCGGCTTTGGGGTCTGGGAATTCCGCTCTCTGAAGGACGATCTCTTCGCGCTCGCCGAGCAGTATCCCCAAATCGTTCAGGTCACCTCGCTGGGACAGAGCCACGAGGGCCGCGAGATCTGGGCCATCAAACTCAGCGACGACGTCTCTACAGAAGACCTCACAGAGCCCGACACGCTCTTCATTGGGGGCCAGCACGCCCGCGAGTGGATCGGTGTCGAAGTCCCCTTCTTGATCGCTCAGTACTTAGCGCAAAACTACGCGACCGACGCGCGCGTCCAAAAGCTCATAGATAACTTAGAGATCTGGATCGTCCCTATGGTGAACCCCGACGGGCACGAGTATAGTCGTTCTGACCCGTGCCCGACAATGCCCCAACAGCCCTGCCGGCTGTGGCGCAAAAACAGAAGAGACCTGGGCAACGGCATCTTCGGGGTAGATCTGAACAGAAATTGGGGCTTTCAGTGGGACGCGCGCGCTGGCGGCAGCCGCAACCCTCAAAGCATCACTTACCGTGGGCCGGAGCCCTTCTCTGAGCCCGAAATCCGAGCGATCCGCGATCTGGTGCTCAACCCGAACCGACACTTCAAAGCATTTATAGACTATCACAGCTTTGCGCAGATCGTCGGCTGGCCCTGGGCCTATACGTTCAATCCCCCGATCCCACTGAGCGAAGAACCGCGCTTCGATCCCCCCTCTGATAGCCTCGAGTACGCGCGCATCGGCGAGACGATGCAGAAGCTCATCTTTGAAATCTACGGGCAGGCGTATCGGGCGTGTCAGATCAGTTTGGATTGCCCCTACCCAGCAGCCGGAGTCTCCACCGATTGGTTCTACAGCGAGACCGGCGGCATCTCGTTTGTGATCGAACTGCGCCCGAATACGGGTGAACCAGGGTTCGTCTTGCCCGCCGACCAGATCCGACCAACGTTCGAAGAGAACCTGCCCGCGGCGCTCTATCTTCTCGAACAGACTCTCTCAGAGCTCACTGTGCGCGACAGCCCTACTGATGACGGCACCGTCCCCTCGCGCGAGATCGGCCTCAGCCCCGATATTCGCATAGACGGTGCCCCAGTGGGGATCGTCAATGCCACTGAAGAGCCCTTCGGCGAGACTGATCACGAAGACGCCGTCGCCAACGCCGTCAATAGAGTCTACGTCACGGTGCACAATCGCGGCTTGACGGACGTGCCCAACGCCGTTGTCGAGCTCTATTGGAAAGACAGCTCCCAGCTCGATCTTTCTGCGTGGCCGGAGGGCTGGCAGCCGGTGGACGACGACGGCGATCCCGCGACCGCGCCGATCTTCCGACACTTCATCAGCGTTCCCGCCAACAGCTCTGTGACGACGACGTTCGCGTGGGTGCCTCCACGAGAGACTTCCGAAGCGACGCTTTTCGTGCGCGTGCGCCATCTTCAAGACCCTATAAGAATTCTGCGCGACCCTGCGTGGCGTTTTGAGCCCGATCGCTATGACGACAATAGTGCGTCGCGGCGGGTTCAGGTCTTCTCCACGACCTTAGGGACGAGAAAGTAATTGTCTCGACGCTTGGGAGCGTTCTTGAGGGCTTCTTCGGGAGAGACGGAAGGGCGCGGCTCATCAGGCCGCAGCACCGTGTGCACGTCCAAGACGTGCTTCATCGGCGGGACGTGCTCCGTATCGAGTTTTTCTATCTGTCGAAAATACTCAAGAATGCGCCCAAGCTGCTCTTGGAAGAGCGCGATCTCCTCTTCAGAGAGCCTGAGCTGAGCCAGTTTGGCAATCTGCAGCACCTCGTCGCGCGTGATCATCGCTCCATTATACCCGCGCCAGCGCGAATCTGTCGCCGAAGCGCCGCCGAAACTCCGCAATCAACGGGTGATGTGGATCTTGCGCGACCAAGCGAAACGCCTCTTCGCGCGCCGCTTTCATCAAGTCTAGATCCGCGATGAGATCAGCGACTTTGAACGTGCTGTCCAGGCCGTGCTGCGCCACCCCCAGCATATCCCCCGGCCCGCGAATCTTTAAGTCTTCTTCGGCGATCTGAAAGCCATCCAAAGTGCTCTGGAAGACCTGCAGTCGTCGCTGGCCGTCCTCACTGCGCGGCGTGGCGATCGCAAAACAGTAGGACTTATCCCCCGCTCGCCCGATCCGCCCCCGCAACTGATGGAGCTGCGCCAGCCCAAATCTATCAGCGTGCTCAATAATCATAACAGTGGCGCTGGGCACGTCAATCCCCACTTCAATGATTGTCGTGCTCACTAGAACGTCCAACTCTCTCTGAACTAGCTGCTTCATCACGGCTTGCTTGTCGTCATCGCTCATGCGCCCATGCAGTAGTCCTACGCGAAATTCTCTAAAAAACGTGTGCTCGAGCTCTTCCTTCGCTTGCGTAGCAGCCTTCAAGTCAAGCTCCTCAGACTCCTCTATCAATGGGAAGACGATGTACGCCTGCGCACCCCGCTTCAGCTCTTGCGCAACAAACTCGTAGACTTGGTCTCGCTTGTCTTCGGAGACCCAGAACGTCTGGATATTTTTGGGGAAGGGCAGTTCATCCAAGATAGAGATCTCAAATTGCCCGTAGAGCGTCAGGGTGATCGTCCTGGGGATGGGCGTGGCGCTCATCACTAAGATATCTAAGTTTTCGCCCTTCTGCTCGAGCTGGGCTCGCTGGATCACCCCAAATCTGTGTTGCTCATCAATCACAGCCAGCCCTAAGTTTTGGAACTGTACTTCGTCCTGGATGAGCGCGTGGGTGCCGATGACTATGTCTATATCTCCTCGGCGGATCGCCGCGCGCAAGAACTCTTTTTCGCGCTCAGGCAGACTGCCGATGAGCAACACAACTCTTGGGGGCTTGCTCAGCCGCGAGAGCAACTCCGTAATTTTACGAAAATGCTGCTGGGCTAAGATCTCCGTTGGAGCCATGAACGCCGCCTGATACCCAGACTCGACAGCGATGAGACACGCCGTGGTCGCGACCACCGTCTTGCCTGAGCCGACGTCCCCCTGCAAGAGCCGGTTCATGGGTCTTGGAGCAGCCAAGTCCGCGCGAATCTCCGCGATGGCGCGCTCCTGAGAGCGCGTCAGCCTAAACGGCAGAACCCCGAAAAATTCTTCCAAGCGTTCATCAGAGATCGTCAGGCTCCGTCCAGGCCGCTCGCCGATCCTCTGCTTTTCTAAGGCAACCCCGATCTGAAAGAGCAAGAGCTCCTCGAACGCCAGCGTATCGTGAGCTTGTTGATACTCTTCGATGCTCTGGGGGAAGTGGATCTTCTCAAACGCTTCCGCGCGTGGCAGCAGCCCGTGGCGGAGGCGGATCTCCTCAGGGATCAGATCTGTGAGAGCTGAGCGATAGAGCGCTAGATTGTTCTGAATCAGTCTATAGAGCAGAGAGGGCTTCAGCCCTTCGGTAGCGGGATAGACCGGCATGAGCCGCCCCGTGAGAAAATTTTTCGCCGCCGGCTCCCAGATGGGATTGCTCATCTGCAGCTGCCCGTATGTGTTCTCTACCGTCCCGTAGAGCGAGATCATCTCCCCTTGGATGAGCTGATTCTTGAGCCATGGTTGGTTGAACCAAACAGCATAAAGAACTCCCGTGTTGTCTTGGATGGCTACTTTGATGATCTCGAGATTCTCTCTGGGCTTGATGACATCTATGGCGCGCACGCGCCCTTTCACTGTAACCCTGTCGCCATGGCGCAACTGCACAATTTTTTTGATCTCTCGGCGATCTTCAATGCGCTTAGGGAAGTACGTCAAGAGGTCCTCAATAGTGTGAATGCCCAACTTCTGAAGGAGCTTCTCCCGCTGAGGGCCCACACCCTTGGCAAAGCGCACGGGGGCCCTCACCCCCAACCCCTCTCCCGTGGGCGACCCACAGGAGAGGGGCTGGGGGCACTCTAAAGCCCTCAAGCAATCTTCCAATTCGCGCACGACCGCGCGCCGAGCTTCCGGGGGTTTGAGCGCATACCCGCGCACGATTCTCTGCAGACGCTGCGCGAGAGACACTACTGCTTCTGAGTGAGCGCCGGAGAGCTCCTGGGCACACTTCTCGATAAAACCCTCTAGTCCTCCAAGGACCGCAGCGTCTTGATATTGAGTTCGTTTCTCAAGCTGCAAGACCTTCTGCAATCGCAGGAGCACATCGTCGAGAGCCATACACAGCTATCCTACTGAGGAGGCTTGGGCTTGGTCAACCCAGACTTTTTACGGTAGACTGTCACTCGGACTATGCGACGATCTTAAAAGAGAGGAGCAATGGCTATGAGAGACATTCGGATCGTGCTCATGGTGGCTATTTCTCTATTGGCTCTTGGGGGAATACGCCTGAGCACGGCGCAGCCGGCAACACCCAATATTATCTTTATTCTTACGGACGACCTCAACACTGATCTGATGGGGTTTATGCCGAACTTACAGCAGCAGCTCATCGCGCAGGGCACGACGCTGAAGAACTTCTTCGTCAACGTTTCCCTCTGCTGCCCATCACGAGCAAATATTTTGCGGGGGCAGTACGCGCACAACACTCAGATTCTCACAAACCGTATGCCCACTGGGGGCTTTGAGAAATTTTACACTCTGGGCCATGAAAGCTCGACGGTAGCCACGTGGTTGCAAGCTGCGGGCTATCGGACGTGTTATCTGGGGAAATATCTCAACGGCTATCCAGCAAGTGTCTCGCTGACCCACACTCCGCCAGGATGGACCGAATGGTACAGCCCCGTTGCCGGCAATCCCTACTCAAACTTCAATTACATGATGAACGAGAACGGCAAGCTCGTCCGCTACGGCAGTCGTCCCGAAGACTATCTCACTGACGTTGTGGCGCGCAAATCTGTAGACTTTATCAAGCGCGCAGCAGCCGAGGGCCAGCCGTTCTTTATACACCTAGCTCTCTATGTGCCGCACTCTCCGGCGACGCCTGCACCGCGCCATGCCCAGCTCTTCACAGATGCCCAACTGCCCAGACCACCATCATTTAACGAAGCTGACGTCAGCGACAAGCCCAGCTTCATTCGCAACCGTCCCTTGCTGACAGAGCGCCAGATCGCGCAGATGCAGGACCTCTATCGTAAGAGATTACAGTCACTGCAAGCCGTAGATGAGATGCTCGCCAGCCT
Organism: Candidatus Bipolaricaulota bacterium; assembly: GCA_036783095.1. Taxonomy (GTDB): domain Bacteria; phylum Bipolaricaulota; class Bipolaricaulia; order RBG-16-55-9; family DRXL01; genus JANXCC01. The sequence goes on from DAIPXV010000046.1 coordinate 7,120, forward strand.
CATCGCGACGCTGCAAGCTACCGGGCGGCTTGAACACACGTATATCTTCTTTACGTCCGACAATGGCTTTCACATGGGAGAACATCGCCTCAATTCGGGCAAGCAGACTGCTTACGAAGAAGATATCCGAGTCTCGCTGATCGTGCGCGGGCCGGGGGTGCCTGCAGGCCGGGTGCTAGAGCATCTGACTGGGAATATAGACCTTGCGCCGACATTTGCCGAGCTGGGCGGGGCAGCGATCCCCGATTTTGTGGACGGCCGCTCGCTTGTGCCGCTGTTGAGCAGCGCGCCGCCCCCGCTCGACTCATGGCGCCAAGGCCTTCTCATCGAGCACTGGGCCGAGCCGCGCCAGGAGAACCTCAAGACGGCGGAGGGCATATGGGAGCCGCCCGATCCTATGGAGCGTGAGCAGGCGCAACAGTTGGCGATCCCGCAATTCGCTGCTATTCGCACGAAAGACTATCTTTACGTCGAGTATGTGACGGGTGAACGAGAACTCTACGATCTCAAAGCTGACCCCTATCAGCTAGAGAACATCCATAACGCAGTTGATCCAGCGCTGCTCCAAGAGTTGTCCGAGCATTTGGCAAAACTAAAGAGCTGCGCGGGGAAGAGCTGTTGGGAGTAAAGCGTCACTCAGTTGCGCAACGCTCTCTCTTGGGGTAAATTCTCTATACTATGGCGACCCTGAAGCTCTTCAACACGCTTGGTCGGCGCAAGGAAGAGTTCGTGCCCATCAGGGATATGGAGGTCGGGCTCTACACCTGCGGGCCGACGGTCTACGACTACGCTCACATTGGGAATCTGAGAACGTATATCTTCGAAGATGCCCTCCGAAGGGTGCTCGAATACAACGGCTACAAAGTCAAGCACGTCATGAACATCACCGACGTGGGGCACCTCACGAGCGACGCCGACGAGGGCGAAGATAAGATAGAGCTTGGGGCACGCCGCGCTGGCAAGAGCGCCTGGGAGATTGCGGAGTTCTATACTCAAGCGTTCTTCAAAGACACTGAACGCCTTAACATCTTAAGGCCCCATATCATCCCCAGGGCGACCGATCACATTGCCGACCAGATCGCGCTCATCAAGAAGCTTGAGGAGAAGGGCTACACATACAGAACTTCCGATGGGATCTATTTTGACGTCTCGAAGTTTCCCCGCTATGGGGAGCTTGCCGGGCAAAGCCTAGAGGAGAAGAAGGCCGGGGCGCGGGTCGAAGTCAACCCTGAAAAGCGCAATCCTGCAGATTTTGCGCTCTGGAAGTTCTCACCGAAGGGCGCGCAGCGCCGCCAGATGGAATGGGACAGCCCCTGGGGTGTGGGCTTCCCTGGCTGGCACATCGAGTGCAGCGCTATGAGCACTAAATACTTGGGCCAGCCCTTCGACATCCACTGCGGCGGCGTCGATCATATCTATACGCATCACCCCAACGAGATCGCCCAGAGCGAAGCGGCCGAGGGCGTCAAGATGGCCAACTTCTGGATCCACGGGGAGTTCATGACCGTCGAGGGGCGGCGTATGGGCAAGTCCGAAGGGAATGCATATCTGCTAGAAGATCTGATCAAGCGCGGGTATGATCCCCTGGCGTTTCGCTATCTCTGTCTGAACACGCACTATCGGTCGCCGCTCAACTTTACGTGGCAAGCACTTGAAGGGGCACAGACCGCGCTCGAGAGGTTGAGGGAGCACGTGCGCACCGCCCGCGAGCTTGGGGGCGACCCCGCCCAGGGGAAGATCCCCCCTGCAGTGCATCGAGCATTTCTCGAAGCGATCAATGACGATCTGAACATCCCGCAAGCGCTCGGAGTGACGTGGGAGTTTGTGCGGGCGCACCAGAACCCCTCCGATAAGCTCGCGGTGCTCTTCGATTTCGATCGTGTCTTTGGGCTGAAGCTCAGCGAAGTGCGCCCTGAGGAGCCCGTGGAGGTCCCAGTACAAGTGCGCGAGCTTGTGGCGCAGCGTGAGGCCGCGCGCAAAGCCAAGAACTTCACAGAAGCCGACGCGCTGCGAGCAAAGCTCGCCGAGATGGGCTACGAAGTGATTGACACCCCTCAGGGACCAAAGATCAAGAAGCGCTCATAGAGCTTGCGCCACAAGCAAAAATTTTCTTGGCCAGCTTGTGCCCTCAACAAGCTCAATCCCGTGCTCGGCTAGATCTTCGGAGATCTCTTCAAAAGTCAGCCATTCGCGCAGCGTCAGCTGGGCTTTGCTCAAGAGAGCTTCTATCTTCTCGCGATCGAAAGGGCAGTGCGTCTCGCGCATCTCCACATCTTCTATAGCTGTGCCGAATGCCCAGATCTTCGTGACGAAATCTTGCAGATCGCGCCGGGAGAGCCAGAGCGTGCCGTCGGCACACTCTTCGAGGGTTATCTTCCTAAACTGATAGCGTTGCACGAAGTAGTCGAGGTGGGAACGTGCTTTCTGAGGGAGGCGCACGCGCACTCTCTCTGGGCCAGGGTCAAGATGATCGAGCGCGATGAGCCGTCCCTCGGGCTTGAGCACTCGTCTTATCTCAGAGAGCGTTCTCTCTAGATCGCTAGGCTGACCAAAGAGCGCGATCTCGTGAAGGACTTGCGCCGCGAGCACGACATCGAAGCTCTGGTCAGCGAAGGGGAGTCTCTCAGCGCGAGCGAGGAGCAATTCAGCTTGAGGACAAGCTGCTTGGGCTTGTTGAAGACGTTCAGGCGACTCGTCAATGCCTACGAGCCGTGGGATGCCATGCTGAGCTGCTGCCTGAAGATACTCTCCCGAGCCACAACCGATATCCAACAGCGACTGAGCTTGACCCAGCCGTTCTAAGACTAAGCGAATGCGCTGGGCACGACGCGCATGTGTGCGCTCGCGCTGCGCTAAGATTCTTGCGGCTTCTGATGAGTACAAGGGAGCCTGCCCTTGGGCGATGAGCTGCTGTTGCTCATCGGGCAGGTCATAGCGAGCAAGATCGTGCACATCAGCCCATGCGGCAGCTTCGATGTCTGAGTCAGCGCGCAGCTCGCCCGACTTATAACGCGCAAGCAATGCTATCAAAACGTAGTGATACTGCACGCGGCCGTCGGGGTCTTTAAAAATTCTGTCTAAGACATCGAGAGTGCGTTCGACCTCAATCTCGATATGACACTCTTCGCGTATCTCTCTTCTCGCAGCATCGCGCACGGTCTCGCCGAGCTCGACGACCCCGCCAGGGAGGCTCCAGCGGCCCTTGCGCGGCTCGTGCCCGCGGCGCACCAGCAGAACCTTCCCATCTTTGAAGACCAAGACGCTCACACCTACAATCGGGTGAGCAGGATAAGCTCTTTCAGAATCCATACAAACGCTATTATACGGGTTGACAACCGGGGAGGGCGATGTGCTACACTTTTAACATGGACCGTTGGATCGCTCTGCTTGCGGGACTAGTAGCTCTCATTGTCGGTGTACTTCTCTTTTGGCTGCGCGGCCCCACGCCACCGGTCACGGAGACCGCGCAGCGCGTCTTCGTCGTAGAGATTCGTGATCATTATTTTGATCCCCCAGGGCTCTCCGTTCGGCCCGGCGACCGCGTCGTCTGGGTCTTGAAAGAGAACGCCCAGGGCGACGGGCACACCGTGACGGCGTATCATCCAAGTCAAGACCGCCCGCTGCGCATCCCCCCTGGGGCTCCCCCGTGGAATTCTGGGCTATTAACCGAGATCGGGCAAACGTATTCGTATCTCTTCTCAGTCCCTGGGGTGTATGACTATTTCTGTGCCCTGCACGAGCAGCAGGGCATGGTCGGGCGCGTGATCGTAGGAAATATCTCAGGGGCTCACATCGCTGAACAGGGCCTGCCCGCGGCGGCCCAATCGTCCATCCCAACAGTAGACGAGCTCTCCGGGGTTGTGGGAGAAGCGTTCACGGCGACGGCACTCTTGCAGGGGATAGAGTATCTTGCTCAACAGTCTCAAGCAGCGCAGGCGCTGCGCCAACTCAATGAATTCCAGCGTGGTTTCCCTCAGAGCGCGTTGGCAGAAGCTTTAGCAAAGCAAGGGGTCCGAGAACAGTTTGAGAACAGATTAACGGCATTGGAGGCGCTGCTCAGCCGGGGGGCACCCTTAAGCGCCATCGCGCAGACGGTCTCCCAAACGAAGGCCCTGCTTGAGAGCGTCGTGAAGCTCTAGAGCGTGCCGCTCTTCTCCTTGAGCTTCTCTTCGTCTTTAATGATGATATAGTAACGCTTCTTGTCCAGGATGCCCTCTTTGGCCAGACGATTGAGAGCAGAAGTGGTGTTCTCGCGGGCAGACCCAATCAGATCAGCTAATTCTTTGTGGGTGATCTTGAAACTGATCTGAGTCCCCTCAGGGGTCCGCTCGCCGTGTTCCTCTATGAGTCTCAGTAACTGGCGCGAGAGCCGCGTCGTGATGTCTTTAAACACTAGATCTTCGAGCTTTTGCTCCAAATCCCGCGCCCGCTTGCCAAAGAGCTGAATAATTTCTAGGGCTAACCAGGGCTTGCGCTCTAAGAGATAGAAGAATTTTTCGCGCTCAATGGGATGGATGATCGCGTCTTGGAGCACTTGAGCCAAGTGTTCACGGCGCTTGGCACCGACCAAGACCATCTCCCCGAAGATCTCGCCTTCGCCTAAGATCGCCAAGGTCAATTTGCGCCCGCTCTCGTCCAAATATGCTAACTTCACCTTGCCGTCCTTAATATAGTAGACTCGGTCATCCATATCACCAGGCTGATAGATGACCTCGCCCTTTTTGTAGAACCGCCCGCTGGTGGATTCGACGAGTTCGCTGAGGGCTTGCGCGATCTGCTCGCCGTTGGGCTGGTGCCCAGTCATGCTCAGCATCGTGAAGTGATTGACCATAGTCTCTCAACACCCTCTCAAGGAGCGCGAGATTCGCGCGCTCTGGGATGCTCTTACTCTAACGAGCTTGGGAATAGACGAGAAGGACCTCTGGTAGAGTGGCAATGGGGGGTTCGTGACGCGGGCGACAGCCGAGGGAGCGCTTTCGGGACGACTGCCGTCACCTTGTGAGGGCTCACAAGTCTAGAGAGCTAAAGGGGCTCAAGAAGAAGAAAAAAAATGACAAAGCTGGATAGCATGAGCAAAGCGCGCTCAAGAAAGATCGCTTGGGGATCTAAGGAGAGGACTCCTTAGAAAGGAGGTGATCCAGCCGCACGTTCCCGTACGGCTACCTTGTTAC
>DAIPXV010000047.1:0-12198 GCA_036783095.1 Candidatus Bipolaricaulota bacterium
AAGAGATCAGCGCGACGCAAGTGCCAGAGAGCTTAAAAGAGCTCATCGGGACTTTGCTGCGGCGCGTGCCCCCGCGAGCTCACGCTGTGCTGAGCTATGCGGCGATGGCCAGACGGGCGTGCGAGCTGCCGCTCATGAGGGAAGTCTTACACCAACCCGAAGAAGCCCTGCTCGACCGGCTTGATGAGTTGCGCCGTGTGGGGCTGCTCGTCGAGCGCGAGGGACGCTATCGCTTCGCTCACGAGCTAGTCCGCCAAGTCATCTACGACGGGCTGGGCACAGATCGAAGGCGACTGGGACACAAGAAGATCGCTGAAGCTCTTGAGAAGCTCTATCCAGATCGCCTTGAAGAATTTTCCCAAGAGCTCGCGGGACACTACGAGCGGGCGCACCTATGGGAAAAAGCTATTGTATATCTGCTGCATGCTGCTTATGGCGCCCAGCGGGCCTACGCATTCAGTGAAGCCCTGGCGCTTGCCGAGAGAGCCCTGGGGCTCTTTGGGAAGCTCGAAGCCCGTCGCTCCGTGAACCTGCGCAAGACCAAGCTCGATCTCTTGGATTGCTACACAGATCTCTTCCCCACGATCTACGACATCAAGCCGGCGCTGGCGAAGCTGCAAGCTATGATCTCGGGGATGATCTCTCTCGCGCAAGAATTGGGCGAGATGGCCCAGCTCTGCCAAGCCTACCAGAAGAAGGCGTGGATCGAGCTGGCCGCAGGCCGAAGCGAAGTCGCTACACACGATCTGAAAGAAGCGTTAGAGATCAGCCAAAAACTTCCTGATCGTTCCGTTACGGCGAGAGTGCTCTATAACATTGGTGATATTCACACGCAATTGGGCGAGCACAGTCGAGCGCTAGAGTACTTTCAGCGGGCGGAAGAGCTGTGGGCATCTCTAGGCGATGGGCACTGTCAGGCATACGCGCTGAGAACTCTCGCGATCATCCAGCTATTTGTGGGAGAGTACGCGCAAGCCCAGCAGAACTTAGAGCGAGCGCTCGCTGAATTTCAGAAGGCTGCTGACCTCCGAGGGCAAGCGACAGTGCTCAACAATCTTGGGCTGGTATTCTGCGATCTTGGCCAATGGGCCCGCGCCCAAGAGTGCTATGAACGCGCTTATACTCTCATGAGCGCAGTGGGGGACCGGCGAGGCCTGGGGGTCATCCTCTTGAATCTGGGCACGCTTCAGAATGAGCAAGGGCGTTATACGGAAGCGCTCGATTGTCTTGATCGTGTAGTGAGTATGCTCGGCGAAGCGGGCCTGAAAGGATTAGAAGTCGAGACGCTCTCGGAGAAGGGTCGAGCGCACCTAGGGCGCGGGGACCTAAGCTTAGCAGTAGATTGCTCCACGCGCGCCATGCAAGTGCTCGAATCCCAGCACGGGATGATCACCCAAGCGCAGCGCTTCTATTTCACGCACCATCAGATATTACACGCGAGCGGGCGCACCGACGAAGCCAAAGCTTATTTACAGAGAGCTTATGATGAAGTTTGTCGTGTGGCCGGGCAGATCCACGAGGAGTCGCTCCGAAAGAGCTTTCTTGAGAACGTCCCCATCAACCGCGAGATCCTCCAAGCCTGGGCGCAGCAGGAGTAGTGCCACCGTTTGTTTTTGACGGAATTTTCTTCCTTCTCGTCATTTCACGTTTTTTTCACGCTCGAAGTTTATACTGAAGTTATCCTGGCTCAAGAGGGCTGAAACCGAAAAGGGGTGATGCGCGATGGTGCGCAATCGGAAAGTTTGGGGAGTGCTGGGCTTGCTCCTGGCACTCGTGGCTAAACGAAGAGATCTAACAAAGGAGGGATCAACGATGTTCAGCAGCAAAGCGTTTCGCATGGCGGGGCTCGTGGCCCTGTGCTTGTTCGTCGGATTGGCGCTCTCTGGGGCTTGGGGCGGGGCGCAGCAGCAACCCCTCCCACCGCTCCAACTTCTTATACCCCCTCCAACAAACGGCATACCCGATGTCGGAGCAGCGAGGAGCCTTGACGATGGCACTATTCTCGCCGAAGTCAAGGAGTGCGGGAGCACGGTCGCGCAGATCATCAGCTTTGGCATTCTTAGTCACCGTAAGGACGAGGGACTCGAGGCAATTGGGGGTATCCGGGCCTATGAGACCCTCACGACGCTGGATGGCAAGTGGGCATTCCCCAAGGGGGACTACCATCTCTGGCTGGGACATGTGCAAGGGCTCAACCTGCAGCTCTCGCCACCTCCACCTCACGAGTTCAGCTGGTTCATGGCCATGGTGAACTCCAAGGGCGAGCTCGTGGCGATCCTCTATCCGTGGCCGTGGCCTGGGCCGCCGCCAGAGGAGATGGACGGCGATACGATGCTTGGGGGAATTATCAATGTACCCCCTAATGCAATTCCCATGATCGACGCTGTGGGGTGCTGCGATCTGACCGTGCGCCACCTGTCGGTCACCGCCCACAAGATCAGTCCCCCATGCCCAGTTCCCCCCTGCCCGCCACCGTGGTGGGACATCATGGCGCTTGCGACGGTCGCCAACATCGGCCAGATCGCTGTGCAGGAGCCATTCACCGTGCGCGTCCTGCTCAACGGGCGGCTCATCCACGAGGAGGAGATCGCTGAGCTGGCCGCAGGAGCGTCGCAGCCGATCTTGGCCGCAGCGATGGTGGACAAGCCGGGCATCTACATCGTGACGGTGATCGTGGACCCAGACAATAAGATCAAGGAGCGCGATGAGACGAACAACTTTGCGGAGAGGAGCGTCAATATTCAGTGAGCGCGCTGTGGGGGAGGGGACGCGGTTCGCAGGGGCATCTGAGCACACAGTTCAGATGCCCCTCGCCACCCGCAGCCCTAGCGGAGGACCCGGTAACGATGAGGCTCCAAGACAACCAAGGCATTTTTGATCTGCAGCTCAGACACCCGGCTCAAGAAGTTGAGCAGCAAAACGTTGATCGCCTTGGCAGTCAGTCGCTGCGCTTTGACTACGATAATGCCAGGCGTCTGAGCTGGTGGGTAGAGCAGGATATTGAGGAAATCGTGATCCCGCGTGATCAATATGCGGTCTTCCCGCTTGACCAGATCATAAATGACAGGATCAGATGCAGCAGGAGGCAAGATGTCACGCACAGAAACTGCATCGAAGCCACGCTGCTCCAGGGCTGCTTTGGTGGAACGCGGAATATTAGCGTCGAGAAGAAACTTCATCTCACGTGGGCAGCGGGACCTCTTCTTGTTGCGTTACCAACGAAGCGTAGAAGAGAGCCGCTTGGATGTCTTCTTCTGTCACTGGGGGATACTCTTCGATGATCTCTTGGTGGGTCATACCCGCGGCGAGAGCATCGAGGATGACGAAGACCGGAATGCGCGTGCCCTTGATGCAAGGCTTACCGTGGCAAATCTGCGGATCAATAGAGATACGCTCCAAGAGCTGAGGCTTCATAGTGGTCACCTCTAAGAATTGTATGAGAGGACTACTGCGGAAGCAAGTCCTACGGCGAGAGGGAGGACGCAATGATCCTGACGTTCCAGCTGGTGAAGCCCGAGACAGTGTCTGAGGAGCGCCTCTTCGCCCTGATGCACCGGGCGCGCCAGATCGCCATCGAGCTCGAGGGGGTCTACGACCTGGCGCTCTACCGGACCGAGCGCCCAAATATCTGGCAGTGCAGCATTGACACCGAAGACGAGCGAGCGTGGAATCTCTTGCAAGACGATCCGCGCTTTCGCGAGGTCTGCCAAGCCCTCACGCGCCTGGGGGTGAGCATCACACTAGAGAACCAGCTCGAACGACAGATCTAAATATACAGTCTCTCCGGGTCAACCTCGGTGCGCAGCACCCGCAGCTCATCGGCCGAGGGCGGTTCGTTCTGCGCGACTTTTTTGGGAATAATCAGCGCAAAGCCCGTGTTCTCTAGGACTCTTTCGACGGTCACCCCAGGATGGGTCGCCACAAGCATCATGCGCTTGGTCGCATCGTCATACCCCAAGAGAGCTAAGTCCGTCACAACGCGATAAGGCCCCGTCTCGGCAGGCAGTCCCGCGCGCTCCCGCGCCCCAGGACCGTCTAAGTACCCCGGCGTCGTGATGAAGTCTACTCTCTCAACAAAGCGTTTTTTCTCGTGCTTCATGATCGCGATGGTGCGCCAGCAGAGCGACCCCACGTCGTTGGCCCCGCCGCTGCCGGGCAATCTCACCCTGGGCTTATCGTGCGGACCTATCACGGTCGTATTTAAGTTCCCGTAGGGATCGATCTGGGCTCCACCCAGAAAGCCGTACTCGATCAGCCCGCGCTGCGCCGTCTCCATCACGTCGCAGATCCCTGTGGCGACCATCGCGCGGTAAAAAGTGCGCGCTTCGCCCACGGCGCGGGGCAAGTCTTCAAGAGAAGCCCCAATGCCGCCAAACTCAAAGATCGCAATGAGATCGGGATTGTAGAGCTTCTTCGCCAACGCAGCGGCTAACATCGGGATGCCCGTCCCAATGAACGCCGTGCGTGCCTCTTTCATCAAGCGTGCTGCGATACAGATCATCAATTCTATGGAGCTATACGCTGGGCTCGCCATCTTCTCACCGTCCCTTGTTGGCCCGCTTCAATGCCTCTAAACGATCCCGCCCAATGAGATCTAAATACTCTTGATGGGTCTTGGGCCCGTAGACGTATTTCTGTAAGTACTGTTGCGTCGTCTCTTCGGTCTCGGCAGCTTTCAGAAACTCTAATAGATGCTCTTGATCGCGCTCGTAGCAATAGCACATCTCGCCGGGGTGCGAGCCGAAGGGCGCGACAACTACTGCGTCTACTAAGAACCACGGGATGATCGTGCGCTCAGGATATCGCTGAATCTCTTCAGTCGAAATAAGCTCTTCGGTGCTGATAATTAAGCGCTTTGAGGCGCGAGCCATCTCGAACGCAAAGCCTGAAATCCCGTCAATCTGAGCATTTCCGTACTTGTCCGCACGATGGACGTGAATGATCCCAACGTCCAAAATGAGCGCAGGCAGGAGCGTCACCGCGATCCCCGTAAACGGGTCTTTGACAACCTTTGCTGAGCTGTACTTGAGCGTGTCCGTGCCGAGCATGGATCTAACGGGGATGAACGGCACGCCCATCGCCGCCGCCTTGAAACGCCACGACATCGCCGCGTTGCTCCACTCGACGAGCTTCACTTTGCCGCTCTCAGCAGCCCGGCGCAGAATATTCGATAGTCCCAGCACTTCATAGCCCACGTACGTAATATCCATCGCTTCTACTAGGCCTGCCGCCACGAGAAAGTCGATCTCTAGCAGCCCTTGCCCCGCGAGTCTGAGCTTCTTCTTGCCCTGGCGCACGATCTCTCGAATGACCGACATGGGGCAGCGCACCGTGCCGTAGAGCTCGACCCCGATATAGTCCCCGTCTTTGACAAAGCGCTTGACGGCCTCGCGCTCGTCCATCACTTTATCTCTGAGAGCGGGAGACTTGTTCTCCCTCATCCACCGCCGGAACTCTTCCACGTCTGGGGGCTGTAAGAGCTCTTTCTGTCCCGATTCGATGATCTCCATCGTATGCTCCTTGTGTTATTTTTATCCATCACATTTAATCTATATGATAATCGAGATTCCTGCCCGCGGCAAGGCCTTTGACTCCTCGCACATTGTGATCTAAGATAGCAAGCAGAAGGGAGGCCCACTATGGTGACTCGGCGTCGGTTCCTCCAAGCGTTGGCCGGTGGCCTCCTTGTGGGGGCTATGATCTCCAAGCGAACGTCCCTCCCCAAGGCCCAAGAGCAAATCTCCCGAGTCTCGCTCGTGAAGACCCAAGATCGGCGCTACGGCGTGCGGACGGCCGTCAGTCTGCTCAAGATCAACAACCCGTTCAAAGACAAAGAGATCGTGCTGAAGCCCAATTTTAACAGTGCCCACCCTTTCCCCGGCTCGACTCATAACGACACCCTAAGAGCCCTGATAGAACTGCTCAAAGAGTACGGGGCTCGAAAGATTACGGTCGCTGACCGCAGCGGCATGGGCGATACCGATCAAGTGATGGAAGCTAAAGGGATCTTTGAGCTGGCTAAACAACTCGGCTTTGAGGCTATCCCCATTAATGAATTACCCCCAGAGGAGTGGGAACATTACCCGCTCGAGGGGAGCCATTGGAGCCGCGGCGTGGAGATGCCCAAGCTCTTCACGCGCGCCCGGAGCATCGTCCAAACGTGCTGCCTCAAGACCCATCGCTACGGCGGACACTTCACGCTCAGCTTAAAGAATTCCGTGGGCATGGTCGCCCGATACTCCGTCAAGGACAATTACGATTATATGATGGAGCTGCACAGCTCGCCCTATCAACGGGAGATGATCGCCGAGATCAATGTGCTCTATAAGCCCGATCTCATCGTGTTAGACGGCTTAGAAGCATTCGTGCAAGGTGGCCCGGATCGGGGCCAGCTCGAGAAGCCCGGAGTGATGCTCGCGGCGACCGATCGTGTCGCGCTCGATGCCGTCGGGGTAGCAATATTGAGACTATACAAGACGACGCCTGAAGTCGCGCGCGGGAAGATTTTTGAGCATCCGCAGATCAAGCGCGCGGTCGAGCTTGGGCTTGGAGCACGCGGGCCCCAAGAGATCGAAATCGTTCCTGCGCCGGATGACGAGAGTAAGAGCTTTGCTGCGCGTGTGCGGGAGGTCCTAGACCGCGGCTAGAGAGAGAAGCGACTTAGCAAAATCTTGTGACATTCCAAAAACCGCCACGGCTTGGGATGCGCCGTAGCACTAAATACTCCCAATGATCTCCAATCCGCCTCACTGTATAGACCAACACTTGAATGGGCTGCCTCACTGTCTTAGTATATCAAGCAACTATGACAAAGCCAAGCATATGAGTTCCAGTGGCGAAGGGATTACGGGGAGGCGTTCTGGCGCAAAGTGCTTGCCTACTATGAGCGGAGCTTGTCACTCATCAGCGTTCATAATAAACTAGAGATCAACGAGGGCTTCTTTCGGAGGCTCGAGTTCTATGAGCGGCGTCAGCCACTTGGCGAGATTTTGTATGGCGTGCTATGTCGTGCACCAGAGCACATAGAAAGCGGATTGCAAGACTTGCAACGAGAGATGAGAACACGAGGATGAGAGATGCCGACATGGGATGAACTCTTTCAGCAAGAAGAATTCCGTTGGCGGGAGCCTCACCCGGCTGTCGTCGAGTTCGCGAAGCTCTTAAAGGCACGTCGCCTGCAGCGGGTGCTCGATCTGGGCTGTGGCACGGGGAGGCATCTCATTTACCTAGCGAGAGAGGGCTTTGAAGTTCACGGGACTGATATCTCCCAGACGGGCTTAACCTATGCGAGCCAGTGGTTGAGCCAAGAGGGCCTTGTCGCTGAACTTAAGCAGAGCGACATGACGGTTATCCCCTACCCAGATGGATTCTTCGACGCTATTATTAGTATCTTCGTGATCTACCATGGCACTGTAGAGGCCATGAGTAGGGCGATCGCTGAAATCTATCGAGTACTGAGATGTGGCGGCTTAGCTTTGCTCACGTTCATCTCCACGCGCAGTTATCGCTACGGGCGAGGGGAAGAGATCGAGCCAGGGACCTTCATCCCCGATGAGGGCGTCGACGCTGGGGTTCCCCATCATTACAGTGACCGTGAGGAGCTGGAAGATCTGCTCAAGAAGTTCGCTATCCTGAAGATGGAGCTCGTAGAAAAGATAGACGAGCAAGGGCGCAGACATAGCCATTGGGAGGTCGTGGTCGAAAGGATTTAGCATACCCGAAGGGGGAACCTCTAATGCCTAAAGTGCAGGTGGAGAATGTGGGTAGGTTTCTCCAGCATTATCCGAAGTTGGCGACCGTCGTTACCGTAAAGACCCATGAGCGAGAGAACGCGCTCGCGGTCGCGTGGCACTGCGCGCTCTCCTTCGAGCCCTCGCTCTATGGAGTCGCTATCTCCCCCAAGAGATTCTCCTACGGGCTGATCCTAGAAGCCCAAGAGTTTGCGATCAATTTCCTTCCCATCGAGAGCGTGAGGCTCATCGCTGCAGCCGGCCGGACCAGCGGGCGTGAGCTCAATAAATTCCAAAGATTCCAGATAACCACAGAAAAGCCTGTGAAGATCAGCGCGCCCATCTTGAAGGACGCTTACGCGGCGTATGAGTGCAAGCTCGTCGCCCATCACACTTATGGGGATCACGAGTGGTTCGTAGGCGAGGTCGTCGCTACTCATTATCTCAAAGAAGCTTTTGACGAGCACGAGGTGCTCAATCTAGAGAAGATCAAGCCAGCATTCTATATCGGGAATGATCTCTACGCTGAGCTAGGGAAGATCGCGGTGCATCATATCGGGCGCGAGGAGATTCTGAAGATCTCATAGCTGTGAGGCTAGAAACTACTCAACAAACACTTGAAGAGGTGAACCAAGCATGGGACGAGCAAGAATAGTTTTATTAGTAGCACTGATGATATTCATTGCAAAAGAGGCGTTCCCCGGCACGAAGATGGCGTCGCTGGGTTCTGAAAAGTTCTACGCGGTGTCTGGGAGTGGCACGCTGTTCACGCGCGTCCGCATCCCTGGTTTCACCGACATTCAAGAAGGGACGAACGGCATCGCCCTCGCAGACTTGAACCGCGATGGCTGGGTGGACATTATCGCGACGTACACCCCGCCGATGGGCTCAGGGGGAAGCAGCCAAGACAAGCTGCGCGTCTTCATCAATCAAGGCAATCTGAAGTTCAAAGAACACGCGATCACGATCATCAATCAGAAATTCGCGCCGAGCGAGTTTTGGAAGCGCGCGCAAATCCCAAATCTCGTGGACTTCAATCGCGATGGCTTCCTCGATCTCTACATCACGCGTAGCGCGCCGATGAACGCGGGCTAGTTCATACCCGGCAGACCGGCTATTGGTAATTCACTGCTCATCAGCCAAGGCGCATGGGATATATTTGTAGATGTGTCGGAAACGATGGGGGTGCGCAACGAAGTCGGCTACAACCGCCAATCGTCCATTGGCGATGTCAACAAGGACGGCTGGCTCGATATCGCGGTCGGATGCGACAATATCGGCAATGCGATGGGAGGATTGCCGTACAGCCGCTTGTACATCTTTCAGCCGGAAGGAGAGCGTTTTGAAGATGGCACGTTCAAAGACATCGGCGGGACAGATCTTGTGCCGGAGTTTGGAGGCTTTTACCACGATTCGGATAAAGATCGCGCGGGGCCGGGAATCACGCTGCGCGATCTCGACAACGACGGCGATCTCGATCTCGTCCAGTCGTATCACGCGGATGTGCGCGAGCCACTCCTGCCGTACTCGCCCGGCGAATACGCGCAAGGGATCTTCGTTTGGAAAAACTTGCTCGCCGAAACTGGCATCTTCAGATTCCAACGGATCACCGACAACGGCCTGGCAGAGTACGGCAAGTTGAAATACAACCGAGAGAAGCAGATCTACGAGCCGGTCGCCATCGGGCCTGGCCTGCCGTATCTTTCGATGGCGGACGTGAACAACGATGGCCTGCTCGATGTGGTGGCAGTCGGTCCGAGCGATCCCTGCTGGGCGCCGCGCGCAGAGTACATCAGCGGACGCTTTTATCGCAACCTGGGCGGTTTCCAATTCCAACGCGCGACGACCGAAGCCGGGCTCGACGCGCTCAACTGGACGTATCGCGACTGGTGGAACTTTTGGAATCTCCCGATTCCGCCGAGCCTACAGAATTGGCGTCCCCCCAAGCAAGGGTGTAGAGGCCAGCCCGGCATGACAAAGATCTCGCCGCTTGACCATCGCTTCTATGCTGCAGATACTGTCTTTGCTGACTTCAACAACGACGGCTGGGTGGACTTGGTCTACGTGGATCGGCACGAGGCAGAGGTCGCGCGCTATGCCGTCTTATTTTTGAATCAGGGGAACGGTGTATTTCAGCCGACGCGTCCAGAACTCTCTGGCATTGACGCGAGTGGCATTGCTGCCGAAGTTGCCGATCTCAACAACGATGGCTTGCTCGATCTCGTTTTCGCCGCCGATCCCGACAACTCCGGTGGGCCATACGGTGGTGATCGCACTCGCTACCAAGACAAGGTGTTTATGAACACCGGCGCTCTCGGCGGACATGAGAACCATTGGCTACATGTGCGCTTTTCCGGCATCAGCGATGCGGAACTGATTGGCGCGCGCGTGGAGGCGCGTGATCCCAGTGGCAGATTGCTGGGGATGCGCGTGATCGCGAGCAATCACAGTTATAAATCCGGCGGTGCGCTCGATGCCCATTTCGGCTTGGGGAAGAACCAAACGATCAACATCGTGATCACTTTGCTCAACGGAACATCATGTGAATTTCAGAATGTCCCGATTGACCGTTTCATTGAGTTTGACTTACAAAGAAGAGAGATCAAACTCGTGCAGCCGCGTTAGGCAATCTCTATCTATCCCTTCGCTGGTTTAAAATACAGAATATCCGTGATCTTGCCCTCGCGGTCTTTCTTGGGCTTCAAGACAGCTTCGACTTCTAAGCCCACACACACTTTTGCTGGCTCGACCTCGCCGAGCTTATGGAGCAAGGGCGTCGTACCCGGCCCTAAGCTGATCAACGCGAAGATCTCTGGGGGATCCAAGCGCTCGCCCGATTTATTATAGTGCGCGACGGTGAACGCCACGACGCAGCCGCGCTTGCCCACGTCCCTATACTCTGTCAGCTCAGCAAAGCACTGCTCACAATAGATTCTAGGCGGCACATACGTCCGATGGCACGCCGCGCAGTGCGCTCCCAAAATCTTGCCATCGTCGCGCAGGGCTACGAAAAACTTCTCCCCGGCGATCCCCGCGCTATAGTAATAGTGATCGGCCTCCATGTCGCCCAGCCAATGACGAATCTCTGTAGCTTTCTCGATGCGCTCGATCATATTTTCCCCTCACTTCTTTCGCGGCCGGAAATATTTGATATCCAAGACCGAGCCGACGCGCTCTTCCTTGGGCTTCCACACCGGCTCGACGGGCATCCCGATCTTGAGCTCTTCGGGAGAGACTTCCCCGAAATAGTGCATAATCCCGCAGTGCGGCGGCGCCCCATCGAACGCCACCGTCCCCACGAGGATGGGCTCTTTAATCCGATTCGCGTTCGTGTCTATGTACGACACGGAGAACGTCTCAACGACCCCGGTGCCCGGCAGATAGACCCACTCCGTCGTAGGCTGAAAGCAGCGCTCACAGAACATCCGCGGGGGCACGAGCACCCGATCGCAGCGCGCGCACTTGCGCCCAATGATCCGACCGTTCTTCAGCTCTTCCAAGAACCGACTCATCGCCGTGCCGGCGGCCCAGGCGTACTTCGCAGGAGCCTTGGCCCGGATGTGCGGGATATTCTCTAAGTCTTTCGCTTCCAAGCGCCGCCCTCTCGGGTTGAGTGGCGGTCCAAACTTCTGTGATTTGCTCATATTAGCGCCTCCTCATGACGATCACAGCACTGAATTGCATCAGATCGCCCCAGGCTTGAGCGACCCCCGTGCGCACATCTTTCTTTACCTGGCGCGGGCCGGCCTTTCTCGCCAGCTGCCAATATACCTCGCCGATCTTGATCCCCAGCGTCGCCGCGATGGGGTTCCCCACGCCTAAGAGCCCACCACTGGGGCAGACAGGAAACTCCCCGTCGCGCTGGGTCTTGCCCTCGCGGGTCATAATAGCCGCTTCACCAGGGTCAGCAAGCAGCAGCCCTTCCAAGTGCTGCAACTCTTTGTAGTCAAATGGGTCATACGGCTCAGCGAAATCTATCTCTTTTCTGGGGTTTTTGATCCCAGCCATCTCGTAGGCCATCCTCGCTGCGCGCGCGAGAAACTTTGGGAACGCCAAGTCTCTATTCGTCCACATCGTTGTATCGATGCACCAGCCTACACCATCAATCCACACAGGCGTGTCCGTGTGCTCGTGAGCGACATCCTCACTGACAAGCACGATCGCCGACGCGCCATCCGACGGCGGGCTGATGTCTAAGCGTCTAACGGGCAGGGCCATCGGCTCAGAATTGATCACGTCTTCGAGGGTGATATTGGGATCAGCAAGCTGCGCGCATGGGTGCCCAACAGCGTTGCGCTTGTTTTTGACGGCCACAAGCGCGATATCTTCGTAGCGCACGTTGTATTTGTACATATAGCGCTGCATCTCCATGGCGAAGATCCAGACGAGATTTGGTTTGATCGGGCGATCTAAGATGGGGTCCCAGATGTGCGCGAACGCGCTCTGAGCGTGCGGCTGGACAGAAGAC
>DAIPXV010000048.1:0-12017 GCA_036783095.1 Candidatus Bipolaricaulota bacterium
AGGCGTGCTTGGGGTGCAAATCGTCGGCCCGGAGGCGTCGACGCTCATCAGTGAAGCTGTCTTGGCGATCGAGATGGGCGCGACATTAGAAGACCTAGCGCTCAGTATCCATCCCCATCCGACGCTTCCTGAGGGCCTGATGGAGGCAGCGGAAGCGGCGCTGGGGAGAGCGATCCATATTCTTATGCCCAAGAGAAGAGAGCCGACACGAGCGTAGCGTAGGCAGTTCTGAGTTTGATGGTTTTAAGTTCTTAGTTGGAGGATGAAAGCCATGCCCACGATCGCACCCTACGGCTCGTGGAAGTCGCCAATTACAGCAGAGCTGATCGCTCGCGGCGCGGTGCGCTTGATGCAGGTCGTCCTCGATGGGGAAGATATCTATTGGCTGGAATCGCGCCCCGCCGAAGGCGGCCGCTACGTCATCGTCAAGCGCAGCCCCGACGGAACGGTCAGCGACATCACGCCAGCGCCGTTCTACGCCCGCACGACCGTGCACGAGTACGGCGGCGGCGATTTTGCCGTCTCCCACGGCACGGTCTATTTCTCGAACTTCAAAGATCAGCGACTCTACGTGCAGAAATCCGGCACGGCCCCTAAACCCATCACGCCGGAGAGGGCATTTCGCTATGCCGACGCTGTGATAGACCATCATAGAAATCGCTTGATCTGTGTCCGGGAGGATCACACAGTTTCGGGGCGCGAGCCTGTCAATACGATCGTGAGCGTGCGGCTCGATGGCGACCCTGAGGGCGGCACTGTGCTTGTCTCTGGGAACGATTTTTACGCTTCGCCCCGGCTCAGTCCCGACGGCAAGAGACTCGCTTGGCTGACGTGGAACCATCCGAATATGCCTTGGGATGGCACCGAGCTGTGGGTCGCCGAGATCGCGCAAGACGGCTCGCTCACGAACGCCCAGAAGATCGCAGGCGGCTCAACAGAATCTATCTTTCAGCCCGAATGGTCCCCCGACAGCGCGCTCTATTTTGTCTCAGACCGAACGGGCTGGTGGAACTTATACCGCTGGCGCGACGGCCAGATAGAAGCCCTCACAGACATAGAAGCCGAGTTCGGCCAGCCCCAGTGGGTCTTCGGCATGTCCACGTATGCGTTCGTCTCTGAGAGAGAAGTCGTCTGCGCGTACACTCAAAAGGGCATCTGGCACTTGGCGCTTCTCGATGCGAAGACGAAGAAACTAGAAAGAATCGAGACCCCCTACACGGAGATCAGCTACGTGCGGGCGACTTCGGACTCTGTGGTCTTTCGCGGCGGCTCGCCCACGGAGATGCTCTCGATCGTGCGCTTCGATCTCAAGAGACAGAGATATGAGGTGCTGCGGCGCTCCAGCGATCTTGCTCTCGATGCGGGGTATATCTCGCCGGCGCAGCCTATAGAGTTTCCCACCGAGCAGGGCCAGACGGCCCACGCCTTCTTCTATCCCCCAAAGAACAAAGACTTCCAAGCTCCTCCAGGCGAAAAGCCTCCATTGTTAGTCCTCAGCCACGGCGGGCCCACCAGCGCCACGACGTCTACGCTCAGATTAGAGATTCAGTTCTGGACGAGCCGTGGCTTCGCCGTCGTTGACGTCAACTATGGGGGCAGCACCGGCTACGGGCGAGCCTACCGAGAGAGGCTGAAGGGCCAGTGGGGCGTCGTGGACGTGGACGACTGCGTCAACGCTGCGAAGTATTTGGTGCAGCAAGGGCTTGTTGATGGTGAGCGCGTGGCGATTCGCGGCGGTAGCGCCGGGGGATACACGACGCTCTGCGCTCTGACTTTCCGAAAGTTCTTCAAAGCCGGGGCGAGCTACTTTGGCGTGAGCGATCTGGAAGCCCTCGACCGAGACACCCATAAATTTGAGTCGCGCTACAACCGAAGCCTCATTGGGCCATATCCAGAACGTCGCGATCTGTATAGAGCGCGCTCGCCCATTCACTTTGCCGAGAGAATTTCGTGTCCGGTGATCTTCTTTCAGGGTCTTGAAGACAGAGTTGTCCCGCCCAACCAGTCCGAGCGGATGGTCGAGGCGCTGCGCAAGAACAGAATCCCCGTCGCGTATCTAGCTTTTGAAGGCGAGCAGCACGGCTTCCGGAAAGCCGAGAATATCAAAAGATCGCTCGAAGCCGAGCTGTACTTTTACTCCAAAGTCTTCGGCTTTGCGATCGCCGACCCTGTGGAGCCGGTGCCCATCGAAAATCTCTAATACCGGATCGCTTCAACGGCTGAAATATCCAGCTTACCTTAGGATTGTGAAGGGTCCCCTTGACGCAAAGGGGGTTCGCCCGTATACTAACGAAAACGTTAAGCAGCCGCAAGGGGGTATCGTGAGAGCGACACGCATGCTCCTTCTCGGAATAGCTGGCATTCTCGCGGTGATCAGTGCTAGTATGCCCCACGTGCCCGCGTTGGGGAATTATTCATTGCGCTTCTTTGGCAACGGTGTCAACGATATAGACCGCGTCAAGATTCAGATAGACCCGCACGTGCCTGCTGATGTGGGGGCCACCGACTTCACCCTCGAATTTTGGATGAAGGCCAACCCCGGCGAGAACTCCTCCAACGCCGTCGCTTGTAACACCAATGACGGCTGGATCACTGGAAATATAATCTTTGACCGAGATATTTGGGGGCCGGGCGACTACGGGGATTTCGGGATTTCGCTCACCGGGGGCAAGATCGCCTTCGGCGTCAGTTATAACAATAGTGGCAACACTATCTGCGGGAGCATCGTTGTCACTGACGGGCAATGGCATCACGTAGCCGTGACGCGGCGCTTCAGCGATGGCCAGCTATGTATCTTTGTGGACGGCCAGCAAGATACATGCGGCCCGGGCAACGTCAGCTCCAACCGAGACGTCAGCTATCGCGACGGGCGCTCTACAAGCTTTCCCAACAGCGACCCGTTCTTGGTGATAGGCGCGGAGAAGCACGACGCCGGGCCAAGCTACCCATCGTATCGAGGGTGGATAGACGAAGTGCGGCTCTCCAACACTCTCCGGTACACGGGGAACTTCACGCGCCCATTGGCGCCCTTCATCCCCGATGGGTTCACTGTGGCGCTCTATCACTTCGACGAGGGTTCTGGCAATACGATCAACGACTCTTCTGGGGCGGCCAGCGGCCCCAGTCATGGGGTGCGCAAGTACGGAGGATCGCCTCCGGGGCCGGAATGGTCTACTGATACACCCTTTGCGAACAACAACACACCGGCGCTCTTTCGGGTTGAGCGGGCGACGGGGAACGTCTACACCGACGGGGCGTTCTTCCCTGGGGGAGCCGATCTTGCGGAGTATGTGACAGTGAGCGAGCCGATCGAGCCCGGGGACGTCGTGGAGCTTGACCCACACAATCCGCAAAGCTATCGCAAGGCGCGCGGGCCCTACAGCCCCTGGGTCGCCGGGGTGATCTCGACGGGACCGGGGATGGTCTTGAACGCTCGCGGGGGCGAGGGGGATCGGGCGCTGCTGGCGCTGTTGGGGCGCGTTCCTGTGAAAGCGACGACGGAGAACGGGCCGATCCGACCGGGGGATTTGCTCACGAGTGCTTCCAAGCCCGGCTACGCCATGCGTTGTGAGCGCGTTCGGGAGTGTGAGGGAGCGATCATCGGCAAGGCCTTGGAGCCTCTTGCCGAGGGCTCCGGTCTCATTGTCATGCTTATTACCCGTTGACCCTTGCTTCTCATAGTCTCTCCTATAGATCTTGACTTTTTTTTTTCAAAAGACTATAATTTAACCAAAAGACTATAGTTGGAAGGAGGCCTCTGCCATGAAGCGTGGAGAGCTCTCGAAGGTCATCTCCATTCTATGGGCTTTTATTTTCATCGTGTGCGCTGCTCCCGCCTTGGCCCAACCGTGGACGATCACCGTGACTACGAACATTGACGAATCAGATAACCCTTGGACGGATTGTCTGCCTCCGGGGAATAATGACTGCTCGTTGCGCGAGGCGATCACCGTAGCTAACTTTAATGGAGCTCCTGGGGACGTGATCGTCTTCGCTGCCGCGTTGGACGGAGCCACCATCACCTTGGACACAGCTTTGGGAAGCCTCTGGATCGGCGGTGACACAGACACTACGATTGATGCTACAAGTCTTGCTACGGGGATTACTATTGATGCTAACGGGATTGATAATCCACTCTCGCTCAATAGTGCTTATATCAATATTTGGGGGCCGATCACGATCACGAACGCTGGGGCCGGGGGAGCGGCCATCGTGCTCAACCCTGGAGCAGATTCCGCGTGGTTGAAGAGGGTGACGGTCACTAACAACGCAGGGCCTGGGATCTATCTCAACGGGGTGAGCAATATTACTATTTCAAATAGCAGCATATCTGGTAACTATGCTGAAGGCGTCAACGTGCGCAATAGCAACTCTGTCAGCATAGCAAACTCAACAATCTCGAACAATGGCCAAAACGGCCTCAGCAGCGGGGTGTTCATCTTCGGCACCAGCAGCGGCACGGACGTCTCTTTCAATACTATTGAGGGCAATGGTGGCAACGGGGTCACCGTGCAAGAAGACTTTAGCACGGGCAACGCTCCAGAAGGTACCAGCATTACGCAGAACAGTATTGGGCGTAATGGCTTCCTCGCCGGAAACGGCGTGGGCATTCACATCGCCGGCGCTGTAACCGGCGGGGTTACCATCCTGGGGAATGACATCTACGAAAACGCTGCTCAAGGGGTCTTGATCGAGAGAACATCTTCCGGCAGTAACGGCCCACAAAACGTATACATTATAGGACGGATCTCGCCTTCTGGCTTTACGAGGCCGAACCTTATCTACTCTAACGGTCAGGAGGGCATTCTGATCCGCGACCTTGGCACGCAAAACAACGTTGTGCGGGAAAATTCGATTGGCCTTGTCCTTAAAGGTGATAAACCTGCTCCCAATGGCAACTCCGGCATTGCGCTCGTTGAGGGGACGACAAATAACTTCATCGAACTCAACACGATTCGCTATAACCGATATCAGGACGTGCTGATCTCCGGCATGGGAACCAGCAATAATACTGTTCAGAATAACACGATCTGGGGCGGGACAGACGCCAGCCCTCCTGTGGGCTATGACAACGCTGGGGTCGTGATCATCAACGGGGCCACAAATAATACCGTCTCTGGGAACAACATTGCCTACCATGTGTTTGACGGGGTGCAAGTCGTCGGCCCGGGGACGGATGACAATATTATCAGTGCAAACCAGATCTATGCCAACGGTCGCGGAATTGCGGTGATTCACGACTACGCCGACGCCATCCCGCCGGACCCTGATGCGCCGCCCTTCGACCTCCAGACAGATAGCTTCACCGCCCCTGGCCCGGCTAATACGCTTATCGAGGGCAATCAAATTCACAATAACAACAACGATGGCATCCTCGTCCGTCGCGACGGGGGCGGGACCATCATCCGCAACAACGACATTACTAACAATGGGGCTGGGGCAGCAGGAGACGGCATTCGTCTCGTCGGCGCCTCACCCAGCATTGAGAACAATACTATCACTGATAATGCCGAGAACGGGATCCACGCGCTCGTCTTCTTTGGACAAGATGACTCGCCCGCTACTGCAGACGATGACGTGCTCTCCCAACCCACCATCACGGGCAACACCATAGGGGGCAGCGGTGCGTGGGGCGTGCTCGCTGTTGATACACCGCTTCCCCAAGGTCTCTCTGGAATCGATGGCACCAACTCGTGGTTCGACAACATCCAGGGGCGCATTCGCCAAGATTGGTACGGCTACGTGCGCGTCATAGATTCCAGCAGCAATCCCGTCACCGGGCTTACTATCGTCATCCAAGAGAACGCCCCTTGCACCGGCACGTATACTTCTGCCGTCTCCGATCCCGCTGGCAACTACGGGCCTACGGGATTTACCATCACCAGCGCGCGCTCTTACTTCCAGATTACTCAAGCCTTCGTTGATAACACCCGCACGCTCCAGGACTGCACTCCGCATTACGTCTACGTCCAGAGCGATCCGTCCATCAATGCCAATTACACTTACGAAGGGGATTACCCCAATCCCTCAGGAGAGCCCGGCGGTGCGATCGAGTCTCCCACAGGCTCCGGCGTCGAACGCTATCAATTCGCCGAGCTTGTTCAGCCACTATCTGCACAAGCTGATCTAGAGATCTCTAAGTTTGACGCTCCCGACCCTGTCACCGTGGGGGACAACCTCACCTACACGATCACGGTCACAAATCGTGGGCCTGACGCAGCCACGAACGTCGTGGTCACGGATACGCTCCCCAGCGGGGTGACGTTTGTCTCGGCCACCTCAAGCCAGGGGAGCTGTACCTATGATGGTGCCGTTACTGTCACGTGCGACCTGGGGGACATCGCTCCCAATAATTCTGTGACGATCACGATCGTCGTGACCCCGACGGCTCCGGGAGCTATTTCGAATAGTGTCACTGTCACCAGCGATACTCTCGATCCCGATCCGGCGAATAACGCTGCTACGGCTCCTACTGAAGTGACCGAAGGTCCCATCGGCGGCGACCCGCCCATCTGGGGCTCGATCATGGTCTTCCCCAGCCCCGAAGTCCACTACGGGCGCGGCCCCAACCAAGACCTCAATCGCAACAGGAGACTGAACGACTGCGTCCTGCGCTACAAGGACTTGCAGACGGGTCGCATCGTGGACACCAAGCTCTTCGTCTCCTGCACGCCCAAGGATCTCGATATCTACGAGCAGACGATCGTCTTCGTGGACGATGAGAAGTATCTTGGGGCGTACGATCTGGCGACGGGCGCCGTGCGCAGAACTCTCTATCAAGCTGCGCACCCGGCCATCTGGGGGAAGAGAGTCGTCTTCGAGAACGCAGGGCAGATAGCCCTGTGGGACCTCGACACCGATCGCGTCGAGATGATCAGCGTAGGGAGCCAGCCCGCGATCTGGGAGGATCTCGTCGTCTTCGTGGGGCCTGAGGGGACGCTCTGGCTGTATGATCTGCAGCAGCGTCAGCTGCGCGACACCGGCATACGAGGAGATCAGCCCGTCATCTACGAGAAGACCGTCGCGTTTACGGCGATGGGCGCATCTCGGCAGCCGCTCATTCGCTCCTATGACGTGGCGACCCAGACGGTGCACGACACCGGCGCCGTGGGGAGCCATCCGGCGATCTTCGGGCGCTATATTGCCTTCCAGACTGATGAAGCTGCGCTTGGGCTCGACCTCACTGGAGACGGCGATCGCCTCGACGTGGCCATTCGCTACTATGATCTGGAGGCGGGCCAGGTCTTCAACACGGGTCAGCTCGGCTTCGAGCCCGATATCTATGAAGATCTGATCACGTTCTGGGTCTTCGAGCCGCGCGTCCAGCAGGACCTCAACGGGGACGGCGACCGCGAGGATCCCATCGTGCAGGTCTATCGCATCCGCCAGAGCGAGAGCGCGGTGCCATTGCGGGTGACGGCGTTGCGGGTCGAGCGCGAGGCGCGCGCCCTGCGCTTCAAAGCCCTGGGCGAGGGCATCGAAGCGATCAGGGTGCAGATCTACGATCTGCAAGGGCGTGAAGTGTATGCGACGCAGTTTGTCCCTGGCAATCAGCTCGTGTGGCGCGTGCAGAGCGCCGATGGACACCCAGTAGCCAACGGCGTCTATCTTGCGGTCATCAGTGTCAAGGGCGTAGACACGATCTATAGAAGTGCCGTGCAGAAGATCGTCGTGCTTCGCTGAGCGATGGGCCAACTTGCGCGCCAGGGGGCGCTCGTCTTAGCTGTGGGAGTGGCGCTGCCGCTCGTAGCGTGGGCCCAGGAGTCGGCAGCGCCTTCGCTTCGTTATGGGGTGGGGCTCTACTGGATGGTATCACCGACGCGCTACTCGTTTGTTGGAGGGGCAGCGCGGCTGCAGATCCCTTCCCCTCTCATACTCTCGGCCTTGCTCGAAGGCGTGCTCATCAGAAACGTGGGAGCCGATGATTGGATCGTCCTGGCCGATGGCGCGCTGATCAGCTACGTGGTGGAGCAGACTTACTTAGGCACTGGCGCCGGATTGGCGCGGTGGGAGGATACTGTAGGCTCGGATCGGGGGATTTGGTATCAGACGTATCTCAAGGTTCTGATTGGGCAAGAGTTCTCTATAGCCGGGCGTTGGGGATACGTGCAGCTCAACTTCACGGTTGGGGCGTGGTCGTGGATCCAGCCGGTGGCCACCGTGGGGATATGGTTCTAAAGCCCTCTCGTGGGTAGGTGTGGCAGAAAGTCCTCCCAGCGTTTACAATCTATAGTAATAACTTTGTGCAGAGGAGTGTGGCGATGCCTTTTGAGTTCAGGCTGCCTGATATTGGAGAAGGGATCCACGAAGGCGAAATTGTCAAATGGCTCGTCAAAGAGGGCGACATCGTCCGCGAAGACCAGCCGATGGTCGAGGTGATGACAGACAAAGCCACCGTCGAGATTCCCGCGCCGCGCGCGGGAAAGATCCTGAAGCTCAATGCCAAAGAGGGCGAGACCGTCAAGGTCGGCTCGGTTCTAGTGATTATTGAGGAGCTTGGCGAAGCTAAGCCAGAACCAAAGCGTGAAATGGTCGAGGCGCCTCCGCAGCGTGAGCCCGAACCTGTAGCTGCGGCAGCTACGGCTGTCGCCGCGCCGCCTCCACCATCTCCACCAGCAGCGCCGGCTCAGCGCGTCTTGGCAACCCCGGCGACGCGCAAGCTCGCGCGCGAACTGGGCGTTGATATCGCTCAGATTCAGGGGACTGGCCCCGGCGGGCGCGTCACCGATGAGGACGTGCGTCGCTTCGCCGCTGCGCGCACGGCGCCACAACCATCACAGCCGCCGCCTCCAAGTCCAGCCCCAACGCCGTCCCCAGCAGCTCCCTCGTTTGTGCCCGGCGCTGTCATCACCGACCGGCGCGAGGAGCGCATCCCCTTGCGCGGCATCCGCAAGCGCATCGCCGAGCACATGCACCAGTCCAAGACGACTGCGGCGCACTTTACGTATGTTGACGAAGTTGATATGACCGAGCTCATTCAGGTGCGCGAGCAGATGAAGCCGCTAGCTGAGCAGAAGGGCGTCAAACTCACCTATCTGCCGTTCATCGTCAAGGCGAGCGTCGCTGCCCTCAAGGAGATGCCCATCCTCAATGCTTCGATAGACGAAGCCAAGGGCGAGATCGTCATCAAAAAATATTATAACATTGGGATTGCTACTGCGACCGAAGAGGGGCTCATCGTCCCTGTGATCAAAGACGCCGACCGAAAGAGTCTTTTGGAGATCGCCATGGAGATCGAGCGGTTGGCGAAGGCTGCCCGTGAGGGCAAGATCGCCCTAAGCGATCTTCAGGGGGGCACGTTCACCATCACGAGTTTAGGGGCCTTGGGCGGACTCTTCGCCACACCAATCATCAACTACCCCGAAGTGGCGATCCTAGGGATTCACGAGATCAAGAAGCGCCCGGTCGTCAGAGATGATCAGATCGTCATTCGCGACATTATGTACGTTTCGCTCTCGTTTGATCACCGTCTGATAGACGGTGACGTGGGAGCGCGCTTCTGCAAGAAGATTATCAGCTATCTGGAAAATCCGAAACTGCTCTTCTTGGAGTTGGTGTAGAAAGCGTCACTCAGCCATGCGTGGCATCTTGCACTATCTGTGGCTCTACAGAGCCCGAATATTTCTGGGGTTAGTCGCTCTCTTTATCGTAGACGGGGCCCAGCTCATCGTCCCGCTCATCATCCGCGCAGCGATTGACGAGCTCGCCCAGACGGGCACTGCCCAGCTTGTCCTCTACGCCGGGTATATCTTGGGCATTGCGCTCGTCGTAGCGATCTTTCGCTTCTTCTGGCGCTATTTTATCTTCGGCGCGTCGCGCATGATCCGCCGCGACCTGCGCGACCGGCTCTATGCCCACTTAGTTAAGCTCTCAGCGAACTTCTTCGCTAACACCAAGACTGGCGATCTCATGGCCCACGCGACCAACGACGTCGAAGCCGTTCAGTTCGCCTGTGGCATGGGCATCTTGGCTCTGGCCGATGCGATCATCATGGTCTCGTTCTCGCTCGCCGCGATGCTCTCGATCAATTGGCAGCTCGTCTTGTATGCGTTCACGCCGTTGCCGTTGGTGACGGTCTTCGTCGTCGTCGTTGGGCGCATGATCCATAGACGGTTTATGGCGGTGCAAGAAGCATTCTCGCTGCTCACCGAAAAAGTTCGCGAGGCGATCTCCGGCGTGCGCGTCATCAAGAGCTTCGCCCAAGAAGCTGGGTTTTCCAAAGACTTTGGGCGCACCAATGAATTCTTCATCGAGAAGAATCTCAGCTTGGTGCGAGTGCAGGGGTTTTTTGAGCCGATGATCGCGCTACTCGCGGGGCTCTCAAGTGCTATCGTGCTCTTAGTTGGTGGACAGAAGGTGATCTCCGGGGCGATCAGCTTGGGCGATTTTGTCGCATTTACGTCGTACTTGGGGATGCTCACCTGGCCCATGATGGCCCTGGGCTTTGTCATTAACTTAATGCAGCGCGGGGCCGCGTCTATGGAGCGCATCGAGAAGATTTTAAGAACCGAGCCAGAGATCACCGACGCACCCGATGCCCAGCCCTTTCCCAAAGAAGCCTCGCTGGAGTGTCGGCGGCTGACGTTCAGCTATCCCCAGACCAATGGACGTCCCGTCTTGCGCGACGTCTCGTTCTCTCTAGAGGAGGGGCGAAAGCTTGGGATCGTCGGGCTGACGGGCTCCGGCAAGAGCACGCTCGTGCATTTGCTGCTGCGCGTCTTCGATCCCCCGCCGCAGACGCTCTTCATTGGCGGGGTGGACGTGCGAAATATTCGATTGAGTGAGCTACGCCGCTCTATTGCGATCGTTCCCCAAGACCCGTTCCTCTTCTCGACGACGATCCGCGAGAACATCGCCTTTGGGCGGCCCACGGCCTCCGAAGAAGAGATCATCGAAGCCGCGAAGCTCGCCGGCATCTATGATGAGATTGTAGAATTCCCCAACGGCTTGGACACGATCGTCGGCGAGCGCGGCGTCAGCTTATCGGGTGGGCAGAAGCAGCGTGTGGCGATGGCGCGCGCGCTCTTGCTCAACCCCAAAATTCTCATCTTCGATGACGCGCTTTCGGCAGTCGACGCCGAGAAAGAAGAAGAGATCCTGCGCAATCTCAGGGACTTTATGAGATCGAAGACCGCGATCGTCATCGCGCATCGCATCTCTGCTGTCAAGGACTCGGATCTGATCTTGGTCTTCGACCAGGGACGGATCGTGGAGCGCGGGCGGCACGACGAGCTCCTCGCGCTCGATGGCATCTACGCGCGGCTCTACGAGCTCCAACAAGCCGAGGAGGCCGTGCGATTATGACCTATCACTGGGAAGAAGAGAAGCTTGGGGCAGCGTACGATGCGGCGATCATGCGCCGCCTGCTCACTTACGTGAAGCCCTATACTAAACTCTTCGCCTTCTGCTTTGGGCTCATTGTCGTCATCACGCTCTGCGAGTTGACCCTGCCCTATCTCACCAAGATCGCGATAGATCAGTATATTCGACCGGGGCAGCTTGGCGGGCTCTATCTGTTAGCCGCGATCTTCGTGGGGATTCTCGTCATCAGATTGATCGCGAGCTTCGCTCAAGTCTATCTGTTGCAGTTGAGCGGACAGAAGATCATGCGCGACATGCGCACGCAGATCTTCGATCACTTGATGAAGCTGCCCACAAGGTTCTTTGACAGAAACCCCGTGGGCCGACTCGTCACCCGCGCGACTAATGATGTTGCGGCCATCAACGAGATGTATGCGTCGGTCTTGGTCTATCTCTTTAAAGATGTTTTTATCGTCCTAGGTGTGTTCGTCATCATGTTGCAGCTGAACTGGCAGCTTGGGCTTCTGATTCTGATCTTAGCTCCGATCATCGCCTATGCGACGTGGGAGTTCCGCAAGCGCGCCCGCGACGCCTACCGCGACTTCCGTCGTAAATTAGCTAAGCTCAACGCCTATATGCAAGAGAGCCTCTCCGGCATGAGGATCATTCAGCTCTTCGCCCAAGAATCGCGAAGCTATAAGACATTTCAGTCCATC
>DAIPXV010000049.1:0-11903 GCA_036783095.1 Candidatus Bipolaricaulota bacterium
AGCTCCACGGGGTAATCGAGCACGAACGTGGGCTGGATGAGCGTGGGCTCAACGTGCGTCTTTAAGAGCTCGTCAACTTGCTTGCCCCAGGTCGGCTGGGGGTCTACGGTGAGCTTGCGGCGCTCGATCTCCTGGCGCAGCTCCGGCAACGTTCTGCAGCGCTCGATATCAATGCCAGTCTGCTGGAGGATCGCCTCGCGGAACGAAATACGTCTCCACGGAGGAGTGAGATCGATCTCGTGCCCTTGATAGAGAATTCGTGTTGAGCCCAAGACTTCTTTGGCAATCTGGGAGATCATGCGCTCCGTGAGGGCCATCATATCCGTATAATCCGCGTAAGCCCAGTAGCACTCCATCTGGGTGAATTCGGGATTATGCTTGGTGCTGATGCCCTCGTTGCGGAAGTCTTTGCCGATCTCATAGACTTTTTCTAAGCCCCCGATGATGAGTCTTTTCAGATACAGTTCGTCAGAGATTCTCAGATAGAGCGTCATATCGAGGGCGTTGTGATACGTCGTGAACGGCTTGGCGGCGGCGCCGCCGTAGAGGGGCTGGAGGATCGGGGTCTCGACCTCTAAAAAGCCCTCGCTCTCTAAGAATCTTCTCATGGCGCTGACGATGCGGCTGCGGATGATCGCGATGCGCCGCGCGTGCTCATTGGCGATGAGATCTAAGTACCGTTGGCGGTAGCGGATCTCGGTGTCGTGGAGGCCGTGCCACTTTTCGGGGAGGGGCCGCAGCGCCTTAGCTAAGATCGTAAACTCTTCGACTCTTACAGAGAGCTCGCCCTTCTTGGTGCGGAAGACGATCCCACTGACCCCAAGGAAGTCGCCAATATCAATCTGAGTGAAGAGCTCATAGCGCTCTTGCCCTAGGAGATCGAGCGTGCCGTGGAGCTGGATGCGTCCGGAGCCATCGCGAAGATCAAGAAAAGAAGCGCCTCCCATCACCCTGCGGGCGGTGATCCGCCCGGCCACGCAAGCTTTGATAGTGCTGTCGCTGCCGGCGGGCAGATCGCGCAAGGTCTGCTGAAGCTCTTGCGCAAGATGTGTACGCGCAAATCGTGTTGGATACGGGTCAATGCCCCGACGGCGCCACTCTTCGAGCTTACGCAGGCGCTCCTCGCGCAGGGGGTTGCTCGTGTCCATGAGAAGAGACTTAGCGCTGGATAGCCAAGATCTTATAGCGGATGAGGCCTCGAGGGGTCTCCACCACGATCTCCGCGCCCTTGTGCTGGCCCATGAGGGCCCGGCCCACAGGGGACTCTGTAGAGATCTTATTCTGTTCGGGATCGGCTTCGGCGGGGCTCACCAGCTCGTAGGTCTCGGTCTTGTTGGTCTTTAGGTCCTTGAGCGTCACGCGTGTGCCGATGTTGACAGCCTTGGTGCTGATCTGGCTCTCGTCGAGCACCGTGGCTTTCTCCAGGAGCTCTTCGAGGCGGCGCACCTCGGCCTCGTAATAGTCTTGCTCGCGCTTGATATCTAAATACTCTTTGTTCTCCCGCAGTTCCGCCCCGTGCTCTTTGGCAAGCTTGAGCTTCTTGGGGAGCTCTTCGTAGAGAATCCTCCGATACTCCTCGAGCTTCTTCTTCTTGAGCTCGTAGCCTTCCGGCGTCAAGATGATCTCTTCTGTCGTTTCCATATCCTGCCCCTCCTGGACCCTCATCGGAACGTAGGCAACTGTAGACGTTCCAGCTGGATATTCTCTTCGGGTTGGGGTCGGTGTGTGGTATACTATAGCAAAAATGTAGGGCAAGTTCAAGGGTGGGCGATCGCCTGCAGGGCTTCAAGCAAATATTGGCTGATCTGGGCGTTGGTGAGGGTGAGGAGAGCTGGGCGGGGCTGAATGATCATCTCAAGCCCTGCGGTCAGCTCCGGGTGGAGGCGAAACGCCTCGCGTATGATGCGCTTGAGGCGGTTGCGCAGGTGGGCCTTGCCCAGCTTCTTGCTGACGCTGATGCCTAGACGCCCCGGCTCTGTGGGGCTTTTCCGCACGTAGAAGATGCGAAAGCGCGCATCTTGATAGAGCTGACCGTGCTCATAGATATACTCAAACTCGCGGCGCAGTCGGATGCGTCGGGTGCGCGGGAATGTGAAGGACATGGCTTAGCGCGGGGGGCCGAGGCGCACGTGCCCCTTGAGCTGCTCGAATCGCTTCGGCCCGATCCCGCGGATCTCTAGAAGCTCTTCGAGGGTCTTGAAGCCCCCGTGCCTCTCGCGGTACTCGATGATGCGTTGAGCTAAGACTGGCCCGATCCCCGGAAGGTCTATCAGCTCGTCGAGCGTCGCGCTGTTCAGATCGAGCGGCTCGCTCAAACGAACGAGAAACTGAGATATCTGGGGCTCTGGGGCCAAGGCTGTTCGCGTCCCCAGGGCGCTCACGAGCACGAGCGCTATCACGCCCATCAGCACAAGCTTATCTGATCTATACAGAATCATGGCAGCAGCTCTTTGATGCGCTCGATCCCCTGGGTCTCCCAAGCGAGAATGAGCTTGGGTGGGATCGGGCGGTATTTATCTAAGCTGAACTTCATGCGATAGAGCTTTATAAAGAGCTTTTGCAATCGGGCGCGCAGGTCGGGGTTTTGCTCAAAAAGCTCACGCTTTTCTGCGCAGAGCTGCTCGACCTCTTCGAGATAGAATTCGACTTGGGCCGCTCGGCGGAAGAGCGCCTCAGCGTGAGTAGGGTCAGAGCCGTTGAGGCTTGCCGCAGCTTCTTTCCAGAGCCTGCGGCGCATGAGTTCTTGCTGGGCGCGCAGCTTCATGCGCTCGCCCTGCTCTTGGTAGTATTCGAGCTGTTTTGGAGGGAATTCTAACAGATGACATCGGCAGTCTGGGTGCAATGGGGGCTTATGCTTTGGGTTTTCAGAGATCTCCCCGTGGTGGCTCAAGCACTCCTCGCAGGTGAGGAAGTGCACTTGGGCGTAGAACTGAAAGTACTTTTCGGGTCTCTGCTCAAAGAGCGCCATAATTTTAAGTATACTGTGAGCTTCAGCGATACGCCAACAGCCCCAGCACCGCTCCGATCACTGCGATGATCCAAAATCTCAGGGTGATCAAGACTTCGGGCCACTCTTGGTTGGGCAGCAGAAACTCATAGTCTATGCCCCTGGCTCGCTCAAAGTGATGGTGCAAGGGCGAGACTTTAAAGACTCTCTTTCTGAAGAGCTTGAAGCTCAGCACTTGCACGATCACCGAGAGCGTCTCGATGACGGGGATGAGCGCGATGAGGGGCAAGAAGAGCGCTGTGCCGGTCACGAGCGCCAACGCTCCTACCAGCCCGCCCAGCACAAACGAGCCCGTATCGCCGAGAATAATTCTCGCCGGGTGTGCGTTCCACCAGAGAAACCCGAGCAGCGCCATCGCCGCGAGCGCCGTAATATTTAAGAGTGTGATCTCATTCTGAAGATACAGAATCACGCCATAAGCCCCCAGGGCGATGAGCGTCACGCCCGCTAAGAGCCCGTCCAAGCCGTCGGTCTCGTTGAACGCGTTGACCGTGCTTATGAAGACCAAAAAGATCAGGGCGACGGAGAGGGCCGGCGAGAGCGCGACGATCTCCCCAATAAACGGGATGCGCACCGACGAGGCGAGCTCAAGCGCGAGCGCAGCCCACGCGAGCGCGCCGCAGGCTATCGCTTGGAGGAGCAGCTTATAGCGTCCTGGGAGCCCTTGAGCGTGGCGCTGGAAGATCTTCAGTCCGTCATCGAGCAGCCCGATCAGCCCAAAGCTTAGCATTGCTGCGCCGACGAAGAGCGCCTTTGGGCTGAGCGCTGCTTGATCGAGCAGCGCGAGCACTGCCCAGCTTCCGAGAAACGCGAGCACGAGCGCGACGCCTCCGGCGGTGGGGGTGCCTTGTTTATGGGTATGTATTTCTGGGCCGTAGTCGCGGATGGGCTGGCCGATGCGTGTGCGCTCTTGAAGCCCAAGCCAAAGACGGCTCAAGAGCAGACTGACGAAGAACGTCCCCAGGCTCAGCCACCACATAAGCGAGAGACAGCATAGCACAGATGGGGGGTAGGTGCCAAGATGCACTAAGAGCAGAATCCCAAGCTCTGATCTATACGTGATTTTCGTACCGCCCTCTTGTCTTTTGTCCTCGGTTATGGTATATACAGGGTGATAAACACCAAAGACGCCCGTCCCTGCCTAGGGAAAGGAGCGCAGCAGGAGGAGCCATGCGCACAGTTGACCTTTTCAAGCTCGCCTTCATCGTCGGCCTCGTCTCGGTCCTCGCCGGATTGGTAAGTATTCTTACCCCCTTCCCTCAAACCCTAGGGTCACAAGGCAGGCACACCTGGACCGTCTGCGCCCAAGGCTGCGACTTTACTAGTATCCAGCAAGCCGTTGAAGCAGCCCAGCCTGGAGATAGCATTAAAGTTGAAGCAGGCATCTATACTGAGAATCTGGTAATCCCCCAAGATCTCTCTCTGACAGGAATAGGTCCCGCACAAACGGTCGTCAAAGCCCTAGATCCTGACAAACCTATACTCTATGTGCCTGGGGATAGCAGAGTGAAAGTTTCTATATATGGCATGGCGTTTGTAGGCATTCCTCGCCCCAGGTCTTCTTCCCCTCTCTGCTCCGGTCCAGAACACCATGGTCAATGCTCTGTGGGCATTGAAGTTGGAGGAGAGGCAGCTCTTACCATTGAGTGGGTTCGCATAGAAGATATCCAAGGAGGGATTTGGGGACATAATAGCTCTACTGCAAGAATATCTTCCACTGAGATCCGCAATCCCGGATGGTATGGCCTCCTCTTAGAAGGTTCAGCTAATTTTACTATTGTCGACGGCGCGATCAATAATCCCAACAGCGGGCCAGCATCGGATTATAATCCTGAGAGATATGGGGTGTTGATGAGAGAAGATGCCCGCTTAAGAATGATTGGTACTAGCATTGCGAGCAACTATAACTCTGTGGCTCTAAAGCTAGAAGGCCAGGCACAAGCGACCTTAGAGTTTGGGCACATTGCACAGAATCGTGAGGGCATCAAGCTCCACGATGAGGCGAGAGCAACTATCCTGAGCAGTGCTATTATGGGGCATCCAGTAGCAGGGATTTACGCTCAAGATAGAGCTCAATTTGTTTTGAATTATTCACTTCTAGCTCTCAACAGCCACGGGGGAGGTGGATTTGGAGCTATCCGCATAGTTAACGAGAGTAAAGCCTCCATAAACAAGACGAACTTTATACTAAATGGCGCTGGGATCGTCGTGGCGGATTCAGCTCAATTAATTTTAAATTACAGCCGTCTGTTAAGAAATCTGTGGGGAGTGCTTCTCTATGTGAGCCCATGTTTTATTGATGCACCCACACAAACCAAGGTAACGATTTTAGGGCAGGGCAATGAGATTCCAGACCAAAATCAGGAAGATGGTAATAGTCTTGCCCTCTGCCCGCCTGACTACCCCTGGCCGCCGGGGTTCCGAAAGCCCTAAAGAGTTAGTGCCTCGCCAATTTCCGCACTATTAAGTATGATAGAGTACCATGCGCATCGGCATCGGGATAGATTTTCATCAATTCGCCCCAGGGCGCAAGCTCATCCTGGGCGGCGTCGAAGTCCCCTATAAACGAGGGCTCGCCGGACACTCCGACGCTGATGTGCTCCTGCACGCGATCAGCGATGCGCTCCTCGGCGCTGCTGCCCTCGGCGACATCGGCACACACTTCCCCGACACCAACCCGCGCTATAAAGATATCTCGAGCGTCGCCCTCTTGGCCGAAGTGCGCAAAAAGATCGCTGAAGCGGGCTTTGCGATCGAGAACATTGACGCGACGGTGATCGCTCAAGAGCCCAAGATCGCCCCGTATATCCCAGCGATGCGCGAGAGGATCGCACAGACCCTCAGGCTTTCAATAGCACAGATAAATATTAAAGCGACGACGCCTGAGGGGCTGGGCGCGCTGGGACGGCGCGAGGGGATCGCCGTCTGGGCCGTTGCGCTCCTCACTTCCCAAAGAACCGCATAATGTCATTGTACGTCACTAAGAGAATCAGCCCGATCAAGAGTATGAACCCGATGTAGTGGATGAGCCCCTCTTTCTCAGGAGGGATGGGCTTCCTACGGATCATCTCGATAAGTAAAAAGACGATCCTGCTGCCGTCGAGCGCCGGGATGGGCAGAAGATTGAACAGCCCCAAATTGAGGCTCAGCACCGCAACGACGAGCAAGAAGGGCATCAGACCAAGCTGTAAGGACTGCCCCAAAATCCCAGCGATCCCCGCAGGGCCGCTGATCTCCCCGCTGGCTTGCTCAAATCTATGAGGGAGGCTCTTGAGCCACTCAACAATGGCCACGACCGTGTCCCACGACCGCTGCGCCCCGACGAGAATAGTCTGCCCCAGCGGGATGCGCCGCATCAGCACTTCCGGCTCAAAGCCCCCGAAAAGCTCAAGCTCGCTGCGCCCAGCTACCTCGAGAGTGAGTGTCAGGCGCTGCTCCCCCCGTTGCACGACCATTATAGCTTGCGACGCGCTGAGCAATACCTCGCGCATCTGCCAGAAACTCCAGATGGGCGTGTTATTAATAGAGAGAATTCGATCCCCCGGCTGAAGCCCCCGTTGCGCTAAGAAGGAGCCGGGGTCGAGCTTGGCAATGACATTGCTTGTCGAGACTTGCGCGAATCTCACCCCGATAATATAGCGCCCGTCGCGCTCCGACCACGCGGGCTTCACCGTCACCGTGTGGTGTTCGTCATGGCGCAGCAGGTCGAGGATAATCGTTTGCCCGTTGGCAGTGCGGATGATTTGCTGGAGCTGCTGGGCTGAATAGATTATTCTTCCGTTGACTCTTTCGATTCTGTCGCCGACCTGGATCAACCCAGAAGACGGACTGGGAGAGCCATCGGGCAAGGGAACAAGCTCAGCGACCTCAAGATAGGGCAGCCCGAACGCCCCAACGATCACGATCATCAGAAAGATCGCGGCGATGATATTCATCACCGGCCCGGCGAAGACGATGATCATCCGTTGCCAAGCGGGCTTCGAAGTGAAGAGCCTCTCTTTGGGGACGGCTTGGTCTTCGGGGCTCTCGCGGTCTTCCCCGGCCATGCGCACGTAGCCCCCGATGGGAAAGATTCTGATAGAATATTCAGTCTCGCGGCCCTTGCGCCGCCAGATCGCTGGCCCCATGCCGATGGCAAACTGATGGACCCACACGCCAAAGAGCCGCGCGGCAGCAAAATGCCCGCCTTCGTGGATCACCACCAAAAACCCGATGGTTACAATAAACGCAATGATCGTCAGCAAGATAAGACTCATAGAGCTCCTTCAGATCCGTTCGGCTCTGATCTCCAAAATATGTTTCGTCTGAGGCGTCGCGCGATAGTCCTCGTGGACGGCCTCGCCGACGATCCATATTAGCGCATTTTCGTCACAAATCAAGGGGATGGCATCGCGCTGCTCGCGCGGGATCTTCCTGTCGGTAAAGAAATCTTGGAGCTTCTTCGTCCCTGATCTCAGACGGATTCGGTCTCCGGGACGGCGGTTGCGCACGACTAAGCTTCCCTGGATTTTGTCAGCATCCAAGAGAACTTTCCCCCTCACCCCTTTGTCTCCTCTCTCCCTCAGAGGGGAGAGGGGACGGGGGTGAGGGTGAAGGGAGCGGACCACAAACCGCCAGCCGATCTCCGAGAGAGTGGTCTCGCCGGGGACGGTGAGCAGATACTCAAAGCGCTTTGGGGGTGCAGCCGGGCGCGCCGTGACGACCAAGTGATTATGGCGTCGCAGGACCCTCACTCCAGCAGGCAGGTGCAGCTCGCCCGCACCGCGACGGGAGAGCCATCTCAGCAGGGCTTCGATGTGCGCGGCCTCCGGCTCACAGAGCGGATTGACGCGTGCGATCGCACGACGCAGCACAAGCCCTTGCAGATACTCCGGCATCGCCACAAGCTCTTTGAGGCTGAGGGCAAGCTCTTGCGCGCCCTCGCTTGCGGTGAGCGTCGGGAGGGCTTGCTCAGCTTGGCATTCGAGGACATGCGCGGCTTGGCCGAGCAGCCGCGCCGTCCGCCCTAAGGCTTCGAGTAGCTTGGGATTGTACTCTTTCAGGATTGGGATGAGCTCATGGCGGATCTTGTTGCGCACGATCGTCGTGTCATAGTTCGTCGGGTCTTCGCGCCATTGAAGCTTATGAGCTTGAGCGAAGGCGACGATCTGGTCGCGGGTACACTCGATGAGCGGGCGGATGTATGTCAGTTCTCCTGCAGGACGCACCGGAGGAATTCCCGCGAGCCCCTCTACGCCTGCGCCGCGCAGCAGCCGCATGAGGAGCGTCTCGGCTTGGTCGTTGAGCGTGTGCCCCAGGGCGATCTTATTAAAATTATGCGCTCTCGCGGTTCTCTCTAAAAACTGATAGCGCAGGGTGCGCGCGGCGACTTCGAGCGAGAGTTTTTCGGCTTTGGCGTAGGTCGGCACATCGGCGCGCTCGCTGTAGCATCGGAGCTTGAGAGATCGTGCGAGCTTTTTGACAAACTCAGCGTCCGCTGCAGAGTCAGCTCGGATGGCGTGATCGAAGTGCGCTACGGCCAGCGAGAGCTTTTCACTTTTTTGCAGTTCTCTCAGCACGTATAGCAAGACAACCGAGTCTACCCCGCCGGAGACGGCGACCAAGACGCGGTCTCCGGGGGTGAGCATTCGGTATTGTTTGATCGTCTTTTTGACTTGGTCGAGCATCGCGCCTTCATTCTGCCATGCCCAACACACTCGCGCAAGCGGGTTGCTTGGGGTACTCTTGAATGAGTAAAATTGCGATATGCCGCGCGAGGCGATCTTGCGGGGGGAAGAGCTCGAGGAAGACCAAGCTACTCTGTCGTTGCGCCCGAAGAGATTGTCTGAATTCATCGGGCAAACCCAGCTCAAAGAGCAACTACAACTCTATATGGAAGCCGCCCGAGCCCGCGGCGATGTCTTAGATCACATGCTGCTGCACGGCCCGCCGGGCTTGGGCAAGACGACGCTCGCTTTGATTGTCGCCGCCGAGATGGGGGTCAATATAAAAATCAGTTCTGGGCCGGCCATCGAGCGCCCCGGCGACCTAGCCGCCCTGCTCACCAATCTCAACCCCAAAGATGTGCTCTTCATTGACGAGATTCACAGACTCCGACGCAACGTCGAAGAGCTGCTCTACCCAGCGATGGAAGACTTTAAGCTCGATCTCATCATTGGGGAGGGGCCACACGCCCAGTCTCTCAGATTAGACCTTCCCAAGTTCACGCTCATCGGGGCGACGACCCGCACCGGGCTGTTGACAAATCCCTTGCGCGACAGATTCGAGGTCGTCTTCCATCTCGATTTTTATGACGAATCTGAGCTGAAGGAGATCGTGCTGCGCGGGGCTTCTATCTTGGGGGTGAAGATCACCGAAGATGCTGCCCAAGAGATTGCACGGCGGGCGCGGGGGACTCCCAGAGTCGCCAATAGATTGCTCAAGCGCGTGCGCGATTTCGCTCAAGTGAAGAAGAAATCTCTTGTTGACAAAGAACTTGCTCGCCAAGCCCTAGCGATGCTCCAGATAGACGAAGAGGGCTTAGACGAATTAGACCGCAAGATTCTCCGAACGATCATTGAGAAATTTGGCGGTGGGCCGGTGGGGCTGGAGACCCTCTCAGCGGCGCTCAGCGAGGAGAAAGATACGCTCTCGGAGGTCTATGAGCCGTATCTGCTCAAGAAGGGGTTCATTCAGCGCACGCCCCAGGGCCGGGTCGCCACAGAGCGGGCGTATCGGCACCTTGGAATAGCACTCAACAGATCGCGAGAGGCTCCGCTCTTGTGAGCAGTAACGCTGTAACCGATCCCGCCTTGGGCTTGCTCCCTCAGTCTTCGTGGGTTTGCTTTGATGGGCAGTAGACGTCGGCGTATGAGCAGAAGACGCAGCAGTCCCCCGGCTTGGGTCTGAGGATCTTATGACAGTGCACACAGCGATAGAAGAACTGACAGCTCTCCGCGGGCATCTCCACGTCTTGTACGAAGCCGCACTGTGGGCATGTGAGCTTGGCTTTCGTTGTCATGAGATCACCCCTTGGGCGTGATCTGCGCCAGGCGCAGCGCGTTGCCCGTCACTGCCAGCGAGGCTCCCATATCCCCAACGAGCACAGCTAATACGAGCGTCACGTAACCGGGAAAGACTCCAAGGCCAAGGGCGAGCTTCGTCAGAATCGAGAAGAAGATGTTTTGTCCAATGACGCGGCGTGTCCGACGGCCCAGCTCAATGAGATACGGCAATTTGCTGAGATCATCCCCCATGAGCGCGACGTGCGCTGTCTCTAACGCCGCATCGGAACCCACCGCGCCCATCGCGATCCCCACAGTAGCAGCAGCGAGCGCCGGCGCATCGTTCACCCCGTCGCCGACCATTGCCACACGGCCATACTCGCTTTTTAGATATTCGATCTCGTGCACTTTCTCTTCGGGCAAGACCCCCGCGTGATAGTGCGTAATCCCCACTTGTTGGGCTACCGCGCGCGCCGTAGCTTCATTGTCCCCCGTGACCATCACGACTTCGATCCCCAAATCTTTGAGGCGCTGCACGGCCTGGTGAGCTTGAGGACGGATGGTATCAGCTATAGTGATCAGCCCCAGCAGGCGATCGGGCGTGCCCACGCCGATGACCGTCTTGGCTTGAGCAGCGAAATTTTGAGCGAGCTCATCGGCGTTGAAAAGCTGGGGCTTGCCCACCCGATAGAGCGTGCCGTCGAGCTTGGCTTGGACGCCTTGGCCTGTCAACGAAGTGAATTCTTGGACATCGGGGAGCGGCTCCCCCGCCGCGCGCTCCTCATACGCGCGCACGATCGCTTGGGCGATGGGATGCTGGCTCTTGCGCTCCAGCGCTGCGGCAATGCGCAGCACTTCTGCCACGGAGATGGTGTCCGTTGGGATGATATCTGTCACAGCGAGCTGGCCCGTCGTCAGCGTGCCCGTCTTGTCGAAGACAATGGTTTGTATTTGTCCTAGCTCTTCTAGGTAGACCCCGCCCTTGATGAGCACGCCGTGGCGCGCGGCGCTCGTGATCGCTGAGATAATCGAGACTGGTGTCGAGATCAAAAGCGCGCACGGGCACGCGATGACTAAGAGCGCCAGCGCGCGGGAGAACCACTCTGCAAACGCAGCCCCGAAGAAGATCGCTGGGACGGTCGCTACTAAGAGCGCGGCGAACACTACAGCGGGTGTGTAATATCTCGCAAAACGATCGACAAATCTTTCGCTGGGGGCTTTCTGAGCTTCGGCTTCTTCGACCAAGTGAATGATCCTTGCGAGCGTCGTGTCTTTAGCTCGCTTGGTGACCCTGATCTCTAAATAGCCCTCGTGGTTGATCGTGCCGGCGAAGACTTCGTCGCCCGGCCTTTTCTCTACGGGAACGGATTCCCCGGTGATGGGCGCTTGGTTCACAAAAGAACTGCCGGCGAGCACTCGGCCATCGAGGGCGATGCGCTCCCCAGGCTTCACTATACAGACTTCACCGACGGCAATCTCTTCAACAGGGCAGAGGAGTTCTTCCCCATTGCGGCGCACGCGCGCCTCGCGGGGGGCGAGTTTTATCAGCTCGCGCAAGGAGCGCCGCGCGCGCCCGACGGAAAACTCTTCGAGCAACTCAGCCAACGAGAAGAGAAATGCCAAGCTTGCGGCTTCGGCATATTCTCCGATGATGATCGCCCCGACGATTGCGAGGCTCATCAGAAAGTTGATGCCCAGCGAGAACGTCTTGAGCGCGTACAGCCCCTTGCGCGCGAAGTGATAAGCTCCAAAGAGCACCGAAGCCAGATACAGCGCCGTGGAGAGTGAGAGCGCGCGCCCAAAGAGAATGAGTAGCGTTGGATCGAGCTTCAACAATGAAAGCACGAGCCCCAGGGCTAACAGCGCGCCGGAGATGCCCGTGAAGATGGCCTCGCGCCGCTTCCAAAGCGATT
>DAIPXV010000050.1:0-11825 GCA_036783095.1 Candidatus Bipolaricaulota bacterium
CAAGAAATTAACGATCCGAGCACTGATCTCTGGGCGCAGGAGAAAATCTATAAAAAGATGGGCTAGATCGCGATTCTTCGCGCCCTTGGGGATCGCTAAATTATCCGCCCAGATCACCCCGCCCTCCTGAGGGATCACATAGCGGATATGAGGGTTCTCCGTGCGGGCGCGAGCGAACTCGCCGCTCCAGCCGTGAGCCATGACTAGATCCCCCGTGAGCAAGAAGTCGTCATAGGTCTCGCTGTCGTAGCGCGCCAGATAGGGCTTCTGCGCAAGAAGAATCTCTTTGGCGGCTTCGAGAGCTTGCGGCTCGGTGCTGTTGATCGAATAGCCCAGATATTTGAGGGCGGCCCCGATGGTCTCGCGGGGGTCGTCGAGCATGCTGATGCGGTTCTTGTATCTTTCGAGGCGGCTGGGGTCGAAAATCTCTGCCCAGCTTGTGGGAGCGGTCTCGATCTTCTGGGCGTTGTAGCCGATCCCCGTCGTGCCCCATAGATACGGGATCGAGTATCTGTTCTGAGGATCGTAATAGAGATTGCGGAATCGTGGCGAGATGTTTTCAAAGTTGGGGATCTTTTGGAGATCGAGTTCGGCAAGCAGCCCCTGACGGATGAGGATCTCGACGGTGTAGTCCGAGGGCACAATAATGTCATAGCCCGTCACCCCTGCTTGGAGCTTATTGCGAAGAGTCTCGTTGGAGTCGAAGTTCTCCTCGATGACTTTGACGCCAAATTCTTTCTCGAAGAGCCGATAGACCTCAGGGTCCATATAGTTAGCCCAGATGAAGATGTGGAGCTCTCTGGGAGTTTTTCCTCCGCACGACCCCAAGAGCATCAAGCCGAGCACAGCACCACACAGAATCCAAAGGCGCACCATCATCCCCCTCCGAGAGAGCGACGTTGGACAAGCAGAGCTAAAGCGACGAAGAGCAGCGAAGTGCCGAGCATAAGGGCAGCGAGGGCATTCATTTGTGGGGGCACTCCTGTCCGCCCCTGTAGCGCGTAGAGATAGAGAGGGAGCGTCTTGAACCCCGATCCTCCGGTCGTGGAAAAGTATGTGATATAGAAGTCATCGAGCGAGAGGGTAAAGACGAGCAGCGCCCCGCTCACGATCGCTGGCATCAGAAGTGGTATAATCACGCGCCGCCACACTTGCGCGGGGGTCGCTCCCAAGTCCAGTGCCGCCTCTTCGAGCGATGGATCGAGATCTCTCAGACGGGCTCGCACCACCACCATGACATATGAGATGCTGAAGGCTACATGTCCAGCGATCACAGTGGGCAGCGGGCCGATCTCCCCTCCTATGCGC
Organism: Candidatus Bipolaricaulota bacterium; assembly: GCA_036783095.1. Classification (GTDB taxonomy): domain Bacteria; phylum Bipolaricaulota; class Bipolaricaulia; order RBG-16-55-9; family DRXL01; genus JANXCC01. The sequence goes on from DAIPXV010000050.1 coordinate 1,309, forward strand.
CGCCACACCTGGGCGAAGAAGAGCAGCAGCCCAACCCCCATGACGATCTCCGGAAGGACTATGGGTAGATAAGCGAGAACTTCTATTCCCCTTCGTCCCCAGGCGCGCCCGCGCTCCAGCCCCAGCGCTAAGAGCGTCCCCAGGAGCGTGCTGAGGCCCATCGAGATGATCCCGACGATCAGGCTGTTGCCCAGCGCCCTGAGGGCTTCAGAGTCGCTCAAGAGCTTCTTGTAGGGCTCAAGCGAAAACCCACCCCACACGAGCGCATAGCGGCTCGCGCTAAAGCTATACAGAATCAACACTACGATGGGTAGATAGAGAAAGATATACGTCAACAGGGCATCGAGCGTCAGCAGCAGTGCCGCCCCATAATCGAGGACACGCTTCATCCGACCCATCGCGACTCCTTCACCGTTTGGAAGTGTCGGCTTACCCCAACCAGGGCAAGAGCCATCACCGTGATAGCTATGGCCGCGCCGAAGGGCCAATCTGGTACCCGACCCAAAAATTTCTCTTCAATGAGCACGCCGATCGTCGGGACCTTGCCCCCGCCGAGCAGCTTCGGCGTGAGAAACTCCCCTAGCACCGGCAGGAAGACCAACACAGTCCCCGCGACTATCCCCGGCCGGCTCAAGGGCAAGAGCACGCGCCGGAAGACCTGCCACCACGTGGCTCCCAAATCGTACGCAGCCTCAATGAGCGCATAGTCGAGCCGCTCCAGCGTCGCATACACCGGCAATATCATAAACGGCAGATACCCATAGACCAAGCCGATCAGCACGCCCACTGAAGATCCTAAAAGATTCGCTTCAAGCCCAAGCATCCGCAGCCCCCACACAATCCACCCCTCCGGACGCAGCAGAATGAACCACGCGTAGATGCGCACAAGAAAGTTGGTGAAGGACGGGAGCACCACGAGAAAGATCAAGAGATGCTTCTGTCTTGTAGGGCTCCGCGCTATGATATACGCGAGAGGATACCCCAGCCCAAGGCATATCAGGGTGGTGAGCACCGCCAGCCAGAGGGAGTTCCACAGTGGACCAACCCAATAGATGGGCTCGAACAGTCTCAGATAATTGTCAAGAGTGAACTCCCAGCGGATGAGCCCACCGAGATCGCGCTGGGTGAAACTTACAAAAAGAATAATCCCCAGGGGGATCGCGAAGAAGAGGAGGAGCCAGAGCACGCCGGGCCACACGACCAGGCCTTCAGTGATGCGTTTCATGGGAGTCTATAAGCCGAAGGCTCTGCTCGTCCCACTCCACCCCGACGCGATCGCCCACGCCAACCCCGTTGGTTCCAGGGCTACTGACTATCAGCGTCACATCGGGGGAGATGCGCACGCGGTAGCGTGTCTCTTTCCCGCTATAGATGAGCTCTTCCACCTGCCCCGTCCACAGAGAGCGCGAGCAGGGGCAGAGTCGAATGCGCTCCGGCCGCACCGCTACAGTCACCCATTGATCGAGCGTTAATGGCTGGTCGCTGGCGACGGTTACGTGGAGGGAGCCGATCTGTACCAGCGCCCGATCCCCTTCTTTAGCCACGACCCGTCCTTCGAGAAAGTTGCTCTCCCCGATAAAATCCGCGACGAAGCGCGTGGCCGGACGCTCATAAATCTCTTGAGGAGTGCCCACCTGGAGCACCCGCCCATGATTCATCACGGCGAGGCGATCGGACATCGTTAGGGCTTCCCCTTGGTCGTGGGTCACGTAGAGAAAAGTAATCTTGAGCTCTCGTTGGAGCCTCTTCAGTTCCCACTGCATCTCCTGGCGGAGCTTCAGATCGAGCGCGCCCAGGGGTTCGTCTAACAGCAAGACCGAGGGCTGGGTCACGAGGGCTCTTGCCAAGGCGACCCTCTGCTGTTGCCCACCGGAGAGCTGATGGGGGTAGCGCGACCCTAAGCCACTGAGCCGGACAAGCTCGAGCGCCCATCCCACACGCTCACGAATCTGCGCGCGCGGGAGCTTCTGAATTTCTAAGCCAAACGCGACGTTCTGCTCAACCGTCAAGTGGGGGAAGAGCGCATAGTGCTGAAAGACCATATTGACGTCGCGCTCGTTGGGCGGCAGATGGGTGACACGCCGGCCGCCAATGAAGACCTCACCCGCATCGGGTTGCACGAACCCCGCTACGATCCGCAGCGTGGTGGTCTTTCCGCAGCCGCTGGGCCCTAGCAGCGAGAAGAATTCCCCAGAACGAATCTGCAGGGAGACACCCTCGACTACGGCGACGGAGCCGAAGCGCTTGGAGACTTCGTGCAGCTCAACAGAAACCTCGTCCATCTCACCCCTCGTCTCTTTGATTATAAAAGATCGTCGAGGGAAGTCAAGACCCTAGCGGCGCACAGCGATCTTGCCCACGGAGCTGCGGGCCTCCCTGCCGTCGGCGGTGCGCGTCACAAAAATATAGAAATAGACCCCATTGGCCACAGGGCGCCCGTCATCGCGCTGGAGGTACCATTTATACGTGGCTCCCGGCACCGGCCCGGAATCAAAGATTTTTTGCCCCGCGAGATCAAAGACCTCCACACGCACGCTCTCGATGGCTGAGCTGTGAGCTGTCAATTGCAGGGCGTGCGTCGAGAGGGCCAGGCTAATGCCCAGACATACCCATAGGCACATTCTGTTTGCTCACGGGCGGGATGCTATTGGCTTGTTTGACCAACAACCGACCGATCTCCACCCGATGTACCCCATGCTTGGTTATGCCCATTAATCTATATCCGTACATGCCCGTCACCAGAGAACCATTGCCCGCTACCTCAAGCCCTGGACCAATCTCCTCGCTGCGGAAGACGAGCGCTCCACTTCTCAGATTGTAGAGCTCAATTCGCATGAGCATCACGCCGCCCCACTGGATGATCAAGGGGTGCTTGGTGCTGTACGCGCCGTCAATGGGGACATCTCCGTTGGAGAAGAGGGCGGCGCGCGATTCCCCAAGCCGTATGATCGCGCGCGCGCACGCGCTCAGCTCATCCCCAAAGGCCATGAACGCATTGAAGAGCTCGACAGCGACTTGGTATTGGGAGCGCCCCTGAGCCCCCTTGAGCAGATCGCGCAGCTCTTTGGCTAGGGCGATGACTTGATCGAAGCGAGCCACGGCTGATCCTAGGGAGACAAAGCTCACATCCCCCAGAGTTTTCTGGGAGAGCTCCACGAGCTTAGCCCGCAAGAGATAGGCGTTTTCGAGCACAGCATCAAAATTCCCAATGCTCAGCATCACAGCGATGCGCTCGAAGGACTCGGCCATACTCTCATAGAGGGTAGCGAGGGCTTGCGCATCCCGCATGAGGGGATCTGCAACAAAAACTGGGGGCATATGACTGCGCACCAGCCCAAGCTCTAGGGAAGCATTGCGCAACGCCGCGGCAGCCTCGTTGATAGCGCTCACAGCATTATCTAAAGACGTGAAGACGCTGTCGGTGAGCTTAAAGTGAAGAGCGACCCCGGTCTCACTGAGGACTCGCCCAAAGAGCTTCACTACATCGAGGCTGAACGAGCGCACCCCTAGGACCGGCGAGACTACAAACTGCAGAGAGACTTTATTGTTCGATTCGTTGATCTCCCGAATTCTACTGAAGGGCGCGTCCACGGAGACCGTCAGCGTATGAGAGCCCATGAGGGCCTTCCAGGGGATTTGGATCTCGGTAGATTTATCTTTCTTGAGTTCGAAGAACGAGCGCGTCGCTAGCTCCTGCCCATTGAGCTCCAAGATCACGTCAAACCCCCCAAGAGCATCCCCTTGGCCTACGTTGGCGATCACCGCGCGCACGAGCGAGGCTTGCCCCTCCTCAAGATCACCAGGGGATACTCGCACGGACTTCACCACGAGATCCGGCAACCCCGATTGCCCATACCCCCCAATTCCCGCGAGAAGTAAGATCATCCCTAACATAGCTGCCCCCAGTCGCATACAGCCTCCTTGCTTGCCTTGGTTCACTCTTTTCTGAGTTTACTATACAGGACCGCTTGGTGTTCTGTCAATGGAACGAAGGTGAATTTTTGGTTCAAACCCCTTTCAATCGTTTGAGCTCAGCGACGAGCGCCGGGACGACCTGATGGAGGTCACCAATAACCCCATAGTCGGCGCGCTGGAAGATCGGGGCTTCGGGGTCTTTGTTGATCGCTAAGATCTTTTTAGAGTTCTTGCACCCGACCATATGCTGGATCGCCCCGGAGATCCCACATGCAATATAGAGATCAGGGGCGATCTGAGCGCCCGTCTGACCGATCTGATCGGAGTGTGGCCGCCAGCCGTTGTTCGTGGCCACGCGGGTGGCTCCCACAGCCGCGTTGTGGAGGAGGCTCGCAAGCTCCTCGAGCATCTTGAACGCTTCAGCACTGCCCATGCCCCGCCCGCCCCCGATCACGACCTTCGCGTCTGTGAGTGAGATCCCCTTCTTCTCGCCGGGGATGAGCTCCTTCATCCGCACGCGAAAGTCCTTCTCGCTCAAAGCGACAGAGAGCGTCTCGACCGTCGGGGTATGGCCATCGCTCATCTGGGCAGGAATCGCATGGGGTTGGAGCGTCAACAGAATCGGACTACTGAGAATTTCGACTTCTTCTAAGAGGCTGCCGCCCCAGTTGGAGCGCGTGACTCTCTTGAGAACCCCGTTCTCGACGACGAACTCTGTGCAATTCGTAGCTAGCCCAAGATGAAGTCGGGCGGCCACGCGCGCCATGAGATCATTGCCCGTCTCGGTCCCCGGAGCTATGGCGATCTTCGGGGATTTCTGCGCGATCGCGCTTGAGGCGACCTGCGCGAACGCATCGGGGATGTAGCCCTCTAGTCTTTGATCATCGGCGACGAGCACTGTGCCGACTCCTTTCAGGGTGGGCGCCAACGCCTGCGCTCCCTTGCCTATCAGAAGCGCCGCAACAGAGTCATTGGTCTTCTGAGCCAGATCGCGTGCCGCCGTGAGAACCTCCCACGAAGCCTCAGTAAGCGCGTTCTGAGAAATTTCTAGAATAGCTAAGATCATAGCTAGATCGCCCCCACTTCCCGAAGTTTTTCGATGATCTTAGGCACAGCGTCAACCCCTTGGCCCAAGATCTCAAGCTGTCGGCCCTCTTGCGGTTTCTTGAGGGCTTTGCGCACGAGCTGCGGCGCGGGTTTGGTCACTTTTCTCTGCTCGATGGGAACTTTCTTGGCACTCATAATTCCCCGCAAGCTCGGATGGCGTGGGGTGTTGATCCCTTCTTTCACGGTGAAGACCGCGGGGAGCGGGACTTCGTAGACCTCCCAGCCGTCCTTGGTCTCGCGCTTGGCAATCGCTTTGCCATTCTGAATCTCGAGCGCTTTGATGCCCGTCACGCATGGCAGATCCAACAGATAGGCGACGCGAACCCCAACTTGATAGTTGCACGTGTCGGCGGACTCATTCCCAAAGAGCAAGATATCAAACCCCATGGGCTTCACTGCCTCAGCGATCGCCTGAGCGGTCGCGGCGGGGTCCCAGAACTCATAGTCGTCAGCTTCCAAGAGCATCGCGCCGGTGATCCCCTTAGCGATCGCTTCCCGGAGTTGTTCCCCAGCCGCTTGGGGCCCAAGCGTCAGCACCGTCGAGCTGCCCCCATGCTTCTCGACGATCCTGATGGCTTCTTCCACGGCGCATTCTTCGTGCGGGCTCACGGCAAACCCCACGTTCGTCGTGTCCACGCGCATATTATCAGCGGTGAGCTTGAAGCCACCACCAGTGTCCGGAACGCGCTTGATACAGACAAGCACTTTCATAGTCAGCTCCTTTCTCCTTCAGAGACGCTTGCGAAGGGATGGTGTACGTAGAGGGGTTCGAGGGTCCACAGCTCATCGCGCTGCGTGTGAAGATATCTCTTTGCCCCCGCGAGGGCCACGAGTGCCCCTGAAGGCTGATTGAGGGCCGCGGGAGCCACAAGAGCAACTCGCTCCAGCGGGGCGCGATGGCGTTCGGCCCCCGGCCCAATACAGAGAGTAGAGAGTCTGCTTAGCTCCTCACAGAGCGCATGGATAGAGCTCGATCGTTCTGAAGTAATCCGTGTGGTGCCCTCATAGAGGGCATAATACACAAGATCGCGCCGGTCCGGCAGCACCACGCAGATCTTCCCTGAGAAAAACGAGACTTTTTCAGCATATGTGTCCATAGTGGGAACCCCAACGATGGGAAGGCCCAACGCTTGCGCGAGCCCCTTGCCTACAGCCATGCCAATGCGTAAGCTCGTAAACGACCCTGGCCCTGTGGCCACAGCGATCAGCTCGAGCTGATCTTTCGTGACGGTATTGAGCGCAAGCAAGCTCTCGAGGGCGGGCAGGAGCCGTTCGCCAGGGCCAAGTTCTGTAGAGAAGAGCACCTCACCGTCAAGCTGACTCTGGGCACAAAGACCTAGGCTTCCGTGCTCGTGGCTCGTTTCGATACCAAGCACTATCATAGATTTGCCGAAATAATACAGCAAAATTGGAACTTTTGCAAGTGCGCAATTTTTTTTGACAGCCCCCCACCCCGACGTGTAGACTTACCCCCGACAGACTTTCTGGGATAGGGGTGTTCACGAATGACCGTTATTATTTACACGACGCCGACGTGTCAGTACTGCGGGGTTGCCAAGCAGTTTCTCGCGGAGCGGGGGATCGGCTTCACAGAGTACGACATCTCCAAAGATCACAAGAAGATGGCCGAGCTTGTGAGTCGCACGGGGCGGGTGAGTGTTCCCGTCATCGAGATTGACGGGGACTTCATCGTGGGATTTGACAAGAATCGCTTGGTGAAGAAGCTAGGGTTATGAGAGGTGCTGACGCGCCTCACGAATATCGGCTTCGATCTGGGCTTTGAGGTCCTCTAGTCGCTCAAAGCGCGCATCGCCTCGGAGATATTTGAGCAACTCGACTTCGAGCTCTATCCCATAGAGATCTTCTTCTGTGTCGAAAAGATGCACTTCAATACTTGGCCCAGACCCCCCAAACGTCGCGCGGCTCCCGATGTAGAGCACGCCGTCGCGCTGAGAATTCTTCACTCTCACCCGCACGGCATAGACCCCAGCCGCCGGCACGAGCACGCCTTTCTCTATGGCTAAATTCGCTGTAGGATAGCCCAGTTTTCGCCCTCGCCCATCGCCGTGCACCACCGTGCCCCACAGCGTCGGAGCATAGCCTAACATCTCACGGGCTTCGTCCAGACGCCCAGCTGATAAACTCTCGCGGATCGCCGTGGAGCTGACGATCTTTCCGTTGACTGTTATTGACGGGACGACTTCTACAGAAAATCCGAGCGCTTTCCCAAGGCGCTCCAGTAGCACGCGATCTCCTCCCCGCCCTCGGCCAAAGCGCGCATCCGGCCCAATCACAATATGAGCCATGCGCAGCTGCTCCACTAAAATCTCCTTCACGAACTCCTCAGCAGCCATCGCGCCCACCTCGGGGAACTCTACCGCGAGCACGTGCTCGACGATCTGGGAGATTCTATCGAGCTTCTTGGCCACGGGCATAAGTAGTGGCTTGGGAGCCCCCATATAGTTTGTCGGCGGTCGCGTGAAGACAAACGCTACGCTGAGCGCTCTATGTTCTTGGGCCCACGCATAGGTGCGTTCTAACAGCGCACAATGGCCTCGATGCACCCCATCGAACGTGCCCAAGGTGAGCGCCGTTGGCTGTGACGGACGAAACTCTCTCAGCGTGCTGATAGCCATAAGTTAAAGTTTGCGAGCGAGATGGCGTGCAAGCTCCGCGAGTACGCGCTCTTGGACTTCTTCAAGATCGCCGGGGATGACGCAGCCGGCGGCTTGCTCGTGCCCTCCGCCCCCAAACGCCCGCGCCACAAGATTGACCGCCGCGCGCCCCTTAGAGCGCAAACTCACTTTGATCTTCCCGTTCTCCAGCTCCTTGAAGAGCACCGCAACTTCAATGCCCTCAACGCTGCGCAGCTCCTCGACCAAGCGCTCTGTGTCCGTCACTGACGTGTTCGTCTCGCGAAAGACCGACTTGGGAATGGAGCTCCAAATGATCCCATCAACGATCTGGGCGCTTTGCAGAACATAGCCCAAGAGCTTCAACTCCGCCAAGCTGCGCCGCTCGTAGAGATTGACCGCGATCTCGCGCGTATCTACACCATAAGACAGCAATTGTGCGGCCATCTCCAACACCTCGCGAGTGACGTTGGAGTTGCGGAATGAGTCCGTGTCCGCAATGATGCCCGTGTAGAGGCACGTCGCGATCTGAGGAGTGATCGTCACCCCCAGATGGGGAGCAAGCTCGTAGAGCAACTGTGTTGTCGAAGCAGCTTCCTTGACGAAATTGACGTGGCCAAATCTTGGATTATCGCGATGGTGATGGTCAATATTGATAATGATCTGTCCATCACGGAGAAGTTTCAAGGCATCCTCCCCGATGCGGCTGAGATCTCCACAGTCGACGATGCACCAGACTTCGATCTCGTCGCTGCGGAGCTGTGTGGGGTGGAGCATGTCGGAAGCGCCGGGGAGGAACCGCAAACTCGGTGGGACGAGATCGCGGTTAGCAGCCCAGGCTTCTTTCCCCAGCTGTTCTAACATAAATTTCAGGGCGAGCTCGCTGCCGATGGCGTCGCCCTCGGGGCCAATATGGGAGAGGATGCCAAACCGCGCATGCGCGCGGATGACCGCCTTGACTTCGTTGATCATCTTTGAGGACCTTTCTAAGAGCGCTGCCGCTCTGGGGATCGCTCTATTTTACGGGAGAACGTCGCGGATCACCAGTCGCTTATAGCCGTTGCGGAGGCTCGCGTAGACAATGCGCTTCCCATCGGGAGCCCAAGAGGGGTGGAAGTCAGCGTAGCCATCGCGGGTAAGCCACGTAAAATTCTGGCCATCGGCGTCGAGCCGCGCAATATCGGATTCATCGCCGCGGACGGCCTCGAAAGCTATAAATTTCCCATCCCGTGACCACGCAGGGTGCCAGAAGATGCCATCACCGTTGGTCAATTTCTGTCTGACGAGGCCGTTGGGACGCATGGCGTAGAGATCCCAGCTGCCCTCACGGTATGACGCAAAGACGATCTTATCGTTCTTGGGCGACCAGGCGGGGAACGCCTCGCGATAGTCGTCTTGAGTTAGTCTTTCTGTAGTTCCCGTGAGAGGGTCTAGCAGATAGAGATCGGGCCAGCCGTCGCGATACGATTCGAAGACGATCTTTCCGTCGGGGCTCCAGTTGGGGTCCCAGTCCTCAGCGGAGTTCTGGGTGAGCCGGGTGGCGCCAGAGCCGTCGGCGTTCATCATATAAATCTCATAATTGCCGTCGCGGCTCGAATAGAAGACAATTTTTGAGCCATCGGGGGAGAAGCGCGGGCCGAGATCGCTCGCGCGGTTATGGGTGAGGCGCACAAGATCAGTGACCGGGGCGAGCGTGAGCAGATAGATCTCGGAATTGCCGTCGCGGTCGGAGACGAAGACGATCTTCGTGCCGTCGGGAGCCCAATCGGGATCCCAATCGTTGAAATTCTTGGGCCGGGGTTGCGCGAAGCTCGTGAAGACCAACACTACGCCCAACAAAACGATGAGGCTTCTCACCACCACCATCACGCTTTCAGTGTAGCGTTCTTGCGCTCAGAAGTCAAGGGCTTCAGCCACGCAAGATTGGCTCTTTAGCTGCTCGCACTTCATCAAGTCGTCGCACGGAAGCCCCGTAGATGGGCACGGCGTGCGGCGCTTCTTTGAGCATTTGGGGATTCTCTCTCATCTCTTGCGCGACTTTGATGAGGGCGTCCGCGAAGCGATCAAGTTCTTCTTTACTGACAGTCTCCGTAGGCTCGATCATCATCACTTCCGGGACGATCAAGGGGAAGTAGATCGAAGAGGGATGGACCCCGTAATCTATGAGTCTCTTGGCGACATCGAGCGTGCGGATCTCTTCGGACATGCCCTTGGTCGTCAGCACGAACTCGTGCATACAGAGTCGATCATAGGGGGCTTTGTAGACCTTGCTGAGTCGTACTCTCAGATAATTCGCATTGAGCACGGCGTTGGTGCTCACGGCCTTCAGGCCCTCATCGCCCATCATGCGAATGTATGTGTACGCGCGGACCAATACCCCAAAGTTCCCATAGAACGAGTGGATCTTCCCGATGGAGTGAGGGCGGTCGTAGTCCAAAGCGTACGAATTCTTTCGCTTGACGATGCGCGGCACGGGCAGATAGGGCTCGAGCTTTTTGACGACCGCGACCGGGCCGGCACCGGGGCCGCCGCCCCCGTGCGGCGTGCTGAACGTCTTGTGTAAGTTATAGTGCACGATGTCTACGCCCATGTCGCCTGGGCGAGCTCGCCCCACAATCGCGTTGAGATTGGCCCCGTCGTAATAGACGAGACCCCCGACGTCGTGAATGAGCTTTGTGATCTCTAGAATATCAGTCTCAAACAGCCCAAGAGTATTAGGGTTTGTGAGCATGATCCCAGCGACGGACTCGTCGAGATGAGCTTTCAGAGATTGGAGATCGACGAGGCCGCGGGAATCCGACGGAATGGGCACAATCTCGAAGCCGCACATCGCGGCGGAAGCGGGGTTGGTTCCGTGGGCCG
>DAIPXV010000051.1:0-11793 GCA_036783095.1 Candidatus Bipolaricaulota bacterium
CTATGAATTGTAAACGGTCTAGGGAAGGGATGAGGGTGTCTGAAGTCTAGGCGGGGGAGCGACTTCTTCCATTGGGGTGTGGACGTGTGGGGCATCCTAGCGCAGACAGGCGACACATGGTAGAATAACCCTATAAGGCCCTCACCCCAGCCCCTCTCCCGTCTTGAAAAACGGGAGAGGGGTGGCCGAAGGCCGGGGTGAGGGCCTAAGGAGAGAGCGCATCATGGGTGAGCTAATCTTTGCTGTGGTGATGCTGCTGAGCGCAGTGGTGGGACTGATCGGGTTGGGGTATATGGTCTTTTCTCCGCCCACAGCGCCGAAGGTCTTTCTGATCGCTGGGATTTTAGGAATGATTGGGTTTTTCGGGTATGCGGTGCAGCGGGTGCGCGCGGAAAAACGCGCCCAAAGCCCAAGCAACCCCGGGGAGCGCAAGAGCTGAGCTTTCAGCCCCCTCGGAGCACGTACTTTTGGATCTTCCCTGAGGCTGTCTTGGGAAGATCTTTCACGAACTCGATCTCCCGCGGATGCTTATAAGCAGCTAATTCTCTGAGGCAGTGTTGGCGGATCTCTTCTGCGAGCGCCTCCGACGGCTCGTAGCCGGCTCTGAGAACGATGTACGCTTTGACCGTTTCCCCCTTGCGCTCGTCGGGAATCCCCACGACCGCGCATTCCGCCACCGCCGGATGCTCGTAGAGCACGTGCTCGACTTCTTTGGGGAAGACCTTCACCCCGCCTACGTTGATCATATCTTTGACGCGATCCACGATATAGTAATAGCCCTCTTCATCAACGTAGGCCAAATCGCCCGTATGGAAGAAGCCCTCGTTGTCAATGGCTTGCCGTGTCGCTTCGGGGTTGTTGTGATAGCCCTTCATCACCATGGGGCCGCGCACACAGAGCTCTCCGATCTGGCCCACGGGAAGCCTTCTATTAGCTTCATCTACAATCTTGCACTCAGCCCCCTCGATGGGCCAGCCGATCGAGCCTACTTTGGGCTTGGGCGCGGCGAGGTTCGTATGCGTGAGCGGTGAGGTCTCCGTCAGCCCGTAGCCCTCGTAGACGGTCACGCCCAGCTTCCGTTGCATCGCTTCGATGACGGGCACGGGCATCTTCGCGCCCCCAGAACTACAGAGCTTCAATGAACTCAGATCGTATTGAGTGACTTTGGGGTGATTAAGCAGATCAATATAGAGCGTGGGGACGCAGACCATGCTCGTGATCTTGTGCTCTTGGATGAGCTGCATAGCGTATTCAGCGTCCCAGCGGAGCATGGGGTAAATCGTCACGCCCATGGAGAGCGGGGAGAGCATCAGCACCGTCATCCCGGTGATGTGAAACATCGGGACCGGCACGAGGAGTCTTTCGCCGGCGCCCTTGGCCTGCATGAGCTTCATCACGGCCTCAATATTGCTGCTGAGATTCTTATGGGTGAGTAGGACGCCCTTGGGCTTGCCCGTCGTCCCTGACGTGTAGGGCATGAGCGCGATGTCGTCGTCCTCACGCTCGACAAAGTGCGGTGGGTTTTTCACTAACTCATCGAAGTTCGGGTGATGCGATCCAGGGCCGACAACGAAGATTTTGAGCTGGGGTAGCTCAGCTGCGACTTTTTCGACCTCCTCGAGCATAAAGACCGGCGCGATGATGAGCTTCGCCCCAGAGTCTGTGATCTGATGGATGATCTCGCGCTTTTTCAGAGTAGGGTTCATGGGGGTTGGGACGCAGCCGGCCTTAAAACCGCCCCAGATTGCGATCACAAATTGGGGCAGATTGGGCAGATAGACGGCGAAACGATCCCCAGGCTCAAGCCCTACTGCTTTCAATCCTCCAGCAAATCGGCTCGTCCACTCCGCAAGCTCTCTGTACGAGATCGTCCGTGAGGGCACGGCATTGGGAATCCCAGGGAAATAGATGGCCGTTCTCTCTGGATGCTGCTGGGCAGCGCGGTCGAGTAGATGGGCGACGTTCATCGCGAATCCCCCCTATTCTTTTATTTTTATTTATTTATTTTTTTCAAAAGCTCTTCGACGCGGTGAGCGCGGCGCTCCGTCTCGTCCAGCTCGAAGTGGAGCTCTGGGGTGTGCCGGATGTGAAGTCGCTTGGCGAGCGCTGAGCGCAAAAACCCCCGATGATCCTGCAAGGCCGCAAGGGACTCGGTCTCCTCTTGTGGGGAATCCCCCAGCACTCCTACAGCAATCCACGCATGGCGCATATCTTTGGAGAGCTTCACGGTGAAGATCGTCACGCGCTCCAGACGCGGGTCGCGTGCCTCAAACTGCAAGATCTCGCTCAGGCTCTCATGGATCTCTGACTGTAATCGCTCTCGTCCCCAGCGACTCATATTAGAGAATCTCGATCTCGTAGTCTTCGACGGTGATATCTTTGTAGTGTCCGATAGCTTCGACGAGCCTCCCCAAGAGCGCGTTGTTGACCCGCCCGTCGTTGCAGACGATCGCCGCCCCCAGCACCGCGCTCTTCCAATCGTCCAAGCGATCGATCTCTGCGATGGAGACATTGAACTTCCGACGCATTTGCGCGATCAGGCTCTGGAGAACATGGCGCTTCTCCTTGAGGGAGGTCGGTTCATGCAGGCGTAGCGTCAGGCGTACTACCCCGATCCGCATACAAGATCCCCCCAGGCTTCGCCAGACTTCGTCTGGATTGTTCGCCTTTGCCAGCCCAGGGCTGGCGAGGAGGTGCGGTCCAGGCGAAGCTTATGTGAAGCTTGTGACGACTTCGCGAATGTAGAACTCTAAGATATCGCCCTCTTGGACCTTCTCAAACCCTGCGATCTTGATCCCACATTCTTTGTCTTTTTCGATCTTTCTCTCGTCTTTATCGAAGTGCTTCAGGCTGGCCAGGGTCCCATCGAAGATCACTGTTTCATTGCGCTTGACGCGCACGCGCGCCTCTCGCAACACATACCCGTCGCGCACGTAGCAGCCTGCTACTGCCCCGACAGCGGGGATCTTGAAGACGTGGCGGACCTCGGCCTCGCCAATCTTCGTCTCGCGAATTTGGGGCGCGACCAGCCCTTGTAGGGCTCGCTTGACGTCATCTGTCAATTGATAGATGACATCATAGAGCCGGATAGGCACGCCCTCCTGCTCGGCGAGCTTGGCCGCTTTGTCGTCGACCTCCACCCGGAAGCCGATGATCGCGGCATCTTTTGTAGTCGAAGCCAGCAAGACGTCGCTCTCGTTGACGTTCCCCACCCCTTCATGGAGGAACTCGAGCTGCACTGACTCCACTTTGATATTTTTCAGTTCATTGCGTACGGCTTCCAGACAGCCGACGCTATCGGCCTTCAGGATGATCTGGAGCACTCGTTTCTTGGCCTGGGCTTGCTGCTGGAGGATCTCTTGGATGGTCCGTCGAGGCCTCTCGAAGCGCTTGCGGCGTATCTCCTCAAGACGAGCTTCGACGAGGCGTTTGGCTTCCATCAGATCCGTCATGACTTCGAAGCGCTCCCCTGCCCCGGGAACGCTGGAGAGTCCCAGGACTTGGACGGCTGAGCCTGGACCGGCCTCACTGACCCGTCGTCCGCGATCGTCTAAGAGCGCACGGATGCGCCCATAGGCCGTGTGGCAGACGATGATATCGCGCTCGCGCAGGGTCCCATCTTGGACGATCACGGTGGCGATGGGGCCCCGGCTCGCGTCCAGCGAACTCTCGATGACCACGCCGCGGGGGATCGCTTGGGGATCGGCCTTCAGCTCTTGGAGTTCAGCAACGAGTAAGATCATCTCTAAGAGTTCGTCCACCCCTTGTCCCGTCAGCGCGGAAATGGGCACGGTGATCGTCTCGCCGCCCCAGTCTTCAGGGGTGAGCCCTTCACGCGCCAATTGCTCTTTGACGCGCTGCACGCTCGCTGTGGGCTTATCTATTTTATTAATAGCGACGATGATGGGGACTTTGGCGGCGCGGGCGTGGCTGATCGCTTCGCGGGTCTGCTCCATGATGCCATCGTCGGCTGCGACGACGAGCACGGCGATATCCGTGACTTGGGCGCCGCGGGCACGCATATTCGCGAACGCTTTGTGTCCAGGGGTGTCGATGAACGTGATCTTCTTGTTCTTATACTCAACTTGATAAGCCCCGATGGATTGGGTAATGCCGCCGGCCTCGCTGGCGGCCACGTGCGTCTTGCGGATGTAATCTAAGAGGGTAGTCTTGCCGTGGTCGACGTGGCCCAAGATGGTGACGACCGGAGGCCGGCTGACCAAGTGCCGGACGGGCGGTGGCGGTGCAGGCTTCTCGAGCACTGGTTGAGCTGGTTTAGGTTCTGGTTTGGCAGGAGCGGCCTGAGGAGCGACTTGTGGAGCCTGGAGCACGGTAGTAGTAGGGGTTGGTGCTGGCGCTGGCTTTGGTGGAACAGTCTCTACTTTTGTGGGCTGAGGAGGAGGCGGCGGTGGAGCCGCGGGGTGGGGCTGAGGTTGTGGTTGAGCGAAGAGTTCTTGGGCGATCTTGTACTCTTCTTCAGAGAGATTTTCGAAGCTATGCTTGCGCTTCTTGATCCCTCGAGTCTCCAGGCGTGCCACAAGCTCCGCTATGGTCGTGTTCAGTTCCTTGGCGACTTTATAGAGCTGCATAATCGAAATTGACGCTCCTGCGAAAGTGCTAATGGAATCGTGCAAATTACACTATACTCTCTTTAAGGGGATTTGTCAACCCTAGGCGACGATGAAGTGGATTACGTCGCCGTCTTGGACCTCGTAGCGTTCGCCGTGGCGGTGGAGGTGGCCCAGCTCGCGCAAGCGCGCAAGCGATCTCTCCCTGACGAGCTCGTCCCAGCGGGCGACCTCGCACTGCACGAAGCGCTCGGCGAAATCCGTGTGGATCTTGGCGCCGGCTTGGGGGGCGTGGGTGCCCTTGGGCACCGTCCAGGCGCGCACCTCCGGGCCATCAATCGTGTAGAAAGTCACTAAGTTCAGGATCTCATACCCAGCGCGCACCAGGGCGTCGAGCCCGGATTCTTCGATGCCCAGTTCTTTTCTGAACGCGCGGCGCTCTTCATCAGTATCAGCGGCCTCAAAGACTTCAGACTCTAAGCGCCCGCGAATGGTCACAGATCGAGTTCCGCGCTCCGCGGCAAGACGTGCAACTATTCGAGAGTATTCGTTCTCACCCTCATCCCCCACGTTGGCCACAAAGAGCACCGGCTTGAGCGTGAGAGGGTTGAGATCTCTCAAGAATGGGCGCTCGTGCTCGTGAAGGGGTATATCGCGAATGCGCTGCCCTTGGGCAAGCCCCTGACGGAGCCGCTCGAAGAACTCGTACTCGGCTTTCGCGGCTTTATCACCGACCTTCACCCGCGAAGCGAGCGACTTGACGCGCTTCTCGACCGTTTCGAGATCTTTCAGCAAAAGCTCTGTCTCGATCACTTCGATGTCGCGCTTGGGATCAATGGTGCCGTCAACGTGCACCACATCGGGGTCTTCGAAGCAACGCACGACGTGCACGATCGCATCAACGTTTCGGATCTCGGCTAAAAATTGATTGCCCAAGCCCTGGCCCTCGCTCGCGCCCTTGACGAGACCCGCTATGTCAATAAACTGCAGAGTCGTTGGGACTTTTTTCTTATCAGGGAAGAGCTGATGGAGCGCGTCGAGCCGAGGGTCGGGGACGGGGACGACCCCCACGTTGGGCTCGATGGTCGTGAACGGATAGTTATCGACTTTCGCGCCGGCAGCGGTGAGCGCGTTGAAGATCGTGCTCTTGCCGACGTTGGGCAAGCCCACCAGCCCACAGCTGAAGCCCATGCTCACCCCTTCATGCTCTTCAGTTGAGCGATAAAGTTCTCGCGATCGGAGACAAAGCGATCAATAGCTCTGCTGGCAACTTTGAGGGGCAGTTCTTCTAAACGCGTGTAGCGTGTCCCCATCATGGCATTGATATACTCTAAAAGCTTGCTCTCCTTGAGATTTGCAGCGCGGAGCTCCTTGCGCAGCCGCCCCAGTTGGGCTTCCGTGGCCAAGGGCACGGCGGGAGCTTCCTCCGGCTCGTGCTTCTTATAGAGACTCAATCCGAACTGATCTCCCAGTGCCCGGAAGCAGCGCTTGAGGGCATCGGAGACCGCGCCCTTGAGGGCCGTCTCATATGCCCGCGCTGGGTCTGTCGAGGAGACTCCGGAGCCAAAGCCCACGTCCTCGTGGACGACATCGCCGATACGAATCCGACACTCGCAGAGATATCCGACAGAGTATGTCCCTTCGCTCGTGTCTTCGTAGATCTTCTCTAAGCGTTTGATCTCGCGCTGCCAGCCTCCATACCCAAAGATTCTGTTGGCGGTTTCGATGACATCGTAGGTCGGCAGGTACGTCAAGCCGTCGGGGCGGCGCTGGACGCGCGATTCATCGAGGGGCTTTTGGAGTTCCGCGATCTGTTCTGGGGAAAATGGGGACGCTCTTGGCTTTCCCTCTTTGAAGAGATCGGGCATGGGCCTCAGCTCCTTTCTCGGCCCTCACCCCGCCCTGGTGGGCACCCCTCTCCCGTGGATAAACACGGGAGAGGGGATGGGGGTGAGGGCCATAGATAGTATGGAGCTTTTTGCACAGATATGCAAGTCGAGGTATCTTATTGGCTCAGGGCTTGTTGCACTAGCGTTACAACCTCCTGGGGCGTCCTGGCCACAGGGATATGATGAGCTTGGAGGGCTTGGGCTTTGGCTTCGGCTGTGCCTTCGCTCCCGGAGATGATCGCCCCGGCGTGACCCATGCGCTTGCCCGGCGGCGCCGAAAACCCGGCAATATAAGCGACTACGGGCTTAGTCATCCCTTGGGAGATAAATTCAGCAGCCCTCTCTTCATCAGTGCCCCCGATCTCGCCCACTAAGACAACAGCTTTTGTCTGGCGGTCTTTCTGAAAGAGTTCTAAGATATCAATAAACGAACTCCCGACGATGGGGTCGCCGCCGATGCCTACGACTGTAGACTGCCCGATCCCAGCGCGCGAGAGTTGATCAGCAATCTCATACGTCAGCGTGCCGCTGCGACTGACGATCCCCACAGGACCAGGGCGAAAGACGTGATTGGGCAAGATCCCCACTTTGGACTTCTTGGGAGAGATCACGCCGGGGCAGTTGGGCCCGATCAGCCGACTCCCCTTCTGGGAGACGATCTGCACGACTTTGAGCATCTGATGGACGGGAATATGTTCAGTAATGCAAACGATGAGCTTGATGCCGGCGTCGGCGGCTTCTAGAATCGCATCCGCGGCAAATTGGGCGGGCACGAAGATGGCGCTCGCGTCAATCTCGTGATCTTTGACGGCTTCGGCGACGGTGTTGTAGATGGGGATGCCCTCAAAAGCCGAGCCGCCCTTACCCGGGGTTACTCCGGCGACGATCTGGGTGCCGTACTCGCGCATCCGCTGGGTGTGGAAGCCTCCTTCGCTGCCCGTGATTCCCTGTACCAAGACTTTCGTGTTGGAATTGATAAGAATGCTCATGATGATTTGAAGTATAAAAGAAGCCTGAGTGCTCTGCAACAGAGTTGTGTGCAGGCAGATTTCTTGCTACCGTGAAAGAGATGGACAGAGATCGGGTGATTATTGAGCGGCAGCTTGGCCGGCCCCCGCGCGGCTTACTGAATATCGAAGTGCGCTGCCCCTGGGGGTATCCCGCGGTCATCCGCGTCGCCCCACTATTAGACAATAAAGAGCCATTCCCCACGCTCTTCTGGCTGACTTGCCCCATCCTGCGCGAGCAGCTCTCTCGATTAGAAGAGCAAGGCGTCATTAAGACCCTCGAAGACGAGATCGCCCGTGACCCAGAACTTCAAAGACTCTATTGCGAAGACCATCGGCGCTATGCCCACGAGCGGCTCTCGCTGCTCAGCCCCTACGAGAAAAAGTTCTTAGAAGACCGCGGTTGGCTGGAAGCTCTTACAGAGCGCGGGATCGCCGGGATCGCTGATTTTCGCACCGTGAAGTGCCTTCACGCGCACTACGCCCATCACTTGGCGCGTGGAAGCACCATTGGGCGCTGGCTCGAAGAGCGCTTTCCGTTTGTCTGGTGCCCCCCAGACGACATACGCTGTGCGTCCTCAGCCGACAAGCCGAGCCCCGATAGTTGATTGTTTTTCTATAGCTGTCAAAAGCATTCGTTCGACCAGCTCGTCGAACCCTATGCCCATCGCCGCTGCCGCTTTGGGGAGATCGCTCGTGTTGGTCATCCCCGGCAGGGTGTTCACTTCGAGCAGATACGGCTCATTCTCTGGGGTGACGCGCAGGTCTACTCGCGAAAACCCAAAACATCCCAGCGCCCTGTGCGCTTGGAGGGCCAACTCTTGAACGCGCGCGGTCGTCTGGTCGTCGAGCTCCGCGGGGATGATAAACTCGCACTCCCCCGGAGTGTATTTGGCGATATAGTCATAAAACTCGCGGTGGGGCCGAAGCTCGATCAGCGGGAGCGCGCGATCTTCCCCGTCTATGCGCAAGATCCCCGCGGTGATCTCTTTGCCAGATATGAACTTCTCAACGAAAAAAGCTCCGAACTCCGACTGGGTCGCCTGGCAGGCAGGGATGAGCTCTTCAATAGTATGCACGAGGCGGACACCCACGCTGGAGCCCTCGCGCACGGGCTTGACGACGCACGGAAAGCCGATCGCAGCAGCAACCCGCTCCTGCCAAGCGGGCCCAAGCTCTTCGGGAGGCTCGAGCCACGGAGCCGTGGGCAGATTATAACTCACGAAGATGCGCTTGGCGTGCAGTTTATTCATAGCTAAGGCACACGCCAAGACCCCAGACCCCACATAGGGGATTTCTAAGATCTCTAGAAGGGCTTGGAGCGTGCCGTCCTCGCCAATGCCCCCGTGCAGGCAGAGAAATGCGATATCGATCTGAGAGAGCGCCGGGATGATTTGATCGGGATGATCGAGGATGATCGCCTGGGCGCGATAGCCCAGCCGTACGAGCGCTTCGTAGACGTTCCTCCCAGAGCGCAGCGAGACTTCGCGTTCTGGGGAGAGCCCTCCCATCAGCACGCCAATCCGCTTCCGTCGCAAGTCCATATAATACGACTCTAGCCCCTGACAGTGAGGTTGGCAAGGAGCTCTGTCTCCCCGGCAACTCCAAAGGCGCACCATTTGCTAAAAACCCCGAACTGCTCTTGACAATGGCACCTTGGGGAGATATAATAAAAGCACCTTGGTCCGAGAGATTGTGGGCATCAGCGTCCTCTGGCGGAGGCCAGAGGCTTCTTTGTGTCCAAACTGCCACAAGTGCGGTGAGAATGGAGTCGAGGAGGAGTTTCCCTATGCGCACTGATGAGGAGACGGAGATCTTTGAGATGAATAATGAAGAAGAGCTTGAAGAAGAATTCGAGGAGGAGCTCGAGCCCGAATTAGCCAGTGAAGAGGAGCTTGAGGGCGACCTCTCGGAGGACTTGGTCAAGCTCTATTTGCAAGAGATCGGGAAGGTGCCGCTCCTGACGCGCGAGGAGGAAGTGAAGCTGGCCAAGCGCGTCGCCCGCGGCGATAAGAAAGCCAAAGAGCAATTAGCTTTGGCGAATTTACGTCTAGTCGTCTCTATCGCCAAGAAGCACCAGGGCAGTGGGCTCTCCCTGTTGGATTTGATCCAAGAGGGCAATATTGGCCTAATGAAAGCTATCGAAAAATTCGACTATCGCAAGGGGTACAAGTTCAGTACCTATGCGACCTGGTGGATCCGCCAGGCGATCAGCCGAGCGATCGCCGATAAAGCCCGCACGATTCGTATCCCCACACACGTGTTAGAGCTGATGCGGCGCATCTACAAAGCCGAAGAGGAGTACGTGCAAGAGAAGGGGGAGCCGCCCAGCAGTCAAGAGCTCTCTAGGATGCTCGGTGTGCCCGTGGAGGAGATCGAGCGGGTGAAGAAGATCAGCCCGTATACGCGCTCGTTTGAGGAGCCCATCGGCGATGAAGAAGAGGGCTCGGTGCTTGGGGATTTCATCGGGCGGACGAAGTCCTCCCCGCTGCAAGAGGCGTTCTCGGAGATGCAGCGCGAGGAGCTACGCCGCGCTATCGAGGAGCTAGACGAGCGCCAGCGCAAGGTGTTAGATCTGAGATTTGGGCTGAGCGGCCAGCAGCCCATGACCCTCGAGGAAGTGGGCAAGGTCTTTGGGCTGAGCCGCGAGCGAATCCGGCAAATCGAGAAAGAAGCCCTGGAACGCCTCAAAGCGATGAAGCTGCGCCAAAAGCTCATCTCATTTGAGAACCTCATTCAAGAGGGCGAGATCCATATGAATTAGCGCATGGCGCGCAGGCGCCTGATGCGCTCTTCGAGCGGGGATGGGGGTGCGCGCGGTGAACCTCGTGCGAGTCAGTGTCCACAGCCGCAGTCACAGCCTCCTGACTTATCTAATCCTCCAGCTTGGGCTCTGGGATTATCTATAAAAAACCCCTGCTGTGGGCCATCCATGAAATCGAGCTTGGCCTCAGATAAGAGCGCGCTGCTCATCTGATCTAAGAAGATCTTGACCGGCCCAGCCTGGATGATCGTGTCTCCAGGGGCGCTCTCCTTCTCTAAGAAGAGCCCATATGCTGGGCCGCAACAGCTACAGCCGCCCTCGTGAGCGACGATGCGCAGCGCGTAGTCGGTCTTGCCCTCGCTCTGCAAAAACTGATAGAGCTCTTGTGCGGCCCTCTCTGTCACCGTGAACATAATGATCACTTCCCTTGGGTATCAAGATAGTGTTTATTATAGCAATATCGCGGCGCAGAGCAAACTTGCGAAACTCGGACTATTTTAGTATACTTTTAACACTATGAAAGACTCTGCTGAAGGCATCGTTGTTGGCCAGACTGGGGATCGCGTGCGTGTCCGGGTCTATCGTCGCGGAACGTGTGAAAATTGTACATGCGTGCTAAGCACCGCGTGTTCCCCTGAAGAAGTAGACCAGCGTCGTGGGATCTTGGGGAGTCTCTTTCGACAGACTTCGGTGATCGAGATCGAAGCGCTCAACGAGATCGGCGCGGCTCCGGGGGATCGCGTTGAGCTCCAGCTCAAATCGAATACTTCGGTAGTGAAGGCGTCGGCGTTGCTCTATCTCATCCCAACTGTAATGTTTGTCGTGGGCATTGTGCTAGGGGGATGGTGGAGCTCTGCACGATGGGGCTGGGAAGGGGATGCAGTCATCCTCACACAAGTCGCTTTCGGTTTGAGCTTGATGATGCTCAGTTTCGGGGGCGCTGCGCTCTACGCGAAGCTACGCGAGCGCGCGGAGTTCACCCCTATAGTGACGAAGATTCTCTTCAAAGCTGAGGATCAACGTTCACTGTCACTGAGTCGGCCAGCCTCAGCCCTGTGAGGGCCCCCCAGATGGCCTTCTGTATGGATTCTGCCGTGCTCTTGAGCACGATCTGCCAACGATAGTTTCCTCGCAAGCGATAGGGGAGGGCCCGTGCAGGGCCGAGCACCTCTGCGAGCTTGAGCTCTTCTAAGCGCTCCTTTAGGATGTTTGCGCGGTGATGGGCTTGGGCTTCATTGCTGTGTTCAATGATGAGAAAGATCAATCTGGTGAAGGGGGGATATCCCAGCGATCGGCGCAGCTCGATCTCGTGCTCGTAAAACGCGCGATAGTCTTGGGAGGCTGCCAGACGAATGATCTCATGCTCAGGGTGTCGAGTTTGGATGATCACTTCGCCGGGGCGCTCGCCCCGGCCGGCCCGCCCGATCGCTTGAGAGATGAGCTGAAACGTCCGCTCCCCCGCGCGGAAGTCTGGGAAGTCTAACAGCGTATCTGCGGAGACGATCCCTACAAGCGTCACGTTGGGGAAATCTAATCCCAGCCCGATCATCTGGGTGCCCAGGAGA
>DAIPXV010000052.1:0-11565 GCA_036783095.1 Candidatus Bipolaricaulota bacterium
AAGAGAGAAGGGCAGGGGCTAGAAAGCGAGAGGCCGGAGGCGAGGGCCTCATCGTGGCGCGGCGCTATCGCGGCGGGATGCAGCTAATCACTATCCGACTCTCCTCAGGGGAGAGCGTGCGTAGCCTCCAGCCTGCAGGAGCATACTTCCCGCTCGCCAGTCGAGTTCGCGTCCGCGTCAAGGCCGACAAGCCTCTGATTTTCTCGGTAGAGGCGAACGGCCGTTCGCCTTGATAATCTAGTCGTCTTCGGCTTCGCGCTGCCCCAGCTTCTGATCGAGGATCATCAAGCCAGCCCCGCTCTCCCCGACGAGCTTGAGCTGTTCTACAACCTCGCCCGTGCTTTTCTCTTCTTCGACTTGCTCCTCAATGAACCATTGGAGCATCACTTCGGTGGGGTAGTCGTCTTCCTCATCAGCGAGATCATAGAGATCATGAATAGACCGAGTGATCTTCTGCTCGTGGGCGAGGGCTTTCTGGAAGGCATCGAGTGGAGACTTGAAATCTATGGGGGGCTTGGCGATCGGGCCCAGCTCGACGCGCCCGCCGCGATCGTTCACAAAATCAAAGATCTTCATGGCGTGCTTGAGTTCTTCTTGAGCTTGCAAGCGCATCCAGTGGGCCATCCCCCGAAGATTCTGCACTTCAAAGTACGCGCACATCGAAAGATAGATATACGCCGACTCGAGTTCTCGAACGATCTGGTCGTTGAGAGCTTTTTCGAGCCTCTTGTTGAGCATGGTCATCGCTCCTTTGACGAAGATAAAGTTATTGTAAACGAAAGAGTCTGGGCTCAGCAAGGTCTCCATCAAATCTCCATAGTCCCTTCATGGTTTCTTTATATCGCTTGGGTATTGTCATAGCCGAGGTGATCAACATGACGAAGAAGCTCACAACGGTAGTCGGGATCGCGAGCGTCCTCGCGATTGGATTGTTCGGTCTGATCGGCACGGCGCAGATGCCCCTTGACCCACGGACGGTTCAAGCAATGCTCGACAGCATCAACGATGAGTATCGTGCCCATGCGTTCTATCAGGCTGTGATAGACAAGTTCGGCCCGGTGCTTCCGTTTGCAAACATCGTGCAAGCGGAAGCGCAACACATTGATCTATGGAAGTTCTATTTTGCCAAGTACGGTGTACCCGTGCCTGCGGACACGTTCTTGGGGAATGTTCAAGTTCCGGCGACGATCTGGGAAGCCTGTGAGCAAGCCGCAGCAGCTGAGATAGCCAATGCTGCCATGTACGAGCAGTTCTTGACGTTTGTGAAGGAACCCGATCTGCGATGGGTTATGGCACGGTTGCGGGACGTCTCGCTCCAGAACCATCTACCGGCTTTCCAAAAGTGTGGCGGGGGGCGAGGGCCTCGCCGGCCATAGCGCCCTCTCGCTCTCAGAAAGGAGTGAACGACAATGACTCATGCAAAGAAGATTCTCACCGTACTCGTGGGTATCGCGGCAGTCGTGATGGTCCTGACGGCCATCAGCTGGGCCGCGCAGCCGCAGGGAGCGCAGCCTCCCTTGCGAGGCTCCATGTTGCAGATCCTCGCGGAGAAGTTGGGCAGATCGCCCGCAGAACTTCAGCAAATTCTCGCAGAAGCGCGCGCTGAGGCTTTGGGACAGGTTGGCCCGCCGGCCCAGAGGATGAACCACGGCCACGGACGTGGGATCACGCTCCGAGCCCGCGACGGCACGGGGCCTCGCTGCCGCCGCTAAGTGAACGACGTCTAGCACTGTGAGGGGTGGGATGATCCTGCCCCTCACAGCTTTTACTCGCTCGCGACGACGTGCTATACTTGCAGAGATGTCAAAGAAGATCTTGGTCGTGGACGACGAATTGAAGATCGTGCAGCTGGTGCGCGCGTATCTGCAGCAAGCGGGCTTTTCAGTCTTGACGGCTTCCAACGGCAAAGACGCCCTCACGTTGTGGAAGGTCGAGCAGCCGGCTTTGGTCGTCTTAGACTTGATGCTTCCTGACATGGACGGTTTCGATGTTGCGCGAGAGATCCGGCAAAAATCGAATACGCTCATCATTATGCTGACGGCGCGAGTCGAGGACGCTGATCGCATTGCGGGGCTCGAAATTGGTGCCGATGACTATGTCGTCAAGCCCTTTCACCCTAGAGAGTTGGTCGCTCGCGTGCGCGCGGTGCTCCGCCGTGTAGAGGGCTTCACGAAGCCAGCGGTGATCGAGGCGGGAGATCTTGTCATTAATCTTGAGAGCCACGAAGTCCATTTTCGAGGGGAGCGACTCGATCTGACGCCCATTGAGTTCAAACTCCTAGCAACGCTTGCTAGTCAACCAGGGCGCGTCTTCACGAGGCTTCAGCTCATCGAGGCCCTCTCCGGGACGACCTATGCCACCCTTGACCGCACCATTGATACGCATATCAAGAACCTGCGCAAGAAGATCGAGCCTGACCCACAAAACCCTCAGTATATCCTGACGGTGCGCGGCGTCGGCTATAAGTTCGGGGAGCAGCGAATATGAAATTTCTGCGCGATATCCCTCTGGCGCCCAAGCTCTGGTTGGTCTTCTTTGTCGTCATCGCTATCGGGATGAGCATCTCATATCTGTTAGCGGAGCGAGCGACGACCCAGCAGTTTATAATTTTCAGTGGTCAGCGCAATCTCGAGCAAGCTCAACTTTTGGCCCCACTTTTAGCAGAGTACTACGCCCAACATGGGAGTTGGGAAGGGGTCGAAAGCATTCTTGAGCGTGAGCGTCCTGGGCGGGGCAAGGGCCCTCCGTGGGGCAATCCTTGGCAAAGTTTCTCTTTACTAGATACCAACGGCCGCGTCGTGATCGGGCAAGCACCAGCGGAGATCTCACGTGAAGTGCTGGATTCCGTGGGCGTCCCTATCGTAGTGAACGGCGTGCGCGTCGCCTGGTTGGTTCCCATAACGGGGATGCGACACCTCTCGGTAGTAGAGCAAGAGTTCTTACGCTCAACGAGAGGGGCGATTTTGCTCGCAGGGGTAATCGCCGCTGGAGCTGCGCTAGTGCTAGGCGGGCTCTTTTTACGGAATATTCTCGCGCCCCTGCGTCAGCTCGAGCGCGCATCGCAGCGCTTAGCCCAGGGAGACTTAAGTCAGCGTGTCCCTGTCACCGGACGCGATGAGATCGGGCACCTAGCTGAGTCATTTAATCGCATGGTGGAACGTCTTGAGCGATCTGAGAAGCTGCGCCGCCAGATGATCGCCGACATTGCTCATGAGCTGCGCACGCCCCTCACGGTCATTCAGGGCAATCTCCAAGCGATCCTTGATGGGGTGTACAAGCCCACCCCCAATGTGATCGCCTCGATCCATGAAGAGAGCTTATTGCTCGCACGATTAGTCGGTGACCTGCGCGATCTCAGCCTTGCCGAAGCGGGCGAGCTCCGCTTAGAGAAACAGCTCACTGACATTCGTGATGTTATTCGTCAGACGGTCACAGTGATCGAGCCTCGTCTTGCGAGCAAGCGCATCGTGCTGACCATTACGTTACCCAATGAAGCTGTTATTGTAGAAATTGACCCGCAGCGCATCCAGCAAGTGCTCTTGAATATTTTGAGCAATGCCGAGCGCTATACTCCTGAGGGTGGTCAGATTACGCTCTCGGCCGTCAAGCTCAACGCTGAGGTTCGCGTGAGCGTCACGGACAGCGGTCCGGGGATCGCTCCTGAAGATCTGCCCTATGTCTTTGAGCGCTTCTGGCGAGGGGATCGCTCGCGGTCGCGGGCGACGGGTGGCACGGGCCTAGGTCTTGCCATCGCGAAGCAGTTCGTTGAAGCGCACGGTGGGCGGATCTGGGCCGAAAGTACCCCGGGGAAGGGCTCGACCTTTACGTTCAGTCTGCCAATCTATTACGCGGGCTGACGTTCGGCTCGCCAGACTTTTCCGACCATCCACACAACGACGCCCAACCCGACGATAAACAAAACTAAGAAGACGATCAACGGGCTCAGCTGAAGATTGACCGGCTCAGCCGTCACATCTAAGAATTTCCTCAGCTCGAGGTTCTGCAGCACCTGACGACTGATCGCATTGAGCGCCAAGACACCAAACTGCGCTAATCCCGTCAGCATTGCGAGCACTTGAGTGATCTGACGTCTTTGAGAGAGAATCAATAGCCAAGGGAGCCCCGGCCCCAGCGCCGTCAGCGCTGTCAGAACTATCAAGGGGCTAGAGAGCATCTGATCACGCGCATCTGCAGGCCACGTGCTCAGATACCATAAGCCCATCACCGCGAACCAGATCAGACCAACCGTGTAGAGCTTGAGCGCAAAGCCCGCTGCCCATCTCTGATACTCTGCGCTCTCGCGGCGCGCGAAGACCCCAGCGTCAAAGACCGTATACGCGGCCACGGTCGTCAGCGCCAGGCCGAACATCATCAGCCAGCGGGGCCACAGCGTGGGATCAGAAGTGTTCAGCGCTGTCCCCAGCGGCGCCCCGGCCACGCTCGTCTCTTGCCACAGCTTCGGCCATGCGCTCAGATGGGTCATCAAACTAAAGCCGTTGGAGAAGAGAAAGCCAATCACTATAAAAAGAATCGCTGAGACCCAACCCGCAGCGCGCTTGAAGAGAGTCAGTTCAGCACCATCCTTGAGCCCAGTCACATAGATATAGACCCCATAGTACGCGAACGTCAAGAGAATAATAATCGAGAACCACGGCCAAGCCATCAGGATCGTCGCCGGGTAAAAGACTCTATAATACGCGACTTGGGTGAAGAGCAGCGGCACGATCCCAAAGTTGATCCCCAGTGCGATGATAACGGGCATCTGGCGCGTCAATCGAGTAGACCAGCGCTGCGCATGAGCACCACCCCACTGCGCTAAGATCATGGCGAGCAAGATCCCAGCGAACCACAAGTGCATTGGGCCCATGTGCAGCGTGAAGCCCAAGACTTTGAACGTCACCAAAAACCAATAGGGAGCCGGATATCCCAAAGGGCTTGGCGGGCCAATGAGTTCCGTGGGATTCATAGTCACTTCATCCCTCCTGGGCGCGGCGGCGTGATCGAAACTAAATACTTCGTGAGCAACTCAGCCTCTTCGGGCGTCCCCGCCCACGGCGGCATGAAGAAGTGAAACTTTTCCGGGTTCTGCACGAGATTTTTTATCATCTCCGGCGTCCAGCCGCGCAACAGCTGCGCGACCGCGGAATAGCCTTCCGTCGTCGCATGGCACGAGCTGCAATGATATTGAAAGAGCACTTTCCCAAGCTCACGCTGATCGGGCTCCGGCAAAGTCAAGAGCTTGCTCTTATCGATCTGCTGGGAGTGCGTCACGTTGGGATAGCGCGCGCGTACCCAGGCGCTCGTCCATGTGCCCCCTTCTAAGTAGCCCCTCTCTCGAAGCGTCGCGACTTCTTCTGGGAGAATCTGGTTGCTGTAGACGACGTTATAGATAATATACGGCTTGCGCACGGCTTCACGGACGAATTCCCCTGCGCTGAAGACCGTCAATCCCATGCCAAAGAGCAAGAGCGCAAACCCTGGACTGACCCAGTTCGGATGGCGCAACGGACCCAGATAGAGCATCATAAAGACCGCGATCGTGAGCGCAAAGATCAAGACCATAAAAATATTTAGTGAGCTGGCTGCAGCGAGCGCGGCTTTGGCTGATTCGGGCAAGAAGATGTACCAGCCGATGCCGCCGAGCGTCACAGACGCCGCGCCCACGAGCGCCGGCAGCGTCGAACGCGACGCGATCAAATCGCGCAGGGCCGTATCTTTCACGCGGAACGATGCGTGCAAGTACACATAGAGCGAGCTCAAGAGCAGCGCTCCGCCAGTGCGCGCGATCACTTGCGGGACAAACTGGGGATTAAAAAAGCCTAGCCAGAAGTTTTTGGTCTCGACCCACGCACCGGGGTTGAGCATGAACGCCGTGATGCCCGTGATCAAGACCAAGCTCATCCACGCTGAGAACGCATAGATCCAAGCCATCGCTTGGTGCACTTTGGGCTCTAGCCGTCCCCAATAGTAAAAGAATATAAACGCCGAGACGATCTCAAGCACGAAGAAGACGTACTCCATCGCCCAGCCGAAGACGAATGTGTGAATGAGCGTCTCTGTGGCCAAGGGCGACGCTAAGCCGATCGTCCACCAGATTCCCACGCCCGTGATCGCGCCGTAGACGACCGTGATTAAGATAAAAAACCAAGCATGATCTTTGAGATACGCGAGATATTCTTTGTTATTCGTGCGGTAGGCGTGGCGAGCCTCGACGGCTAAAAAGAGCCCGCCGCCCACGGCATAGTGCGAAATTAAGACGTGTAAGATCGCGATGGCTGCGATCAGCATCGGGGAGGTCAGCAACGGGACATACCAAGCGGGATAGTGCATCTATCCTCCTTTCGCCAGTAGGCATTATAAACTGGGTACAGCGGCATTTGCCATGATCTATGTCAGTGCTGATGGTTCTGGAGTCAGGTGCGACGGCGCTTAGGGGAGCGCCACACGGCCAGCCCAAACCCCAGCGTCGAGATGAGTACAATAGCGCTTCCCAAGGGAAGATCAAACGCAAACGAGAGCCCCAATCCCGCACCTGCATAGATAACCCCTAAGAGTGCGGCCCAGAAGAAGATCTTTTTCAGATCATAAAAGAACTGAAAGGCCGTCGCCGCAGGGCTCTGCAACAGCACAAAGACGAGCAGTCCTCCTACCAAGCGGAGCGCGAGAGCAATCGTCACTCCCGTCAGAAAGAGAATGAGATAATAGAGCGGTCTTGTTGAGACGCCCGACTCCTCGGCGAGCTTTCTGTCAAAGAGCAACGCTTGAAACTCCTTGAAGAAGAGCCAGACTGTAAGAGCTATAGTTCCAGCAAGCCCAAGGAGCCGCAAGAGATCCTCGCGGGCCATGGCGAAGAGAGAGCCCCACAGCAACCCCAAAGCTGAGCTGCTCATCGCCGTCCCTGGCGCAAGATAGAGAAAGATCAAGCCGAGGGCCATGGTGAGAGGGAAGAGCACCCCTGTGATGACGTCCGCGGGGAGCTTGGCCCGCTCAGCTATTGGGCCGAGCACTGCAGCAGTCAAAATCGCTCCAACTAATGCGAGTGTCAGCGGCTCGATACCCAGAGCAAGACCCAACGCCGCCCCAGCAAAAGCCGCGTGGGACATCGTAAAGCCCAGAGAACTCAAACGGAGCCGCACGACGAACGTCCCCAGCAGCCCGCAGGCTGCGCCCGTCAACGCGGCCCCGCTCACGAGAGTTATGATCAAGCCCCACGGTAACCCGTACATTGCTTCATTCCATGCGAGCGAGCGTGAAAGCCCGCACGACGCGCTCGCGCGCCCCATCTTGCAGTATTCGTCCCCCATTGAGCAAGACGACTCGATGACAGCTTTGGGGGATCGCTTCCAGATCGTGGAGCACGATGAGGATCGTCAGCGATCGCTCACGATGCCAGCGCGCGATGAGCTCGGCGACTTCTTCGCGCGCCGCAAAATCGAGATGGCTGAAGGGCTCATCTAATAGTAAAATCTTCGGTTCTTTCGCGAGAGCCCGCGCGAGCAAGACCTTCTGCTGCTGCCCCCCAGAGAGCTTTCCCAGAGGGCGCTCGGCAAGCTCGCCCAAGCCCAGCAATTCTAAAGCTTCTTGGGTTCGAGCATGGTCTTCTGCTGTGGGCCGACGGAAGAGCCCAATCCGCCCGTAGCGCCCCATGAGCACGACGTCTCTCACTAAGACCGGGGTCGTCTCGTCGAACTGAAACTCTTGAGGGACGTAGCCGATCTGGCTGCGGAGCTGCGGGCCGCATTGTGCGACATCTTGTCCCAGCACCCGGACTTGCCCGCGCGTGTGGGGCAGAAGCCCGTTAATAGTTTCTAAAAGCGTGGTCTTGCCCGCACCGTTAGGCCCAATGATCGCGACGAACTCTCCAGATTCGATAGTGAGATCTATGTCGCGGATTGCCGGGACACGCTCGCCCTCGTAGACCGTCGAGACGTCCTTCAGCTCAATTATAGAAGCCGCCATGTGAAGAGCTCTTCTTCCGGGGTACGCTGCACCAGCTGGGCTGCGGCTTCGCCGTCTGTCTGAGCGAACTTCTCCGGCCATCCTGGACGGAGCGCGATCGCGACGCCCTTCTCTTTAGTGCGAAAGAGGGCTCGCGGCTGGCCTCCGCCAAGCACGGCGATATTGCCCTTGCCCAGCGTGCACCCGGTAGCGACTTGCAGCCCATCAATAAGACAAGAGACCGGGGGTGTGACCCCGGTCTCCGCCGTCACGGTGAGCCCCGTGTAGCCGCGCGAGCCGAGCAGCTTGAGAGCCAAAAGCCCCATCTTCACCCCGCAGACGAGATAGGGCCCCAAGTGCCCGTGAAACTCCACAGCGCGCGCAATGAGCGCGTCTCTATCAATTTCAGCAATATTGATCTCGCGCATCTTCATGGGCGTTTCCGATAGCTCTCTAGAGCGTCAAACATCTGGGCTCCGTTATGGGCGATCACTTCGAGATAGTCCCGTGTGTTGGGCACAGCGCCGGGGAAGTTCGTCAGGACGACATTAACCGCGCCGATCTCAAAAGCCAGCCGCGCCCCTAAGCCGACCCCGCTCTGTAAGTTATCTACGACGAGGGCGACCTTCTGCTCTCGCCCCACTTGGACTAACTGCAAGAAGAGCTGAGCGGAAACGCGCTCCGGCGGCGGATAGGTGCCCACGACAGGAAACCCCAGCCAACTGACAAACTTCGCTTGGAAGGCTTGGCTAATCACTTTCGCTTCCTGGACGTTGAGCTGCTGCGCTCGCGCCAGCAGTCGCCCAGCGAGCTCCTCGATACGTCGCTGAAATGCTACAGCGTTTTGGTGTAATGCGGCGCTCTCTTTCGGGAGGATCTTCGCCAGCGCCTCCTGAACGATGCCCACTTGGTGGACGGCGTTCGGGGGCACGTTCCAGTCATCGCCAGTCTTGACGATCAGTGCCTTGCTCCCCGAAGATTTCACTAAATTCTCCATCCATGGCTCAAACCCGTGGTGGAGCACGAGCGCCGCGCGCGCTACTGCAGCGACATCGCTCGGCCTTATATCGTAGTGCGCCGGGCACATTCCCCCGGGGATGAGCACGACCAGGTCTACTCGATCTTCCGCGATCTTGCGCACAAAATCGCCCAAGATTTCCGTCGTGGCTACGACCATGGGCTTCTCTTGGGCGTGCCCAACCTTGAGCAGCCCCACCCCTGACCCAATCAGCACAACCCCAAGAATTATCAGCACAATCCTGCGGATATTCATTGTGCCCTCCTTTCGTAGCACGCTTGCTCTAAACGTAGCACGATCTCGTCAAAAAATTATAGACTCAGTAAAGCCCGCGCCCTGTAGACGTCGCCGTGAGCTTGCCATGTCTCACCCCCTTCATCCCGATGAGTTGTGTCGCAAGCGCTTCGATCTGACGCCCTGGGCCACGCACGGCGATAATCTCTAGGCAGTGATCGCGATCTAAGTGAATATGCATCGTCGAGAGAATCTGACCGTGATGATCATGTTGGATATCGGTGAGCCGGGCTTCGAGGTTGCGCGCATGATGGTCATAGAGCAGCGTGATGACCCCGACGACTTCTTCATCTTCTTGCCATTGTTTCTGGACGAGGGCGTCGCGCATCAAGTCTCTGAGGGCTTCTGAGCGATTGGCATAGCCGCGCGCGACGGTGAGCTTATCAAATTTTTTCAGTAATTCTCCATCAACCGCGACGCCAAAACGCACGAGCTCGCCCATAGCACGTTTTATTATAACGTGCTACCCGAGGCCGCGCCAATGATCCTAGTCAGAAGGGAATCTGATCTTGGGCAGGCTGCTCCTCTTCGAGCCCTAACAGCTCGGCGATGCGCTCCTTGTCAAACCCGACGACGATCTCGCCATCAATGTCGAGCACGGGTACGCCGGTCTGGCCGCTCAAACGAATTAATCTTTCTGCGGCATCCTCGTCTTCAGAGACGTCGTACTCTGTGTACTCGATCTCATGCTCGTCAAGAAAGCGCTTGACAGCAGCGCACCAGGAGCATGTCGGGGTTGTGTAAATTGTGACTTCTGGCATAATGTATCCCTCCTAGGCAGCGCGCATCACGCGCGCGACAAACTCGCGCTCCGGCAGCGCCCCCTCGAACATCACTTCCCCGTCGTTGACGACCGTTTTGGGGACCCCATAAACGTCGTACTTATCAGCCAGATACGGGAATTCGAGCGCCGAGACCATGTCGGCTTTGATTTTATCGCTATAGAGCGCCATCTTGTGCGCCATGCGCACCGCTGAAGGACAGTACGGGCACGTCGGGGTCACAAAGACTTGGATGTGTATGGGCTTGATGAGCGTGTTGAGCAATGTCTGGGTCTCTGCGGAAAGCTGGGTCGTCCCGCGCGAGACGTCTATTAAATCTTCAAGAAAAGCGCCGAACTCGTACCCGGCGGGGACGCCGAAGAACCGAATCCCATAGACCCTTTGTCCCTCGAGCACGATCGCGGGGATCTTATCTACCCCCAAGCGTTGCGCGATCTCCTGCTCATTCTTGAACTCGTAGACTTTCAGCGTCAGCTTGTCCGAGAGCGCCGTGACTTCTTTCAAAAGCTCGTGTGCGATCTGGCAGGGCTCGCACTCGAACTCTTGGGTGAAGTAGTGGATCGTCACGGGGTTGGCAAGCTGCTGCAAGATCTTCTGGACTTGCTGCTTGTTCTGCTCTGTGAGCAACG
This sequence comes from Candidatus Bipolaricaulota bacterium, assembly GCA_036783095.1. GTDB lineage: Bacteria > Bipolaricaulota > Bipolaricaulia > RBG-16-55-9 > DRXL01 > JANXCC01. Next base: position 10,662 of record DAIPXV010000052.1, read on the forward strand.
GCATACGCATCTCCTCCTTCTTTCATGTGTGAGTGATGAGAATTACGGGAGCTGCACGAGCCCTTGGCGCATCTTCCATAGATAATACTTCTCGAAGGCGACCTTGGCCCAGTGGGCTTGCGGGCCGGGGATCAACAGCTCAAACTTTCGCGGCGGCAGCATCTTGTCTGAGAGGATCATCACGCCCATGTTGCCCACGTCCATGACGCACAGCGCGGGGATCTCCCCAAACTCCTTCTCTTCGTGAGGGGGATCGCCCGTGATCTGCGCGGCGATGTTGTGTGCCGCGACCTTAGCCATCGTCTCTGCGGGATAGCCCGTCTTGGGGACCCCTACCGAGAGCGGCGTCTGCCACGGGACGTTGACAGCGACCGCGACCCCCGCCGCGTAGATATCAGAGAAATTCTGATGCTGATAGCTCGGCTTGACGGGGATAAACCCCTTTTCGTTCCCCACACCCGGCGAGTTGCGAATCGCCTCGACTCCCAAGAAGGGCGGGATGATCATAGCGAACTTGAACGGCAAGATCTGACCATCGAAGAGATGAACCTCGCCAGGGACGATCTCGCGGACGCCCACGTTGGTGAGCCACCGGATGCCCAATTTTTTCAGGAAGAATTCGAGCATCTGTTGGCCGCCCTTCAGGCCACCAATGCCGAAGTGCCCGCAGAACGGCTCGGCGGTGATAAATGTGATCGGGGCTCTTTGGGTCAGGCGCGCCTTGCGCAGCGCGTGCGCGAAATTAAAGAGAAACTCATAAGCTGCGCCGAAGCAGCTCGCCCCTTGGGTCGCCCCGATGACCACCGGTCCAGGATCGTCCACGAATCGCTTCCAGCCCTCGTGGGCGTGCAGAGCGTGCCCTAGCGTGCAGACCGAGTACGTATAGTGCGAGGGCCCTAAGCCC
>DAIPXV010000053.1:0-11243 GCA_036783095.1 Candidatus Bipolaricaulota bacterium
CCTCTCCCTCGGAGGGGAGAGGGGACGGGGGTGCGGGGGAAAAGTGCCGGACTTCGTCCCGCCCAGGGGCAGGCTCTCTTCAGATTGACGTAGCTTCAAAGTAAGATAAGCGCGCTATGAAGAAGACAAAGCGGGTCCAACGCTGGAGCGTCCTTGTGCTCATCATCGCGACGACAGTACTCCTGGGGTGGTCCGTCTCCCGCCCCATGCCCCGCCCCGCCTTGCCGCCAGGGATCGCCCTGGCTCAACTCTCGGAAGCTCCGCAGCCTCACGGCTCTTATCAATCTGAGGACGGCTCGGACTTCATTGACCCGCTGCGCTTCCCCGCTCGACCCCCGGCCGACAGAACAGTTCCCAGTTCGAAGTTCCAAGCGCAGAGTTCGGAAACGGAGGCTTCAGCCCATCGCCCACGAGTCATCCCTGGGCGCGCTATCCGCCTAGAACCGAAGGGCTCGCTCACCGTCTCCCTCTCGGGGCGGATCGAGTTCATCGCCACCTTAGTCAATATTCAGACGGACACCTGGCGCGTCATCGGCGAGCTCTACGTCATCAAAAGTGACGGGATCACCGAGAAACTCTTCGGCCCGCGGGCGATCCGCCTGGGGCCAGCTCAGACGCTACGCCTGCCCGTGGGATTTACCGCCAAACGCTTCCCGCCGGGGCCTACGCAATTTATGGCGGTTCTCAAAGACCAAGCCGGGCAGGTCATTGACCAAGCGATCATCACCTTCGAGCTTGGACAGTGAAGTTTATCCCAGCTCTGGGTCCGCTTGGGAGACCAACCCCCACGCTGCCGCTTGGCGCGACCACGGCCGCGCGCGCATCCCCTCGGCCGGATTGCACGTCGTCGAAAGTCCACAGAGGGGGGAAGCCTCCATCTCGTAGTGGAGCACGCGCTTGAGCGCACGCTCAAGATATCTCTTGAACTCCGGTGTCGCCGGCCCATACTGCCGCTCGATCTCCCCAAGCGCTGCCTCGGTCAAGCGCTGCAGAAAGAGCTCGATCCCAATTCCGTCGCGCAATCGAAAGCCCGCCATCGTCGCCTCCTTTCTCCTTTCACTGTAGCTAGGCTCTTTTCCCACAGCAATGGCGCCCGTCATGCTCCAATCTGCTTTAGATCAAATTTTCTCTCATAATGTGACGAAGAGCAGTTTTTCGGTTGCCCCAGATCATTGAGTCTTCGGCCCTAGCCGCGCTAGGATGGAGCCGACGGGAGTTGATCCTCATGATCGAAGTGCGGTTCCACGGGCGGGGCGGGCAGGGAGCGGTCGTCGCTTCGGAGATCTTAGCAACAGCTCTCTTCAAAGAGGGCAAATTCGTCCAAGCGTTTCCGGCGTTTGGCGTGGAGCGTCGTGGCGCCCCAGTCATGGCTTTCTTGCGATTCGATGACGCCCCCATCCGCCGACGGTGTCAAATCTACGAGCCCGATCACGTCGTCGTCCTCGACCCCACGCTGCTATTAGCTGTAGATGTCACTGCGGGGCTCAAGCCCCACGGGTCTATTCTCATCAACAGCGAAGCCCCTCCGGAGAGCTTCCCCGCACTCAACAGATTTGTTGTCGCGACGGTGCCCGCGGGGGAGATCGCCGTGGCGCATGGCTTGGGCACTCGCACCAATCCCATCGTCAATACGGCGATCTTGGGGGCGTTTGCGCGGCTCACGGGGTTTGTCAGCTTAGAGACTCTCATAGAAGCGATCGCCGAAAAGCTCCCGGAGCGCCAGCGCGAGCGCAACCAAGCCGCCGCCCGCGCAGCCTACGATGCCGTCAAGATCGCCGCGGCCCTCGAAAGGAGCACACTATGAGAAAGCCGATCGTCTTCACTAGCGAGCGCGAGATGCCCCCCATGGCCGTCTCGCTCGCCGATATGGGCCACAACCGCACCGGCAGCTGGCGCTATATGCGCCCAGTCTACAGCGAAAAGATCGCGCCATGCAAGAACGCCTGCCCCCTGGGCAACGATATCCCCAGAATTCTCTCTTTCGTTTCTGAAGGGCGCTACGAAGATGCCTGGCGGCTCTTCCGCCAAACCTCCCCGTTGCCCGGAGTCTGCGGGCGAGTCTGCTATCATCCGTGCGAGACCAAATGCAATCGCAAAGATTTCGACGAAGCACTCTCTATAGCTTCTCTAGAACGCTTTGTCGCCGACGCATGCTTCGACCTCGAAGACAAAATCCCTGAGCGCCCACGACGATCGGAGAAGATCGCGATCGTGGGCTCTGGCCCGGCAGGACTGACCTGCGCGTATTTCCTAGCAAAAGACGGCTACGCCGTCACGGTCTTTGAAGCCGCCAGTCAACCTGGGGGAATGCTCCGTCTAGGAATCCCGCCCTATCGGCTCCCACGAGAAGTCTTAAATCGCGAGATCGAACTGATCGCCCGCTGGGGCGTCGAATTCCGCACTAATACCAAGATTGGACAAGATATAGATATCGAGAAGCTCTGGGAGCAGTACGATGCGCTCTTCGTTGCTACCGGGGCGCACCACAGCCGAGCGTTAAACATCCCTGGGGAAGAGCTTGCCCTGACGGGATTGGAGTTTCTCAAGGCCGTCAACGCCGGGCAGACCGTCAATATTGGGAAGAGAGTGCTCATCATCGGTGGGGGCAACACCGCGATGGACTGCGCGCGCACGGCGCTCAGAGTAGGCGCTCAGCCTATCGTCGTCTATAGGCGCACGCGCGAAGAGATGCCCGCTATCGCTGAAGAGATCGAAGAAGCTGAGCACGAAGGGACACAGTTTGAGTTCCTTGCCGCGCCGACAGCGATCTATCAGCGCGACGGCAAGCTCGAGGTACACTGTATCCGTATGCAGCTTGGAGAACCCGACAAGAGCGGGCGACGCCGCCCCGTCCCCATCCCCAGCTCAGACTTCGTTATGCGGGCGGATTCCGTGCTCAAAGCCGTGGGCGAAGAGCCTGATCTTGCGTTCTTATCTGAGCACCTGGAGACGAGCGAAGGGATCGTGATAGAGCGAGCCCAGGGGCTGCTGGAGCGCGCGGGGATCTTCGTCGGGGGCGATGCCCAGACCGGCCCAAGCACCGTCACCCAAGCGATGCGCTCCGGCAAAGAGACAGCATTGGCTATTATGAGATTCTTGCGCGGCGAGCGCAAGCCCAAAGCTCCGCAGCTCCAAGAGGCCTTGCGAATAAACTTCAATTACTTCGTGCACAAGCCCAGAGTCCCTACGCCGCAGCTGCCGGCCTCAGAGAGAATCTCGAGCTTTGCCGAGACGAAGCGCGCCCTCTCCGCAGACCAAGCGCGCGTGGAAGCAAGCCGCTGCTTCTCGTGCGGGGTCTGCAATACTTGCGATAACTGCTGGGTCTTCTGCCCCGATGCCGCGATCACACGGATAGACAGTACCTACGAAGTGAATTATGACTTCTGTAAGGGCTGCGGGGTCTGCGCCGAAGAGTGCCCCCGCAGCGTGATCTCGCTCGTCGAGGAGGAGCTATGACCCCTACGCTCACCGGAACGAAGAAAGTCGTCACAGGCAATCATGCGGTCTCCTACGGGGTGATGCTCGCGCGCGCTCAAGTGATCTCGGCGTACCCAATCACCCCCCAGACCCAGATCGTCGAGCTTTTGAGCGAGATGTGCGCCACTGGGGCACTCCGTGCCAAGTTCATCAAAGTCGAATCGGAACACTCGGCGATGGCCGCGCTCATCGGCGCGGCGAGCGCCGGAGCGCGAACGTTCACGGCGACGAGCGCCCACGGCTTGGCACTCATGCACGAGATGCTCCACTGGGCTGCCGGGGCGCGGCTGCCCATCGTCATGGCCGATGTCAACCGCGCGATGGGCCCACCCTGGTCCGTCTGGACTGACCAGAACGACAGTCTCTCCCAGCGCGACACCGGCTGGATGCAGATCTATTGCGAGAGCAACCAAGAGGTCCTCGATACCGTCATCCAAGCGTACAAAGTTGCCGAGAAAGTTTTAATGCCCGCGATGCTCGTGCTCGATGCGTTCGTGCTTTCACACACCGCCGAGCAGATCGAGATTCCCGATCAGGGCTTGGTAGACGAGTATCTCCCGCCGTATCAGCCCATCTATAAGCTCGATCCCAACGACCCACGATCGTTTGGGGCGCTCGCCCCGCCCGATGTCTATATGGAGCTGCGCTACAAGATGCACCAAGCCATGGAAGACGCTCTCGACGAGTGGGCCCGCGCTGACGAAGAATTTTCTGAGTTCTTCGGGCGCCGCTACGGGCTGATCGAGCCCTATCGCGCCGACAACGCGAAGATACTCTTAGTCACGTCGGGGACGGTCACGAGCACCGCGCGCGAAGTCATTGACGAGCTGCGGGCGGAGGGCCGCCGGGTCGGCTTGCTCAAGATTCGGTTGTTCAGGCCATTCCCCGCTCAGCTCGTGCGCGAAGCCCTGCAGCACGCTGAGAAAGTTGCAGTCATAGACAGAAATATCAGTTTTGGGATGGGCGGGATTTTTGCCCAAGAGATCAAGTCGGCTCTGTATAACAGCGCCGAGCGTCCACCGATCTTCGGGTTTGTCGCGGGGCTTGGGGGGCGCGACATCACCCCGACAGTCATTCGAGAGATCGTTGACTACACGGAGAGCCACGACGAGCCTGAGGATCTCATCTGGGTGGGGGTGAAACGATGAGAAATTTCACACTGCCGTCCGAAGAGCTGATGGGCTCAGGGCACCTAGGGTGCCAAGGGTGTGGCGCAGCCCTCGCGATGCGCTACGCCCTCAAAGCCGTCGGTGATAATACTATAGTGGTCATCCCTGCGTGCTGCTGGACGATCATCGCTGGGCCGTTCCCGTATACGTCATTGAAAGTCCCGGTGCTGCACACGGCGTTCGAAACAGCAGCCGTCGCTGCTTCGGGAGTGCGCGCGGCTTTAGACATTCAAGGCGATACCGAGACGACCGTCTTGGCGTGGGCCGGCGACGGCGGGACGTTCGATATCGGGCTACAATCGCTCTCTGGGGCTGCCGAGCGCAACGAAAACATTATCTATATCTGCTACGATAACGAAGCGTACATGAACACGGGGATTCAGCGCAGTGGCGCCTCGCCTTACTTGGCGTGGACGACGACGACCCCAGAGAAGACCCCCAAAGCCGAACCGAAGAAAGACATCATGGCGATCATGATCGCCCACGGGATCCCCTACGCCGCGACGGCGACGGTCGCTTACCCCGATGACTTCATCCGCAAAGTTCAAAAAGCAAAGAGCATCCACGGCACAAAGTTCCTGCACGTGCTGGCGCCGTGCCCGCCAGGGTGGAAGGCCCCTTCCGAGTGGGCGATCAAGCTCTCGCGACTGGCCGTGCAAACGCGGGTCTTCCCGCTCTACGAAGTCGAGCACGGCGAGCGATATATCCTCAATGAGCCCAAAGAAGCCACAGCCCTCCCCGTGAGCGAGTATCTCAAGCTTCAGGGGCGGTTCAGCCATCTCAGTGAGAAAGATGTCGGAGCGATTCAGGAGATCATAGAGAAGCGCTGGCAGAAGCTGCTCCAACGAGTACGAGAGTCGTCATGACTGAAAACGCGCCGCTCACTGAGAAGAAAGAGCAGCATCGTGCGATGTTGATGTCAGGCAACGAGGCGATCGCCCGCGGGGCCTGGGAAGCGGGGGTGCGCGTCGGCTGCGGCTATCCCGGCACCCCCAGCACTGAAATCTTAGAAGCTCTCGCTCAGTACCCCGAAGTTGACTGCGAATGGTCTACCAACGAGAAAGTCGCGCTGGAAGTCGCGATCGGCGCGGCGCTCGCCGGCGGGCGCGCTATAGCTACCATGAAGCACGTGGGACTCAACGTCGCCGCTGACCCGCTCTTTTCGGTCGCGTATATGGGCGTCAACGCCGGACTGGTCATCGTCTCCGCCGACGATCCAGGGATGCACTCTTCTCAGAATGAGCAAGACAATAGACTCTTAGCTCGAGCCGCCCGCGTTGCCCTACTCGAACCCTCGATCCCCCAAGAGTGCAAAGATTTCACGATCGCAGCTTTTGAGATCTCCGAGCGCTACGATACCCCTGTCATACTTCGGACGACGACGCGCATCTCTCACGGCAAGGGCTTGGTGACCCTTGGGGAGCGTCGCGAGGTCCCGCGCAAGCCCTACCGCAAAGATGTTCTCAAAAACGTCGTGCTTCCGGCCCACGGACGCATACGCCATCAGATTCTTGAGACCCAGCGCATCCCCGCGCTCGAGAAAGAAGCCGAACGCTGGGTTCAAATCTTTGAGGGCTCAGATGACTTAGCTATTATCACCTCTGGGGCGGCGTTCCTCTACGCCCGCGAAGCTTTTCCCAACGCAACTATCTTGAAGCTGGGCATGACCCACCCGCTGCCCAGAACACTCATCAAAAATTTCTGTCAGGGCAAGAAGCGCATCATCGTCATAGAAGAGCTTGAGCCCTATCTGACGGAGCAAGTCCGCGCTCTGGGGATCTCTACCGAAGAGCTCAACCTCCCGCGTTTTGGCGAACTGTCGGTTGGGTTGGTGCGGCAGGCAGTGGAGCGCGCCCATGACAGGGCTACCCCTCCCCCTGTCTCGCTCCCACTCCTGCCGCCACGCCCACCGATCCTGTGCGCCGGCTGCATGCATCGCGGGGTCTTCTATGTGCTCAAACAGCTCGATGCCATTGTATCAGGAGATATCGGCTGCTACACGCTGGGAGCGCTCGCCCCCCTCAACGCTATGGACACGTGCATGAACATGGGCGCGTCCCTCTCCATGGCCCACGGCATGGCTAAGGTCTTCTCCGAAGACGAGAAGAAGAGATTGGTCGCGGTCATCGGCGACTCGACGTTCTATCACTCCGGCGTCCCAGCGCTGATAGATATTCTCTATAACCGGGGCCAGATCGTGACGATCATCTTAGACAATCACACGACAGCTATGACGGGCCATCAAGAGCATCCCGGCACAGGGCGCACGATCCGAGGCGAGCCCGCTCCCGTCATCGATCTGGAATCGCTGGCCAAGGGCTTAGGGATTAAGAACGTCCAGCGCGTGGATCCCTATGATCTGGTGGGGGCGTGGCGCGCTATTGACGAAGCCCTGCATCGCACTGAGCCCTCGGTGATTGTCGCCGACGCCCCGTGCGTGCTCAAGGAGAAGCGTCGCTTCGGCGAGCTCGTCTCCGTAGAGCGCACCAAGTGCACGGAGTGCTACGCGTGCACTGAGCTGGGCTGCCCCGCTATAGAAGTTAAAGAGGGCCATATTGAAATCAATAAGTTGCTCTGCGTCGCGTGCACGCACTGTCAGCAAGTCTGCGCTGACTGCAACGCCGGGATTGATATTCCCCAAGTCCTCGAATTAGTGCACCAGAAGCGTTACGCCGAAGCTTTCACAGTGTTGATGCGCTCCAATCCCTTCCCCGCTGTTGCGGGGCGCGTCTGCCCCCACCCATGCGATCACGAAATCAATGCTTTAGGGTGGCCCCAAGAGAAGCTCTACGCCGAGCGCTACCCCGACTTAGTTCGAGAGTTCCCTACGCCAGGGTATCCGTCCAAGCTCTCCGTGCGCGACGTCGAGCGATTCTTGGGCGATTATGGGATCGAGCACTTCTCTGGATCAGAGTTTGCGCCCACGCACGAGCGCCCGGAAAAGATCGCCATTGTGGGCTCTGGGCCCGCGGGGCTGTCCGCCGCGTTCTATCTGAGAAGGCGCGGTTTCCGCGTGACGGTCTTAGAAGCATCGGAGCAGCCCGGCGGCATGATGCGCTACGGCATTCCCGCGTTTCGCTTAAGCAAAGAGATCCTCGACCGCGAGATTGATAGGCTCTTGATGATGGGCGTCGAGATTCACTGCAATGTGACGGTGGGGCGCGACGTGAGCTTCGCGGAGCTCCAGAAAGAGTATGACGCGATCGTCATCGCCGTAGGGGACTCGGCCCCGCAGGAGTTAGAGCTGGAGGGCACCAGGGAGATCCGCGAAGGGCTGCTCTACGGCGTAGATTTCTTGCGGCGCGTCAATCGCGGCCAAAAAGTGCATGTCGGGCGCAGGGTCGCAGTCATCGGCGGGGGAAACACCGCGATTGACTGCGCGCGCGCCGCCCAACGCCTCAGAGCCGAAGTCACCGTCTACTATCGCCGCACAGTCCAGGAGATGCCCGCGATCCGCGAAGAGATTGACGAAGCAATTCTCGAAGGGGTGCGCTTCGAATTTCAGACGAACCCCATACGCATAAGAGCCGGGGACGGGCGCGTCTGCGGGCTGGAGCTCATTCGGATGCAGCCAGGGCCGCTCGATAAAGATGGGCGCCGCCGGCCTGTGCCCATCCCCGATAGCGAATTCTCCGTCGAGGTAGACACTGTGATCTTAGCGATTGGCGAGCGAGCTGACCTAGAGTTTCTCCGAGGGAGCGGGATTCAGTTCACGGAGAAGATCCAGACAACGTTTATGGGAGTTGCGTCACTGCCGGGGGTCTTCGCGTGCGGTGATGTTGCCTTTGGCTACGGCACTGTGACGCAGAGCATCGCCACGGGGCGGCGAGTCGCGGAGGCCGTCGCGCGCTACCTCCATCAAAGAAGTGCGAAGCGATGACAAAAAATATCGTCATAGCCGGGGTCGGTGGGCAGGGGTCTGTCTTAGCGGGGCAGATCATCGCGCGAGTGGCAAGCCTCGCAGGGTTCTGCGTCGCGACGTCCGAAGTCCACGGCATGGCCCAGCGCGGCGGTTCTGTTTTCTCTACTGTGCGCTATGGAGAAGACGTGCTCTCCCCGGCTGTGCCCGAAGGTGCCGCCGATGTCTTGCTCGCATTTGAAAAGCTCGAAGCTTTGCGCTATCTGAATTATCTGAGAGCAGACAGCATAGCGCTGATAAACGACCAACGCATCATGCCCAGTATAGAATCTCTCAAACTCGCGCCGTACCCCGACGATAAGACTATAGAAGAGACGTTGCGTCGCCGGGCGGGCATGGTTTTGATCGTGCCCGCCCTTGCGATCGCCCAAGGGCTGGGCGTCCCCGCACTCATCAATACTGTTATGCTCGGTGCCCTCTCGGTATTTCTCGAGCTCCCTCACGAGAAGTGGCACCAAGCGATCACAGAGTTAGTCCCGCCTAAAACTGTCGAGCTCAACCTCGCCGCGTTCAACGAGGGGCTCAACTGGATGAAGCGCCATCAAGGCCTTGCACGCGCCTAGACATAGGTGCAGCAATCTGTTAAAATAATTCATCCGTGTGAAAGGAGGCCGTATGCCGTTTTCGTTACCGCCGTTGCCGTATCCGTATGATGCGTTGGAGCCATACATTGATAAGCTCACAATGGAGATCCATCACACCAAGCACCACGCGGGGTATGTCAACAATCTCAATAAAGCGTTGGAGTCCGCACCGGAGCTTGCGAATAAGAGCCTAGAAGAGCTCTTGGCCAACAATTGCGCCCTTGTCCCGGAGAAGATTCGCACCGCCGTGCGCAATCATGGCGGGGGACACATCAATCACTCGTTCTTCTGGGAGATCATGGGCCCCAAGGCCGGGGGAGAGCCCCGCGGCAAGATCGCCGAGGCGATCGCCCAGACTTTTGGGAGCTTCGAAAAATTCAAAGAAAAATTCACAGAAGCTGCCCTAGGGCGCTTTGGCTCGGGCTGGGCCTGGCTGGTGCTCACCCCCGAGAGAAAGCTCGAAGTCTACTCTACCGCCAATCAAGATAGCCCCCTTATGGAGGGCAAGATCCCCATCCTCGGGATCGACGTATGGGAGCACGCGTACTATCTCAAATATCAACATCGCCGCGGTGACTACGTGCAAGCGTGGTGGAACGTGGTCAACTGGGCCGCGGTCGAGAAGCGCTTCACTTCCATTTGATAGTACAGCCGACAGGCTGCGTCTCCTTGAGAGCGGGCTCCTTGCCCGCGAGCACGGCGTCGAGCGCGTCCCTGAGGTAGCGCTTCGTGACTTTTGTGGGGTCTTCGTAGTTGTCGTCGATCGTGCCGTGATAGCGCAGCTTCATCGCTGAGTCGAAGAGAAAGACCTCGGGCGTGCGCTGGGCCCCATAAGCTCTAGCGATCTGTTGAGTCTCATCGTACAGATAGGGGAAGGGATAGCCCTTCTCTTTGGCTCGCTTAATCATATTGTCGAAGCTGTCTTCAGGGTATTTAGTTGGGTCATTAGAGTTGATGACGAGAAACTGCACCCCTTTGGGCTCGTACTCTCTAGCGAGCGCGATCATGCGGTCTTCGTAGGCTTTGACATACGGGCAATGATTGCAGCTGAAGATCACCGCGACGGCTTTTTTGCTCTTATAATCGGAGAGCTTATAGATTCTGCCGTCTACACCCTTGAGCTGAAAGTCTGGAGCTTGGTCGCCGTACTTGAGCATAGAGAGATCACCTCATTAGGGCAATTATAACTGTAATTGCGAGCTTACTCAATTATTGGCTCTTAATGTTTTGTTCCAAGATCTTGTGGATGAGCGGCTTCACCTTCGGCAAATCTTCCTTGATCGTTCTCCAAACTAGACGATGATTCACCCCAAAATAAAAGTGAATCAATCTATCATGCATCCCGGCCATCTCCCTCCAGGGCACTTCGGGGTACACCTTACGGATCTCTTCGGGAAGTTGCTTCACCGCCTCACCGATGATCTCGAATTTCCTGATGACTGCGCTGGCTGTCTTATCATCAGCCTTGAATGCCTCCAAGTCCATCCCTGGCCACGAATTGCTCAATGCTCTCTATTGCTCCTAGAATATCTTTGAGATAGAGGCGATAGTCCCTCATATCGCTATGGTCTCTCTGAGAACAGATTCGCGCAGCTCAACCCGGAGCGAATCCTTTGTGACAATATCTACTCGGCGCTGCAACTTCTCCTCAAGGAAGTTCGCTAATCTCACCAAATCAAACAGGCTTGCATCTTCCGTGAAATCCACGAGAATATCAATGTCGCTTGCCTTGTGATGTTCCTCACGTGCAAAGGAGCCAAAGAGCCCGATCTCGCGCACTTTGTAGTAAGCCTGCAGCTCCGGCTTGAGGGCTTTCAGCTTCTGCACAATCTCTTCTCTGGTGCTCATGGCTCCTACAGTCTACCCAAACTGAGCACACCGGACAAACCGCTTCGCTGGACGAGCCGGGGCGCGCTCTGTACAATACTCGTGCTATGCTCAAGCCCACGATCACTATCGAATACTGCGAAGAGTGTATGTATTTGCGGCCGGCCCTGGAGGCCGCGCACAAGATTCTCGACACCTACACCGACAGAGTCGAAGCTGTGACGCTCAAGCCCGGACACGATGGGGTCTTTCGCGTCACCGCCAATG
>DAIPXV010000054.1:0-11214 GCA_036783095.1 Candidatus Bipolaricaulota bacterium
GAGGAGAGCCATGACGCGCTATCGCTTGCGCATCCCCGGCCCCATTGATCTTGAACCCGAAGTCCTATCGTTTATGAGTGCGCCGCTCCTCGCCCACTATGGGTCTGAGTGGGTCGAACTCTACACTGAGACAATCACGCTGTTACAGCGTGTGTGGCAGGCTCAAGAAGCGAGCATCTTTCTCATGCCTGGGCCAGGTAGTGCTGCCATGGAGGCGGCAATCGCGAGCCTCGCCGGAGATACCCATAAGCTGCTCGTGCTCACGAACGGGTTCTTTGGGGATCGCTGGGTGACGGTAGCGCGAGCGTATTCTTCGCGAGTGCTCGTGTTGGAGGGCACATGGGGACGTGCGCTTGATGTCGAGGCCGTTGAGCAAGTCCTCAAGCACGACAGAGATATTCGAGCCGTCATCATGGTGCACGGCGAGACGTCCACGGCAGTGCTCAACCCGCTCAGAGAGATAAGCCAAGTCTGTGAGCGCTATGGGGCGATCGTGGTCGTTGATATGGTCTCGACGCTCGGGGGCACGGAGATCAATTTCGATCGTTGGGGCATTGGGATTGGGGTGAGCGCGACGCAGAAGTGTCTAGAGTGTCCGCCGGGGCTAGCCCCCATTGCGGTGAGCCCTCAGGCGTGGGAGCTGATCGAGCGCAGCAAGGGCCCCGGCTGGTATATTAATCTGCGCACATGGCAGCACTTCGCGCGCGAGTGGGCCGATTGGCATCCTCATCCCGTCACCATGCCCTCAGGGCTCGTCCAAGCGCTGCGCTTCAGCCTCAGAAAGATCTTAGATGAGGGGCTTGAGCGGCGCTGGGCGCGACACTCCGAGATGGCCACTCTAGCAAGAAACGCTCTAAAAAATCTGGGGTTTGAGCTCCTTGTCCCCGATGACCGCGAAGCGATGAACACGGTAACGGCAGCCAAGGGGCATGCACAACTCCCTGCGGCTGCGCTGATTCGCGCCCTAAAAGAGAAGCATCAGATCCTCATTGGAGGGGGCTTAGAGAAACTAGCCGGTCAGATCTTTCGCATCGGCCACATGGGGCCGACGGCAACCCGCGAGGCGCTCGTACCAACGCTGCTCGCTATTGAAGACGTCTTACGTGCTGCCGGCGTGGCCATTGAGCCCGGACAGAGCCTTCGCGCTCCGGCGCCCGTCACGGGACTTGGATGATCGCCTCCTTGATATTATTATTCTCATCGCACTCAGAGATCTGTTTCTGGCTGTCAACTATAACTGTCAGAATATAACTCCCTGAGGTGATCACGTGAGTGATGCTGGCTTGCTCGCCGGTGCCTGGGGCCAATGGGGCCGTGGTCACTTCCGCGATGGGTTGTCCGTTGAGCAAGAATGCGGTCTTGGTTGGGATTGGTACCGTAGCAGTGCCGATGTTCTCCACGTATATGCGCGGCTTGAGCAACCACGTATAGGGGGAAAGCTGCGAGATATCAACATAGAGATGACGGATCGTCAGATCGGGACAGCCGCTCCCCTCTGCGATCACGTAGAGCGCATGGGCGAGAGTGCGCGCAGCGCGACACCGCAATTTGACGAGCGTCGGATCGGCACTGAACGTCAGCAGCAGTTGCGCCTCTTCTACCTCCCAGCGCGCAAAGCGATAACTCTTCCCGTTAAAAGAGACTTGGGAGCTCGCCTGGAGCCACACATCCGTGAGTGTGTCGAAACTGCGCACAAACGGGGTCACCCCGCCTCCATCGCCCAAGATGTCGAAGGGACGAACATCAATGAACGTCCCCGGCAGGTACTGCCCCAGGCTGTCTTGGGCATCTATAGCGATGGCGCAAAACTCAGCGGGCTGAGAGCGATAGACGGCCTGGACCCGAGAGTTCGCGGTGAAGGGCAATTGCCCCGCTCGTAGGCGCAGCTGCTGCGGAGCCTTGGAATAGGGCTCGCCGTTGAAGTCCCACCGATCGAAATAGTGCAAGACCTGCTGGACGCCGCAATTGGGGAGCTGCTGATAGACAGCCTGCAGCGTGACTACTTCCCCCAGGGGAACAGAGAGCGTCACGGGGCGTCCAGAGTAAATACGCCCATTGATGGACAAGACGGCATTCTCGCACGTGGCGCTGATCTCAAGATCGAGCTTGACCTGGCCCGGTACCGTGAGAGCCTGCCCCCCCAAGAGCGCCAATCCGATCAGAAGCGCCCATTTTGGGCTCCTCATGCATATCACCTCTCTTCACGATGTTTTTATTATAGCTTGAAAAGCTATCGAAGAGAAATCTCAAATATCCAAGACGCACTCGACGGAAACCCCATCGGGCTTCTGGATCACTCGAAGATGATTGTACGTCACGGCCTTGACGTCTATGCGTGGGTCGTGGCGCTCTCGATCCAATCGCTCTCCACGGGCTTGCCCCACCAAGACAAAGCCTTCAGCACTCTGCGAGATCTTCACAAAAAATTCTGAGAAGACACACCCCGTGCGATCACGCTCCAAGATCAATCTATTCAACCAATCAGCTAAGAGCATCTCACGCGACTCAGCACTCAGCTCCAGAGCGAGAGTCTGTTGAGGGCGCACGGCAGCCGTGTTCACCATCAGCTCAAAGAGCGCGCGAGCCGCTTCACAGAATGCCTCTGCAAGATCCCTTCCCCAGGCCCTAATCCCAACTTCCGCAGTAACTTCAAAATACTCAAAGGGCATATCACTGAGGGAACTCCCACGTCGCTAGCGGGGTGTAGATCGCCCCACTCGGTGACAATTGGCTCTCCATCAGAGTCAGATGCGTGATCGGCGCGCGGCACGCAAACGCCCCAATCTGAGAGATGAGCTGAGAGAGCTGCCCCGCCCGCACAGGGCGCTCGTCCTTGATGCGCCCCACGGTCACATGAGGGGTAAAGCGCTCTTCTTCTTCAAAGCCCATCTTCGTCAGTTCTTTCTCCAAGCGCTCGTGGAGGGAGAGGATCTCAGGGGGGACGGAGCTTGCGCCGATCCACAACACGCGCGGACGGTGCACGGTGGGGAACGCCCCGACGGTATCGAAAGTCAGATCGAACCTCTGCGCCGACGCGGCCACTTGAGCCCCAAGGATCTTCAACACCTCGACAGAGTTAGAGTTGACTTCCCCTAAAAATTTGAGAGTAATGTGAAAGTTCTCCGGGCGCACCCAGGTGACGCGGGCCTCCAACGCGCGCAATGGCTGAGCAATCCGAAAAAGCTCCGCTTGGACAGCCTCTGGAAGCTCACAACAATAAAAGAGCCGCATCGCTTACAGTAACACCGAAGCTGCTGGGCCTTCCACAAGCGTCTCGCAATAGTGACACCGCAGTTGCAGAGGATCTCGACTCTCTACGACAAAGTACGAGGTGACTCGCTCACTGCTGTTGGTGACACAATTGCGGTTGGAACATCGCACAATGCCGATCAGCTCGTGGGGAAGCTCGACAGGGATCTTCTGGACTACAGCGAAATCTTTGATGATATTGACGGTAGCGTGCGGGGCCACGATCGCGATCTTCTTGACTGTTTCCGCTTCTAACACGCGATTCTCCACCTTGACCATGTCCTTCAATCCCAAGCGCTGGCTGCGCACGTTCATGGCTACGATCACGGTGTCCGAGCAGCCCTGCTCAATGCCCAAGATCCTCAACACTGCTGGAGCCATCCCCGCCGTGATGTGATCGATCACCGTGCCGTTCCGAATCTTGGAGACCTTCAGCTCGCCGTTCAACACCCTCACGCTCCCACTAACACGAGCTTCAACAACGCCATGCGCACTGGGACCCCGTTTTGCACTTGGTCGAAGTACTTCGCTTGGGGGAGGGTATCTACATCAGGGGCGATCTCGTCCACCCTGGGCAACGGATGGAGCAAGATTGCCGTAGGCTTGAGCATCTCACACACTTTGGGAGTAATGACGTAGGCTCCCTTGACCTTCTCGTACTCTTCGATATCAGGGAACCGTTCTTTTTGAATGCGCGTCACGTAAACGACATCGAGATCGCGCAGATCAAGCTGATCCGTCTCTGTGTAGGAGACAATACCGTTGAGTTCTCGCAAGATCGAAGCGGGCATGCGCAGATTCGGCGGCGAGATCAGGCGCAGCTCGATCTTGCGAAAGCGCGTTAGCGCGGTCGCCAACGAGTGCACCGTGCGCCCATATTTTAAGTCGCCCACGAGCCCAATCTTTAAATCATCGAGTCTATTGTGAAATTTCTTGATCGTGAACAGATCCATCAACGTCTGGGTGGGATGTTGATTCGCGCCATCGCCCGCATTGATGACGGGGATGACCACGGTGTCGGCCACGAGCCGAGCGCTCCCTTCCAAGGGGTGGCGGATGACGATGACATCAGCATATTTTTCGACAGTGCGCACGGTGTCCTGGAGCGACTCCCCTTTGGCGACGCTCGTGCCCTCGGTGCCCGAAAAGCCTATTACTTTCCCGCCCAACCGCTGCATCGCCGTGGCGAACGAGAGCTGGGTGCGGGTGCTGGGCTCGAAGAAGAGCGAGGCCATGACGCGCCCTTGTAAGAGCTGGGGATCGGCTCGGATCTGTTGAGCGTGATAGAGTATATCTTCGATCTGCTCGCGGGAGAGATCACGAATAGAGATTATGTCTCTGCCGCGCCAATCGAACTTCGGCCCCTGCACAATGTGCACCTCTGAAGTAAAATTATAGCTTAGAATCCGAGGGTTGGGCAAATCCCCCTTGAAGATAAGCCTAGCTTGCTCTATACTGGGCTTTACGCTGTAAAGATACGGGTGATACGGATGCGTGAACGTTGGAATGATCTGATTTTAATTGTCTTCTTGGTCATCGCCGTCGGCGTGTTTGCGGCCAAAGGGGTCTCACTTTTAGAGAGCTTCTGGTACACGCCCTCAGGCCAAAGCCCCTCTGTACAGAAGAGATCCCCCTTAGAAGAGCTCTCTGTGATAGAGCGCGGCAAGCTCGTCTTTCAGTCCGCGGGATGCACGTCGTGCCACTTGGCGCGCCTGGAGCCGGGCGGGTCGCTGGTGGGCTTTCCCGTGGGGCCAAGCTTGAGCAACGTCGGGATGCGCCGCGATGAAAAGTGGCTTCGCGAACACTATATAAACCCGCACAAGCTCATCCCCGGCAGCAAGATGAACTCGTTCGCGTATCTCCCCGCCGATGAGCTCGATGCTCTTGTCGCCTACATAAAGACGTTCACGCCCGCGCACGAGCCCAGCGAAGAGCCTACGCTGCTCATCCCGGAGCGTTTCACTCAAGAGCAAGTCGAGCGCGGCAAAGCACTCTTCACAAGTCAAGGGTGCGTCGGCTGTCACATGATTGGGAAGAGCGGCGGGCCTATCGGTCCCAATCTGACAAAAGCGGGCGCGCACGGGCGCACCGACGAGTGGCACCTGCAGCATCTGAAAGACCCGCTCTCGGTCTATGTCATCGGTCCAACTGAGGGAATTCCCTGGCCCATGCCGCGGTTTGGGCATCTCCCTGAGGAAGATCTGCAAGCATTGGTAGCGTACCTGCAGAGCTTGCGCTAACCAGACTTCGTCTGGACTGTTCGCCTTCGCCGGCCATTGGCGAGCCTGGGCCCGGCTTGGAGCGCCCGGATCGCCTCGATCAGTATCTGAGCCCCTTCGATGGTCGTCACATACGGCACACGATGCTTCACGGCTCCGATCCGGATAGCGGCTTCGTCCTGGTGGGCGCGCTTGCCCCGCGGCGTGTTGATGACGAGCGCGATCTCCCCAGCACTGAGAGCATCGCCAATGTGAGGATGGCCTTCGCTGATCTTGTTGATGATCTGTACAGGGAGGCCCTCACGGCGCAAACGCTCCGCCGTCCCGCGCGTGGCGATGATCTCAAAGCCGAGCTCCACCAACGCGCGCGCTAGAGGAGCGATGAACGCTTTATCACGATCGTTGACGCTCACAAAGACGTGCCCTTTCGTGGGGAGCCGGCTCTTGAGGCTCATCTGGGTCTTAGCAAATGCTTCTCCAAGAGTGCGTCCTGAGCCCATCACTTCGCCCGTGCTCTTCATCTCCGGGCCCAGGATCGGGTCTACGAAGAATCTATCGAACGGAAAGACGGGAGCTTTGACGTGAAACCCTTTCACCGTGGGCTCGGTGCGCAGCCCCAGCTCTCTCAGGGTCATCCCGGCCATTACTTTGGCGGCGATCTTCGCCAGGGGCACCCCCGTGGCTTTGCTCACAAACGGCACGGTGCGCGACGCCCGGGGATTGACCTCTAAGACATAAAGAGTCCCCTTCTGCACGGCAAACTGAATATTGATCAACCCCACCACGCGCAGGCGTCGCGCCAACTTCTTGGTCACAGCGCGAATCTCTTCAAGAATCTCTGCACTGAGCGTGAACGGCGGCAGGACGCAACAGCTATCGCCCGAATGAATCCCCGCACGCTCGATGTGCTCCATGATCCCGCCGATCACGCAGTCGATGCCGTCGGCGACGGCGTCCACGTCCACCTCGATCGCGTCTTGAAGGAACTCGTCAATGAGAATGGGATGCTCTGGGGAGACGCGCACGGCTTCGGCGATATAGTGCTCAAGATCGCCCTGGTCGTAGCAGATGGCCATAGCGCGCCCGCCCAGCACGTAGCTGGGGCGCACCAGCACAGGAAATCCCAGATCGCGCGCTATAACAAGGGCTTCCTCGTGCGAGCGCGCCATGCCCCCTCGAGGATGTTTCACGTGCAGTTCTTCTAGGACGAGATTGAACTTCTCGCGATCTTCGGCCAAGTCTATACTTTCGGGGCTTGTGCCCCAGATGGGCATGCCATGCTCTTTCAATTTGAGCACCAGTTTCAGGGGCGTCTGGCCCCCAAATTGCACAATGACCCCCTGGGGCCTCTCGATCTCAATGATATTGAGAACGTCTTCGAGCGTGAGGGGTTCAAAGTACAGTCTATCTGAAGTGTCATAGTCTGTCGAGACCGTCTCCGGGTTACAGTTGATCATAATCGTTTCAAAGCCGAGCTCGCGCAGAGCGAACGCCGCATGGCAACAGCAATAATCGAACTCGATCCCCTGCCCAATGCGATACGGCCCGCCGCCGAGCACGAGCACTTTCTTTCTTTGGGTCGGCGCGGACTCGCATTCGTCGGCTTCATAAGTCGAGTAGAGATAGGGCGTCTGGGCCTCAAACTCCGCAGCGCATGTGTCGACTTTCTTGTAGACCGGGCGTATCCCAAGCTGGATGCGTCGCGCGCGCACTGCCCGTTCGGAAGTCTTGAGAATCTTGGCTAACGTTGCATCCGAGAAGCCAAAACGCTTGGCCTGCCAGAGCACTTCCGCGGGCAAGCTGGCAAGATCATAGCTACGAACACGCTTCTCCAAGAGCGCGATCTCTTCGATTTGGGATAAGAACCATGGGTCTATCCCCGTCCAGCGCGCCAGGTCTTCAACAGAGACCCCGGCGAGCAACGCTTGATAGAGCGAGAAGATTCTCTGCGGGGTGGGGCGCTCAAGAGAGCTGCGAATCAGCTCTGGGGAGAGCAAGAGCTCCTCGCGCTCTCCTCCCAGGCCCAAGTGCCCGATCTCCAGCGAGCGAATCGCTTTCTGAAGCGCTTCTTTGAACGTCCGCCCTAGAGCCATCACCTCGCCCACCGAGCGCATCTGCGTGGTGAGCGTGGTGTCGGCACCGGGGAATTTCTCAAAATCCCATCGCGGAATCTTTACGACGACATAGTCGAGCGTGGGCTCGAAGCTCGCCGGGGTCTTTTTCGTAATATCGTTGGGCAGCTCATCGAGCGTATAGCCCACGGCGAGCTTGGCCGCGATCTTGGCGATGGGGAAGCCCGTGGCTTTGGACGCCAAAGCAGAGCTGCGGCTGACGCGCGGGTTCATCTCGATGACGAGCATCTTTCCGTCGCGAGGGTTGACGGCAAACTGGATGTTGCTGCCCCCGGTCTCGACGCCCACGGCGCGAATGACTCGGATCGCCCAGTCGCGCATCTGTTGGTACTCTTTGTCTGTGAGCGTCTGCGCCGGCGCGACGGTGATCGAGTCGCCCGTGTGGATGCCCATCGGGTCAACATTCTCAATCGAGCAGATAATAACGACGTTATCGTTGCGGTCGCGCATCACCTCAAGCTCAAATTCCTTCCAGCCCATGACCGACTCTTCGACTAAGACCTCATGCACGGGGCTGAGCTCCAGCCCACGCTGTACGACCGCGCTCAGCTCATCTTCTGAGTGAGCGACGCCGCTGCCCTCGCCTCCTAGGGTGAACGACGGTCGCACCAAGATCGGGTAATTTAAATCTTTTGCGATCTTCAGGGCTTCACTGAGCGATCGCGCAAGTCCCCCTCGGGGCACAGGCAGCCCCGCCCGCTCCATCGTCTCTTTGAAGAGCAGTCTATCTTCGGCAATCTCAATAGCACGCTCTGAGGCGCCGATGAGTGCAACTCCGTATCGCTCTAAAATCCCCGATCGCGCTAGCTCTCTCGCCACGTTCAGGGCCGTCTGGCCGCCCACGGTGGGCAAGAGCGCGTCGGGACGCTCCCGCGCAATAATTTGCTCTATAATCTCCGGGACAAGCGGCTCCAGATAGATGCGCGAGGCGCTCTGCGGGTCGGTCATGATCGTCGCGGGGTTGTTATTCACCAAGATGACTTCGTAGTCCTCTTCAAGGAGCGCTTTGCACGCTTGAGTGCCCGAATAATCGAACTCCCCCGCTTGGCCGATGACAATCGGCCCAGAACCGATCACGAGAATCTTTTTTAAATCTGTGCGCTTGGGCATAGCCGTGAGCTTTTTATCAGATCGAAGAACTGATCAAAAAGCGAGAGCGCGTCGTGGGGTCCTGGCGAGGCTTCGGGGTGATACTGCACCGCGAAGACGGGAAGCTTTTTATGCCGAAAGCCCTCAATTGAGCCGTCGTGGAGATTGATATGGGTCAGCTCTAGGTCGTCGGGCAGGTCTGCAAGGGCGAACCCGTGATTGTGCGAGGTGATCTCGACTCTGTTTGTCAAGAGATTTTTGACGGGCTGGTTAGCCCCGCGATGGCCGAATTTTAATTTATACACGCGCGCTCCCAAGGCCAACCCCAGGATCTGATGGCCCAGACAAATCCCGAAGATCGGGCAGCACTCAGAATCTATCAAGGCGCGCGCGGTGCGGATGGCATCTTTCAGAATAGCAGGGTCTCCAGGGCCGTTGGAGAGCACGATGCCGTCGGGGTTGAGACTAAGAATCTCTTTGGCGCTCCAGAAGTGCGGGACGATGGTGACCCTCTGCGCACGTGCCTGCAAATTCTTCAGAATACTTCTCTTCACGCCGAAGTCTACCACGACGATGCCAGACTTCGTCTGAACTGTACACCTTGCCGCCGCAGGCGGCAAGACGAACGGTCCAGGCGAAGCCTGGGTGCAGCCGACGATACTGACCCAATTGACTTCAGAGACCGTGGGGGCGCGACGGGCGCGCTCGATCAACTCATGGGGATCAACATCAACACTGGAGAGGCAGCCGCGCATCGCCCCGTGCTCGCGAATGTGTCGCACCAGCGCGCGCGTGTCAATCTCGTACAGCCCAACGATATTGTGCTCTTTGAGATAACAATCTAAGCTATTCTGGCCGCGCCAGTTGGAGAATTTTTGAGAGAGCTCTCGCACGATGAGCCCGCTGACCCAAGGACGAGAAGATTCCACATCTTCGGAATTGACCCCATAGTTCCCAATATGGGGGTAGGTCATGCAGACGATCTGGCCGGCGTAAGACGGATCGGTCAAGATCTCTTGATAGCCGGTCATGCCGGTGTGGAAGACAACCTCCCCGCAGATGACCCCTTGAGCACCGAAAGCGCGCCCGCGAAAGACTCTTCCGTCTTCGAGGGCTAGCATGGCCATAGCAAACCTCCCCAAGGCAAAAAAAATGGGCCAGCCCGCCTCTGCGGCGGCTGGCCCATGAAATTCTCCCTTCTACAGATACGCGGCGACACGGCCTGAGCGGATCACCTCAGGGTACATTGGCGGGTATTATACTCCAACGAGATCCGGAGGTCAAGCGAGAGCAATCTCCCCCACGGCCCTCCCCGCTATTTTTCACACAAGAAGACCGCCAAGCGCCGGTGATGCTGGGCTTCCAAGCTGAAGGTGCGGCGCCCATCGTTTTGGGCCATCCCATTGAGAATCCCCAGACGGTCGCCACAGCGATCAAGATCGGCAATCCCGCAAGCTGGCACGGGGCGCTCACCGCTCGTGACGAATCCGGGGGGCTGATCGCGACCGTGAGCGACGCACAGATCCTTGAAGCTTATCAATTATTAGCGCAGCTTGAGGGAGTCTTTTGCGAGCCGGCGTCGGCAGCCTCGGTCGCGGGAGTGCTCATGCTCGCTCAGCGAAAATATTTTGAGTCTGATAGCCTGGTCGTGTGCACGCTGACGGGGCAGGGGCTCAAAGACCCAGACACGGCGTTGGCAACAGCAGCGACCAAGCCGATCAGCGTTCGAGCCGAGCTGAACGAAGTGCTCAGCGCGATGGGACTGGGGCTCACGCCTTGAGATGATACCCTACGCGAAAGAGCAGCATCACCACGCCCACGCAGATCGCTCCCAGCGCCAGGGTTAGCAGAAGCCCGATCAGCACGTGCGCTTCAGCCCCGCCCAGTATAGCCGCACGAAAGCCTTCTGTTATGTACGTAAACGGGTTGAGCGCCGTCAGCAGCTCAATGATGGGAACACCGCGCACCATTTCTAGCGAGTAGAAGACTCCCCCAAGCATAACTAATGGGTCGAGCACGAACGTATTGATAGTGTTCACGCCCTCCCAGCCCTTCGTCCACAGCCCAACAAGAGCGCCCACGCTGGCAAAGCTGAGCGAGACGGCCAGCACGTACATAGTGAACAGGGCTGGATGCGCGAAGGGCAAGTCGGTCAAGAGAAGCGCCGCGAAGAGCACCAGCGCTCCCACGATCAGCCCTCTTACGACACCCCCAAGAATAATGGCCACAGCGATCTGGGTGAGCGACAGCGGACTCACCAAGAAGTCGGCGATATTCCCCTCCCAGCGCGACTGAAAGAGGCTGTACGCCGGGTTCAGAAAAGAATTACGAATGACCGAGATCAGTATAAGCCCCGGTATGACAAACTGAATATAGGGAACACCGTCTACTGCTCCCAAGCGGCTCCCCAGCGCCAGCCCAAAGATCAGCATAAACAGAAGGACACCGACCGTCGGAGGCACGATCGTGTCGAGCGCGTCTTTCAAGAAACGCACGACCTCTCGCTTGAGCAACGTCAGAAAGCC
>DAIPXV010000055.1:0-11195 GCA_036783095.1 Candidatus Bipolaricaulota bacterium
CCCTCGGAAGCAACCGGCGCGGCAGCTTGCTCAAGTTCTGCCTCCACCGGATCCGACTCTCTGTCCGATCTGTGGGAAGCCCTTCTATGTAATTGTCGGGTGCCACAAGATCTGCCGCTGCGGGTACGAAGAGGGCTGCGGAGACTGAAAAAGAGTCGAGGGGAGCATGGCGCTCCCGCTCGACCCGGCCTTGCCAAGATCCCCCGAGAGCTCTTCACTCTCGCTTGCCGCCAAAGGGGTGATCCTAGCCTATAGTCTCTAGAACAAGAACCCGATCAAGACTCCCGCCAAGCCCGCCACCAGCGCGATCAACGCTAAGCTGTTGGCGCCCTCGACGGCGGCTTTAGCTTCTTGGGCTTCCTTCTTTGCTTGGGCCAGCTGCGCTTGCAACTCCTTGGTCTTCTCGGCCACCGCTTGCTGGACGAGCGCCTTGACATCGGGGATTTCCACCGGCTGCGGCGCCCCAAGCTTGGCAATGCGATCCTGCAGCTCATTGATCTTGATCTTGAGAGACTCTATATCGATCAAGAGCTTGCTGAAGCCATCGGCAAGCTGGCTGAACTTCCGAGCCATATCGTCGTCGCGGGCTTCGGCAGAATCGAGCCGCCCTGAGAGCTTGCTCACCATATCTTGGAGCCTAGCAATAATATCGCTCAAGCGAGCAAAATTCCCTTCGAGGCTGCTAGTGCGGCTAGCCAGCTCCCCAACAGAACTCTGAACGTTCACCACAACGCCGGGCAAGCCTGACAGCTGCTCCAACTGCTGGGTGTGCTTGACGAGCGTCTCTTCGATGCGCCCCACACGGACGCTCAAATTCGCCGTCGTATCCTGCAACCCCTTCACCAGGGGGGTGAGGGCTTGGAGTTTGCCCACTTGATCCGTGAGCGCCGCTAAGCCCTTCTCGACAACCTCGACGCGATTGCTCAGCGTCCCCACAGTCCCTTGGAGGTTAATGACGAGGGCCTGCATGCCCGCGAGCTTTTCGAGCTGATCGCGCAGCTGCCCGATGGCCAGCTCATTGGCCTTCATGCGGCTGGCGAGCTCCCCCACGCTGTACTTGAGATCTGACACTTGCTGGGGCAGCTCGGCAAGCTGCTCGACTTGCCCTTCGAGATTGCTGATCCGCCCATTGAGTTTCTTGAGATCGAACGACAGATCCTTGGCCAGCTGTTCCACGGCAAAGAGCCGTGGCCGGATGTTCTCGATCTCGCCGGTTCCGGCTTGGGTGAGCTTCTGCAGCTCGATGGAGAGCGACTTGACCACGGCTTCCAGCTCTTTGAGCTGTTTCTCGAGCTGGGCCACCTTATCCTTGACGCTCTTGTCGTCCTGGGCCGAAGCCAACGGCGTGGTCCCGACGGCCAAGAGCATCGCCACGAGCAGGAATGTCAGAATCCTGCTGAACCATGTGCGATTCCGCATTCGACTATCCCCCCTTTAGCGTTGGCTTGATTGTACGCATTCCCCCCAGATAAGACAGTGACGCCGATTACACAGCTCATAGACATCCATTCCCCTAGCGAGTGAACTGAGACGGTAGCGCCAATCACCCTCGATGCGCAAGAGCTCGTATCCATCGCTGGTTTCAGCAAAGATTGTATAAACGGGCCCCTGTTGGCATCTATGCAGCTATCTTAAGAAATTTTTAAGGGCTTGGGGGCGTCAGGGCAGTAGCGCCCGTTTTAGAGAGGGCTTGCCAGAAAACGCTCTTGAGAAGAGGATTTCTCCCTCAGATTCCCCATCCCACAAAGTCCGTTAAGTTTTCTTAACGGACATATTCTCCCATCCGAGCACCACCTAAAAGCCCCGCTATTGGCTCCCCTTCCTCGAGGGGCAAAGAAGAAAGGTCGCTCTAAAAGAACCGAAATAAGACGAGGTCGTCGGGAACAGGCTCATCCTTTGACAAAATGAGCATATTATATTAATCTTAAACAGCATCACAACAAGCACCCCCGTGAGGGGGCAGGTGAGATCCGTGCGCACGTTCCTCTATGAAGAAGGGCAAGGGCTCATTACCGATGTCCCTCTGACCGACCTTGTAGCCAAGATCGAGGAGCCACACGTCACGCTTTGGCTCGACTTTCCCAGTCCTGACCCGGTGGAGATCCAAAAGATCGGCAAACTCTTCAATCTCCACCCTCTCGCGATCGAGGACCTCATCACCCCGCAATACCGCCCCAAGATTGATACCTACGACAACGGCCTCCTCATCGTGCTGCGCGACGCTGACGTCGACCGCATCGAGAAGAACATGAGCGCCTTGGAGCTCGATCTCTTCTTGGGGAGGAATTTCCTCATCACCGTGCACACCGAGCGCATGGAGTGCATTGAGATGGCCATCGCGCGGCTCAACGGGCGGTCGGCCACGCGCACCATCGGCCGCGGCCCAGATTACCTCACCCATACTATTATTGATTTGCTCGTTGACGATAACCTCCAAATCCTCAGCTGGCTCGACGAAGAGATCAACGAGCTAGAAGAAGCTATCTTCAGTAATCCCGATAAAGCCGCGCTGCACCAAGCCGCCAAACTCCGCAAGAATATCGTCTATCTGCAGCGGGTGCTTGGGCCACAACTGGAGCTCATCCGCCGCCTCGCCTTTGAAGAATCCCCGTTCATCAAGGAGAGCCTGCGCGCCTATTTCCGCGATGTCTCCGACAACTTGGCACGAATTAACGATCTCATCTTCACCTATCGCGAGATCGTCTCCACGGATATGGCTATCCATCAAGCGCTCGTCTCCAACAAGCTCAACGAAATTATGAAGACTCTGACGGTCATCGCGACGATCTTCCTGCCGTTGACGTTTATCGCGAGCATCTACGGAATGAACTTTGAGTTTATGCCTGAGCTGCGCCACCCTTGGGGGTACCCGATCGTCCTGGGGGTTATGGCGCTGCTTGGGGGAGCGATGTTCTGGTGGTTCAAGCGTCGCGGATGGTTCGAAACTTAAGATTTCGTGACGATCACCCACAAGCCATCGCCAGCCCTGCCAAGCTCGACCCTCCCGAAGCGTTGGGCCCTCGTGAGCCAGCGCCGCAGCACCATTTGAGGCACACGCGCCCCCGAGGTGAACGCGATCAGCATCTGTCCTCCCGACCGCAGGACGCGCGCCATCTCCCCAAAGTGCGGCGGCCCATTGTGCAGCGTCACCAGATCAAAGCTCTCGTTCCCAAAGGGCAGCCTGGCTGTATCGGCCTGAAAAAATTCGATGTGGGAATACTTGGTACGAGCCTGAGCCAGCATCGCTTCTGAGAGATCCGTCGCGACGATCTGAGCATCGGGAAAGAGCTCTTGCACTCTTTGGGCGACGAAGCCCGTCCCGGTGTTGACGTCGAGAATTCTTGTGGGCTGCACCGACAGAGCTTTGAGCCCCGCTTCGAGTGCCTGGGCGTAGCGTGCCCCTTCTAGCTCTATAACGCCTTGGTCATAGCACCGGGCTTGACGACGGTAATGCCAAGTGTTAAAACGCTCATACCATCGGGGGAAGCCCCTAGCGAAGAGCAAGCCCATCAGCACATACGAGAGATCAATGAGCGGGCTGAAGACACGTCGCTGGAGCCAGCGTTTGAGCATAGCTTGAACGCTAGTGTAACACGCTTGTCTTTATTGGTATAACTTTGCGATAGACGTGCTCTGGCGCGCGCTCTTCACCGCGCACCATCAACAGCTCTGCGACGCGGATCCCAAAGAGCTTCTCGTTCTCGTGCAAATATGGCAAGATCAACGCCCAGTCGGCGTCGCTGAGTTTGTCGTAGCAGCCACCGTTGAGCTGGTCTTCATCGAGCTTGCAATGGGGATCGCGCACGTAAATTGCCCCGCCCGACGCTAATGAGAGGAGATTGCTCCCCGGATAGGGCGTCTCCAGCTCGCACAGCTTCCCATCTTCGTCAAGAGCAATCCCGTTGAGGATGACAAACCCGCCCCCATTGAGCGGGTCTCCCGCCATGAACGACTCCGCTAAGTAATCTAATGCCGTCCCGTTGATGATCACACGCGGACAGCTCACAGCGTTGATGAGTGGGCGTCCCGCCGCGTTGCCCAGAATATACGCTTGCCCACCCTTGGCCCCGTAGAAGAACGTCTGCCCTACGTCCCCGTAGACGACTAATTTCCCGTCGTGAAAGATCTGCCCAAGCTGGTCTTGCCCGTTGTTGTGCACGAAGATCTCCGCGCCATCGAGCCCACTCGCTAAGTAATCTCCTGGGCTGCCATAGACGTCCATGCGCACGCCGTGCGACCGTGCTCCTAGTCCGCAGCCGATGAAGCGCTGGCCGCAGCAGCGATAGACGATGAAGCTCCTCCAGCCACACTGATAGGCCCTCACCAAGAAGAGCGAGAGGGCATCGTCGCCCTCAGAGGGGAAGCCTGTAGCGTCAACAACGAGGGTCTGCTCTTGTTGTGCCGGCGGGCACAGCTGCGCCCGCTCAGCATACGTCATGCGCACAAAAGAGCCCGAAGTCTCGCCCATCAGGGGGACAGCATCTAAGAGCGTATGGAGAGCCCCTTCGAGCAGGGCGCGCCGCCATTTATGCTCAATCTTCTCCGTGGAATACCGACGATCGAGCAAGAGCGTCAGAAGCTCTAAGACGTGCCGACGGTGCGCGTCGCTCTGAGACGATTCTCGCAGAGATTCTTCTAGGAACGCTGTGAAGAGCTCATAATCCCATTGAGCGATCTCGCGCGTCAGCTCCATAAAAGATTCGTAGGCCGACCGCGTGGGAGCGAGCACAGTAGCGACGGGGTTTGTGGGGAGGACGACTTTGACCCCTCCCCGACCTACCCCCAACCCCCTCCCTACAGGGCAGGGGCTCCCCTCCCTCTTCAGGGGAGGGGCCAGGGGAGAGATCTGCGAAGTCTCCGAAGAGACTTGTACTGCCCTTCCGAATTTATCAGTGCAGACGAGCTTCAAGACGGGTTGACTGTAATCTATCGAGAAGACGAACGCGCCGCCGTCGGTGTGGCTGCCGCCGCGCGCGTTCCAATATCTATCGGCGACGGGGCAGATGCGCGGGTCTTCTTGGTGCAGACTTTGCAGAGCTGCATCAATCGCTTGCTTTTCAGAGGCGATCAGCCCAATCTGAATTGGGCCTTCCAAAAGGGCGAAGACCTGGGGACGCAACATGCTCGTGTCGGTGATGCCGATGAGCTGGAATTGCTTCTCATAGGGTTCGTTGCGCGCGATGATGAAGAACCACGGGCCGTCGGGCGAGCCGTGCAGATGCGCGACTTGGATCGCTTTGTAGTGTCTCTGCTTTTCAGGAGGGAGCATGAGAAAATCGCGCTCGGTGGTGGGCGCCAGGGCTTCGATCACTTCTTCCAGCGAATACCCGTAGACGCGGCTCCACAGATCGAAGAGCAGCACCGAGACCTCGGTATCGGTGAGAAAGAGCGGAAAGATATTGCGCTGCTTGAGATACTCGCAGACGCCGTGGTAGTTGGCGAAATCCCCGTTGTGCACGAGCGCCTCGTGCAGCCCGATGAAGGGGTGTGCCCCGCCGGGGTGCCAGACGCGCCCCTTTGTGGGATAGCGCTGATGGGCGATCCAGACGTGCGCTCTCAAGTTTTCTAGCTGATAGTACTGCAGGGCTTGCTCGGCGTAGCCGACGATCTTGAACACTAAGAGATTTCTCCCGTGACAGAGCACGAAGGCGCGCTTCTCGCCCAGCGAAGCGTAGAACGTCTTATTGAGTTTGTACGAGTTCTGATAGACGAACTCGTCCTCGGCGCGGCGGGGATCTACGCCCTTCAGCCCATTGGTGTGAATGAACTCGGCTAATACGGATTCTTTAACGCGGGCGAAGTAGCGCCACACGATAGGGGGCTGGATCTCCAGCCCAGGAATATCGCGATAGTCTCTCACCGTAGGCACTTGGGAGCCGTGATGGATCTCAAAGTACGGGAGCAAGAAGGCAGATTCGACCTCCTTGCGAGCTGAGGGGTCAAGATAGGCAATCTGCATGAGATAATCGTCTTGAAGTTTCTCTTTAGAAACGCCCATCTGGTCGGGGACGAGGCCGACGGCGGCCAGGCCGCCGCCCTTGCCGTTCCCTCGATTATGCATCTGAATCGAGCTGCGATAGACGTGTTTGCCGGCGATGGGGATGGAAGCGATCATCCCCAAGACGCCGCAGCCGCCTTCGGCCTCCAGCTTGTGCGGAGGAATCTCGCCCATGAGTGACCCTCGCGAGGCGATCAGCTTTTCCGCGAGCTTATTCATCAAGCCATCACCCCTGAAGCTGCTCGCGCAGCCACCGGAGATAGCCCTCGCTCCCCGCGACGATGGGGATCGCTATGATCTCCGGCACGGCGTACGAGTGCACACTTTTGATAGTTTCAGCTACGCTGTCAAAGAGCCGTCGCTCAGTCTTCGCGATGCAGAGCCATTCTTCGGAGTGAGCGATCTCTCCGTGCCACCAGTACGAGCTTGTGAATGGCCCTAAGATCTGGACGCACGCGGCCAGGCGGCGCGCCAAGAGCTCGTGGGCGATGCGCTCGCCCTCGGCCTTGTTCGCTACAGCTGTGCACACTTGAATATACTCTTCCATAGATGCTCGCTTAGTCGGGCTTAGCCTCTATGAGCTCATCTATATACTCCAAGCAATCCACACGTCCGCGTAGCTCTAAGATACTCTGCATTTCTAGCTCCTGCAAAATCTCGATGAGTTGAGCTCGCCACGCGTGAAAGAGATTGATAATTCGTTGCGCTCCCCAGTCGGGCGCAATGAGCTGCGCCAGCTCCGGGTCGGTCGTCGCGATCCCAAAGGGGCATCCACGCCCACGCTCGCAGTTGCCACAGCGATTGCATTCAAGAGCTACCAACTCCGCTGTCCCAATGATACACCCGTCTGCCCCAAGGGCGATCGCTTTCGCGATGTCATACGCAGTGCGAATTCCCCCGCTGGCCATCAGCACCAACTCGTCGCGAATCCCCTCTTGCACCAAGAACTTGTGCACTTTCGGGATCGCGTACTCGATGGGCATGGCGATGTTCTTCTTGGCGATATCGGGAGCCGCGCCCGTCCCGCCATACCCCCCATCTAAGTGAATGATGTTCGCGCCGGCGTAGTAGCTGCCCACCGCGACCATGTCCACGTCGTTTGGGGTCGAGACCTTGACGGAGACGAGCGCGCGCGGGTTGGTCGCACGCACCCAGTCCACGTGCTTCTTGTGGTCTTCTACGGAATAAACGCTGTGGAACGGGAACGGCGAAAAGAGCGAGCTGAACTGCACCGCGCCGCGCATCTTGGCGACATCAGCGGTCACTTTGTCGGCTAGTAAGTGTCCCCCCAGGCCGGGCTTGGCCCCCTGCGCGTACTTGAATTCGACGATGCGCACTCTTTGGATGGTGTCTTCGCGCACGCCGAAAAGCCCGGTGGCGATCTGCGTGATGATGTGCTTGTCGTAGGGGTAGAGGGCTTCGGGGTAGCCGCCCTCACCCGTCGAGACGAACGTCCCGAACGCTTGAGCAGCTCGTGCGCGCGAGAGCATCGTCTGCAAGCTCACCGATCCGTAAGACATGCCGCCGCCGTACCACGGCACGGGAATCCATATCTTAGGCCCCCACGGACGACGGTTGAGCGGGATCGCCGTGCTAACGGGCTCTGCGCCCTTGCGTCTGCGCTTTGGTGTGCGCTCGAATTGAAATTTTATTCTGTCAAAGCCTCCACCCGACGCCCCAATGCGATACTCGAGGTGCTCTGGAGTGCGGCCCGTCTCGGCCATCTTATACGTCGCTAGTAAGAGATCGGCCGTCCAGCGCGGATCGCCCATGAGTTCATACGTTGGCTCGACTTCAAGCGCGATAGCGTTCGTGGGGCAGTGGGCCACGCAGTATCTGTCGGGGTACTGCTCGTGACACGATGGGCCGATGCAGTTAGCGCTGATGGGGGTCGGGAGCGCGTTGAGCCCTTCGGGGGATTTATAGACTTCCAAGGGGCAGAGTGCGACACAAAGCCCACACGCGATACACGCATCGCTGATCGTCACTTTGAACTTGGAGAGCTCATGGTGGAAGTTTGGGGGCAGGGGGCGCGCGGGGGCCGTGATCGGGGGGATGAGCTTGTCAGGATTTTCAAGAGCGATCGCGATCTCTTCGGGGCGCGCCAGGCAGATCGGTCCTGAGTTCAGATATTCTTTGAACTCCCGTTCGAGGTCTTCGTGGAAGATAGCGCGTCCGACCTCGCCGCGCAGGCGGCGCACCTCGCGCATGCCCATCGCGCCCAGGACTTCGAGCAACTGATCGCGCCACGCCCCTATGAGATTGACGATTCTTTGCGCACCCCAGGCCGGATCGAACCCATCCCCTAACCCCTTCCCTACAGGGAAGGGGAACTCCCCTCCCCGTGCCGGGGAGGGGCTGGGGGAGAGGTCCTCCCCGCGCCAGCACTCCAAAGCCACAAGCAACGCGAGATCAAGTGCGACCCCATCGGCCCCACAAATAATAGCTTTCGGGACGTGTTCTGCCGCGGCGATACCCCCGGAAACGATGAGTGTGACGGCATCGCGCAGCTTGGCCTCGAGCAGCCTGAGATGGATTCTTCTGAGCGCGTCTTTGATGTGCCCCAGCTTCTTGGTGCGCCCGTGCGAGTCGGCCACCAGATGGATGACCCCCACGCCCAGGCGCGCCAGCCCTTCTGCGAGCGCGTCGTCGCACTCGCAGCGCACCGCGATGACGGCCCTAGGGTTGAGCTTGCGAATCTGCTCAAGAGCATTCTCTATTGAGAGAAGAGTGTCGTCGTAGTCGAGCTCGAGAAACTGTGATTGGGCGATGATCTCAGAGTATTTTTGAATTTCTGAGGGATGCAAAAGCGGTGCGACTCCCGTGGGGAGGGACGAGGAAATCTCCGCAGCGCGCATCAGCGCGAAGGTGCCCAATTCAGCTGCCGCGCGTTGCAGAGACTCTGCAACGTCGGGGTTGCTCCACCGAGCGGGGAGCGCATCGAAGAGTATGGGGACGGGTATCTCGATGATCGGCCAGACTTCGTCTGGACGGCTCTGTAGACACCCTTGAGAGCCGGCTGCTGAAGCATCCGGCTCAGCAGGTGGAAGCCCGCTAAAGCGGGCTACAGAAGCGTGCTTCAGCACGCTTCCATCTCCTGAGCCGGCGGATTCATCCGCCGGCACACCGGAGATTCCTACAAAGCCATCTGGACTCTTCATCGTGCCGCCGCAGGCGGCACGATGAACGGTCCAGGCGAAGCCTGGTTTGCGACCGAGGAAGATCGCGGTGCTGATGTATTCTCTGCCGTGGATGCCATCCCGCGTGGGCCGGACGATCTCGGACATGTCCGTCCACAGGGAGTCAAAATCTTTGCCCGCGAACGGCCCACGATACCCCTGGCCGGAGACGGGGACCTTACCGGTCTCCGCTTGATAGAGGAGACTCTGAATGATCTCCGGTGTCCAGTACGCATCGCCCGTGCGCTTCCATTCTGGATGGATCGGGGCGGAGAGCGCCCCTGCGGGGCACTCGCGCACGCAGCGCAAGCAGCTCCGACAGAGACTGTGATCTTGCGGCTGCTCCCCGATAATCATTCGAAAATCTTCGGCGCGATAGTGCACCCCGTAGATGCAGGCTGTGACGCATATCCCGCAGTTGATGCACGCCTCCGAGCGCACGATGCGCGGGCGTATCAAGGGCTTGACCCGCGACGGGCACTTCGTGCTCTTTATGGAATAGCGACTCTCAGTCCGTGTGGCGCTGACGCTGACCACCGGCGATCACTCCCGTGACTTTCAGAATGGGCGGCACGTATTCAGTGCCGGGTTGCACAGCGATCTGCTCCACCCCTCGGGTGAACTCTTCGACTCTCTTTGTGTCCTTCCCATAAAGCTGCGCGACCCTGCGTTCGAGCTCATCCCAGACGGGAACTAAATCCAAAGAACTCTGACAGACGTCGGTGCAGGCGCGGCAGTGCATACAGTAAAAGAGCGCCTGAGCGCCGTCGCTGTCGAGCCGCTCGCCCCGTAGCAGCGCCAGCCCAAGCTGGAGCTTCCCCCGCGCGGTGGTGCGCTCGTCTTGCGTATAGATATACGCGGGGCAGACGGGGACGCAGCTGCCGCAGCGCGAGCAGAGCGTCGCGTTATATTCGAGAAGATCGAGCAGGGGCGAGATCGCTGCTGGGGGACGGCCGCGCTCGCGAGCGGGCTGGAGCCTCGGGGACGGCTGAAAGATCTTTCGCATCAGCGGCGCCAAGAGTCGCGCCCCTCTTAAGCCCAGTGTCAGCACGGGCTTGCGCAACAGCACCGCGCTCCAGTGCGCGGGCAGCTCGAAGAACTTTCCGGGGTTCAAAAGCCCAGCATGGTCTATCTTTCTCTTATAAGCGCGCAGGGCTTCAAACCGTGCACCGAACTTCGCTTGAGCAAACGGCGTATTCCAGATGCCAATCGCATACGGCCGCCCGCCCAGGGCAATCCCCAGCTGCGTCAGCACCAGCGACAGACTCGCTGTATACAACTCGGCCAAGCGATGCGAAGTGTGAAAAGTGAAGGTCGGCAGGAGCAAGGCCTGGCCGTCTCTGACAACGTACGCTTCACTGGCAAGATGGACGCCGTAGCGTTTCCCCTCATGGGCAGCCCTTTCGAGAAACTCTGGGGCTTTCTCGATGGGGAGCACGACTTCGGCGGCGAGCATCCCTGGGCCAAGTCTTTTAGGGCGCATGGGGAAGAGCCGCTCGTGCCACAAATAATGAGCTTGATAGGGCGGGCCCAGCTCGAGCTGCTGGGCTATGGCCCAGCGCGCGCACTCCTGAGCTTCTTGAGGGTCATCGAATGCAATAAGGAGCGACTCGCGTTCGGGGAGCGCTGCGCCCTTATGATGATACAGTAAAGTGTTGATCTCGTGCAGGCGCGCGGCGCTCAAGTATTTGATGTGATAGGGCGCAAAGCCAGCGACACAGATCGCTTGGGCACAAGCGAACGCTTCTTGAGCTGAGCTACACTGCACGAGCAGAGGGGTTGTCTGCGTCGGGGCTTGGCGCACCTTCAGAGTAATAGCCCAGACGACGCCCATCTGGCCCTCGGTGCTGACGAAGTATTCAAATCGTGGGTCATCTTTGCGCAGCTCGATGAGCTCCCCCTGGGGCGTGATCACTGTAAGTTGTTCTATCTGCTCTTGGAAGTGCCCGAAGGCAGTGCTGCCGATGCCGTAGCCGCCGGTGTTGACCCAGCCCCCGACAGTGGAGAACCAGCTTGTG
>DAIPXV010000056.1:0-11176 GCA_036783095.1 Candidatus Bipolaricaulota bacterium
TGCGATAGCGGAGCGTTCGAGTTCGAGCCTCTCAGTGGCGCTGACGTGAGCGTCGTCAAGTCCGACAATCCCGACCCTGTGGGAGTCGGAGAAGACTTAACGTACACGATCGTCGTCACGAACAACGGCCCTGAGGCTACTAGCAGTGGTGTCTATGTCTCCGATACGCTCCCCCCAGGGGTTGACTTTGTCTCGGTCGAGACGACGCAGGGGTCGTGCATCTTCGATCCTCCCTTTATCGAGTGTGACTTAGGCTTTCTTGACTCCGGCCAGACAGTGACTATCACTGTTGTCGTTCGGCCAACAGACAGCGTTGCTGGACAGATCATCTTGAACTGTGCCCAAGCGTATATGATCGATGGGAATGATCCGAACCTTGATAACAATGAATCGTGCGTGGATACGAGAATCCAGGGCTTGGCTGATCTCATCGTCATCAAGTCCGACAATCCCGATCCCGTGATGGCAGGGAGCGATCTCACCTACACGATCACGGTGACCAACGCTGGCCCCAACGACGCAACGGCAGTCACGCTTACGGATACTCTCCCCACGGGGGTCACATTCATCTCCGCGAGCCCCGGCTGCAGTTTCTTCGCGCCGAATACTGTCATCTGCGCCCTGGGCACCCTCAATGTTAGCGACTTTGTGAACGTTACGATCACCGTCCGGCCTAATGCTCCAGGGGTCATCACCAATACAGCAGAAGTCACGGCTGCCGAAGACGATCCCGACACAACGAACAACCAAGCTACGGAAGAGACAGAGGTCCAGGGAGTCGCTGATCTCAGCGTGGTGAAGACAGATCAGACCGACCCCGTCGTAGTCGGCCAAGATCTCAGCTATACGCTCGTTGTCACCAACAACGGCCCATCGCCAGCGACGAACGTCGTGCTCACCGACACGCTGCCTGCGGGAGTCATCTTCGTCTCTGCGATCCCAAGCCAAGGGACGTGCACCCACAATTCAGGGGTCGTGACGTGCTCTTTGGGCACTCTTGCCGTAGGCGCGCAAGCTACAGTCACGATCACCATCCAACCGACGGTGAACAACATCGGGACTATTGTGAACGTCGCCACCGTGACATCTGACGCAACGGACCCAACGCCCGATAACGACCAAGACGACGAGCCGACTCAAGTGCTCAGCGGGCAGGGGATCATTCGCGGCTTCAAGTGGCTCGATCTCGACGGGGACGGCCACAAAGCCAGCTATGAGCCGTTCCTGCGCGGCATCACTATCACCGTGACGGGCACGGACGTCTGGGGCAATCCTGTGAATCTCTCGGCCGTCACCGACGCCCAAGGGCGGTTTGTCTTCGTGAACCTGCCGCCGGGGACATATACAGTCTGCGAGGTGCGCCCAGATGTCATCTCGTATCAGACGTTCCCGCGCACCGGGCCGACCTGCCCCAACTCAGAATTCCCCGGCTGGTCCATCGTCTTGGGCGATGGCGAGATTCGCGACATCGCGTTTGGCAATGTCTTCGATGAGCTCTCCTTTGAGCCGCTCATGCTGGCGCGCGAGGTCCAAGCCGTGCCGCACCGCGAGGGGATCGAGTTCCGGCCGCAGCATGCGTTCTTAGTCCAGGAGCTGCGCGTGGAGATCTTCGATCTGCAAGGGCGCTTGGTCTATCGCAGCCCGTGGGCCTCAGAGAGCGTGTTATGGAGGCTCCAGAACCAGCAGGGCCAGCGCGTCGCTCGTGGGGTCTATCTCTATCTCGTCACGGTGCGCGCCCCTGACAACACAGTGCTAAGATCACGAGTGCAGAAGCTCCTCGTGAAGTGATCTGCGAGAACTGTCTCCTTACCTCAACGGAGAGGATCAGGGAGAGGTGAGGGTGTTGACGATACGGGCGTGTGTTGCTACAATACCATAGCTAGACTTTGTCTAGGCAAGCTTCGCTTGACGTTCATCTTCGCCAGCCTCCGGCTGGCGAAGGCGAAGCCCACGCGCAGCGTGCGCCCGTAGCTCAGGGGATCAGAGCGCTGGCCTGCGGAGCCAGAGGTCGGAGGTTCAAGTCCTCCCGGGCGTACCACAGTACCTCCCAACCCAACCAACTCGTTGTTTGCTTGCCCTCTCGTGATCTTGCTATACTAGAGAGCTAGAGCGCAGGGAGGAAGAATGTCAATGAAGATTCCCGGGCTTGACCGAATCACATTTGATCCCCAGATCATGGGAGGCAAGGCGTGTATCCGCGGGATGCGCATCACAGTCTCGCTCATTCTGAATCTCATTGCTAACGGGATGACACGCGAAGAAATTCTGAAGGCTTACCCCTATCTGGAACCGGAAGATATTGATCAATCGTTGAAGTATGCCGCTTGGCTCGCTGAGGATCGTGTTTTTGAGATTAGTGGGGAAAAGTCGTGAAGTTTTTGGCTGACATGGGTATTTCGCCTGACACGGTGAACTGGCTGCAGAGTCGAGGCTATGACGCTGTGCATCTGCATGAACAGGGGTTAGATAGGCTCTCTGATGCAGAGATTCTCGAAAAAGCCCGTAACGAGGGGCGGATCGTGCTCACCCATGATTTGGATTTCTCCCAACTGTTAGCGTTGAGTAAGGCAACATCCCCAAGTGTTATCGTCCTCCGTTTGGCTGATATGCGGCCGGCTTCTGTGAATTACTATCTCGAGCGAGTCTTGCAACAAGCCCGGAGCGACTTAGTCCGGGGCGCTATCGTCTCCGTGCGCGAGGATCAAATCCGCGTGCGGTCACTGCCTATCATGAGCTAAGCACCATGCATGTACGCGAATTTCAGCCTGATGATTACGCCGCCATCGCTGAGATCGGCAATGCGATCTATCCCGATTATCGCTACAGCCCCGAAGAGATCCGCTACGACGACGAGCACTTCGATAGAACAAAATATCTCTTCAAGCGCTACGTCGCCGAAGTCGGCGGGCGCGTCGTGGGCTATGCTGAATATAGCCACATGCCCAATATGTTCCATCCCCAAAAGTTTTGGATCTGGGTCGGCGTGCACCCCCAGTTCCAAAAGCAGGGCATTGGCCGAGCACTCTATGACAAGATTATAGATGACTTGCGCGCACTCAACGCCGTGCGCACCCTCACCAGCGCCCGCGAAGATTACCCCCGCAGTATAGCATTCTTGCAGAAGAACGGCTTCGTCGAGACGATGCGCACCTGGGAGTCACGACTGCCTGTGGCGATGTTCGACTTCAAAAAGTTTGCGCACTATCTCGAAAGATTCTTAGCTTACGGCCTCACAATCACCACGCTTGCTGACGAACTCAAGCGCGATCCTAACTGCCTCAAGAAACTCCACGAACTTTATGAGCTCATCATGGAG
The DNA here is from genome assembly GCA_036783095.1 of Candidatus Bipolaricaulota bacterium. Lineage (GTDB taxonomy): Bacteria > Bipolaricaulota > Bipolaricaulia > RBG-16-55-9 > DRXL01 > JANXCC01. The sequence continues at coordinate 3,317 of DAIPXV010000056.1, forward strand.
GACGTCCCACACCCCGATCAGCATACGCCCGTTGATTTTGAGCATTTCTTGCGCTACAGTATCGAGCATCCCGACGCCATCGCTGCAGGGTACTTCATCGCTAAGGACGGCGAAAACTACATCGGGCTGAGCAATTTACGCAAAAGCAAAGACGAGCCCAAAGACTTATATCAAGGGCTGACGGGAGTACGCCGCGAGTATCGCGGAAAGGGCGTGGCGATGGCACTCAAGCTCAAGACGATCGAGTACGCGCAGCGTCACGGCTACGAAATCATCAAAACTTGGAACGAGAGCAATAACGTGGGGATGCTCGCGATCAATGAGAAGCTAGGCTTTGTGCGCCAGCCGGCGTGGGTGACGTTCGCCAAGGAGTTCTCATGAGGCTCAAGGAGACGGCGCCGCCGGTGCTGGAGCTAGAAGGCTCGCCCTACGAACAGGGGCTAGCGCACGGTCACTTTGCTCGCGAGCTGATCGCCCAGAACTTAAAGATCTATTTTTATCGCTTCGAGCGCGAGACCAAGCTCCCCAAAGCCGAGGTCTTGCGTCGTGCCGGGCTCTACCTGCGCGTGATCGAGAAGCTTGCACCACAATATGCTGAAGCCATGCGCGGCGTCGCCGAAGGCTCTAATATAGATCTCTTACATATCGCGGCGCTCAACGCACGCTACGAGCTGATCTACAGCGAGGAGACTCGCAAGGCCCTGGGGCAGTCCGACGGCTGCACGAGCTTTGCACTGCTGCCTAGCAAGACCGCCAACGGCCATTTAATAGTCGGCGAGAACTGGGACTGGATCCCTGAGGTTCGGGGTTTAGTTTTAAAGATTCGAGAGCCGGGAGTGCCTGAAATTCTGTGCTTCACCGAAGCGGGGATCGTTGGGGGCAAGATCGGGCTCAACGCCGCGGGCTTGGGGCTCGCTATCAACGGGCTGAACTCAGAGAAAGACAATTGGGCACTGCTCGCCAAGCCCTTCCATGTACGATGCTGGGAGATCTTGCGCTGCACAGATTTTGAGCAAGCCCTTCGAGTCGTCACCGAAGGCGAGCGCAGCGTCTCCGCGAATTTTCTCATCGCTCAAGCGCCCGATAGGGCTCTCGATCTCGAAACCGCTCCTACTGGGGTGAGCAAACTGCGCCCGCGCGACGGCTGGCTGGCGCACACCAATCACTTTATAGATTTGCGCTCTGCGGGGCTGATCCGAAATATTCACACTTCTAAGCGCCCTAGCACCGAACATCGTCTGGCCCGCGCCCAACATCTCCTTCGTGCAAGCTCCAAGCTCAGTGTGGAAAAAGCTTCAGAGATCTTGCGCGACCACGATGACTACCCCTACTCGATCTGTCGTCATCCCGACGAAAATTTCCCTCCTGAAGAGCGCTATCAGAGCGTCGTCTCAGTCGTGATGGACCTCACAGAGAAGAGTCTTGCTATCGCCAGTGGGCCACCGTGCCAGCATGAGTATAGAACGCTGAAGCTTTAAGAGCCAAGCCCCCTCAGCAGCGCGTGGATGTTCTTGCCCAAATCTTCGACGCAGTAGCCACCCTCAAGCACTCCAAACGCCGGAAGCCCAAGCTTCTTCAAACGCTCCCCAATTCTGAAATACCCCTCCGTCGTCAGCCCTAGCGACGCCAACGGGTCTTTATAGTACGTGTCAAATCCAGCAGAGATAGCAATCTGTTCTACCCCGTTCAGATCTATCTCCTTGAGCGCATCGTTGAGCGTCTGGAGATAGACTTCGTCCCCACAATCGAAGGGCAACGGGTAGTTATAACAATTCTGTTCTGATCTCAACCCCGTCCCCGGATAGTTGGGGAAGCTGTGCAGCGAGAGATAAATCACTTGAGGATCGCCGAGAAAGATCGCTTGCGTGCCGTCGCCGTGATGGCCGTCTATGTCGACGATAAGGGTCTTCTTGCCCGACGCCCGCACCGCGATCGCAATGTTGTTGAAGTAGCAGAACCCAGCGACGCGCTCACGTGCCGCATGATGCCCCGGCGGGCGCATGAGCGCAAAGCCGTTCACCCTCATGGCTTGGATCGCCGCGCCTGCCGAGAGCGCCGCGTACTCGAAGATATTGGGGTATCTTGGGGAATCGGGATCATAAAAGCGCAGCTTCTTCACGTCTTCGAGGTGTCGCTCGGAATGCACACGCAACAGATCGTCTTCGCTGGCAGGCTCAGCTAACACAAATTCATAGCCCTGGGCGTTCAAGAACTCATAAGCGTGCTTGAGTCGTTCGGGACTTTCAGGGTGTCCTGGGGCCCCGTACTCCGTGCTCTTGGGATGCCAGATGATCTTCATCGTCCGCCATTATACCCGTTCTCCCATCACGCTTGCAGGTCGGAGGTGCAATAGGGGCAGCGCGTCGCCCGCAGTGAGATGACCGAAAGACAATACGGGCACTCTTTCGTCGTTGGGGCTGCGGGCGCCGGCTCAGGCTGACGCCTGAGCCGATTGACCTGGCGAACGAGCAAGAAGACCGCGAAGGCGACGATCACAAAGTCGAGCACGGTATTGAGAAAGACGCCGTAGTTGATCGTCGCTGCGCCGGCGGCCTTGGCCTCAGCCAACGACGCGTAAGGCTTCCCCGAGAGATTAATAAACAAATCCGAGAAGTCCACCCCTCCTAGGAGCAAGCCGATGGGGGGCATGAGAATATCGTTGACAAAAGAACTAACGATCTTGCCGAAGGCCGCACCGATGATGATCCCGATGGCCATGTCTAAGACGTTGCCGCGCATCGCAAACTCTTTGAACTCTCTCCACATAAAGTTTGCCTCCTTGATGTTTATACGAGGAGTGTAGAACAAGCTCGAAGTATCTGTCAAATAACAAATCCATTGACAGGGAGCAGATCTTGCGATAGACTTTAGTCGTCGAAGTTCGGAGAGGTGTCCGAGTGGACTAAGGGGCGTGCCTGGAGAGCACGTACCGGCGCAAGTCGGTCGTGGGTTCGAATCCCACCCTCTCCGCAAGCTTCGCTTGACGTGCACCTTGCCCAGCCTCCGGCTGGGCAAGACGAACAGTCCAGACGAAGTCTGGCCTGGGTCGGCCCGCTGCGGAGCGGCGGCGCAGGCCGTCGAACCCCGCCAGGCCCGGAAGGGAGCAACGGTAAGACGATCCCTGCGGGCGTCGTATCTGGGGCGGGCCGATCCAAGCTTAGCTTACTCACAAAAGGAGGACCTATGCCGTCCATCAGTTGGCGAGCCCGAACTGTGCAAGCCTCGCCCATCCGCAAACTCAAACCCCTCGCTGACCAAGCCAAACGCGCCGGAAAGAAAGTCTATCACTTAAATATTGGACAACCCGACATCCCTACACCCAAAGAGTATTTTGATGGCATCCGCCAAGCTGCTCAGGGCGTTCTTGCGTACAGCCCCTCCCAAGGGCTCGACGAGACGCTCGACGCGCTTGCTGAATACTATCAGACCTTCGAGATCCCGCTGAGTCGAGATCAGATCATCGTCACTACCGGCGGCAGCGAAGCGATCACGTTCGCCATGCTCGCTGTCACCGACGTGGGCGATGAGATCCTCGTTCCTGAACCGTACTACACAAACTATAACTCCTACGCCCAGATCACAGGGATTCGGATTGTGCCCATCGAGACGTGCGCTGAGGATGGCTTCCGCCTCCCAGACAGAAAATCTATAGAAGCTAAAATCACACCCAAGACGAAAGCTATTCTCTTCTGCAACCCCGGCAACCCCACCGGCGTCGTCTACACCAGAGCTGAGCTGGAGATGCTCGCGGAGATCGCGCGGAAATATAATCTCTATCTGATCGCCGACGAAGTCTATCGCGAGTTTACGTACGATGGCGCGCAAGCGATCAGCGTGCTGCAGCTTCGAGGGATAGAAGATCACGCGATCTTAGTGGACAGCATTTCAAAGAGATTTTCGGCGTGCGGGGCGCGGCTGGGAGTGATCGCCAGCAAGAATTCTTCAGTCATGGAGTCGGCTTTGAAATTTGCCCAGGCGCGGCTGTCGCCGCCGACTCTTGAGCAGTATGGGCTGATTTATCTGTTAAAGTCTTCGCGCTATCAAGATTTCGTGCGCCAGATGATCGCCGAGTTTCAGCAGCGCAGAGACTTGGTCTACTCGGAGCTCCAGAAGATTCCGGGGGTGAGCTGTCCCAAGCCCAACGGGGCGTTCTATATCATTGCGAAGCTCCCCGTCGAGGACGCCGAACACTTTGCCCGCTGGCTGCTGACGGATTTTGCTCTGGACAACGAGACGGTGATGCTCGCGCCTGCGGCAGAGTTCTACGCGACGCCGGGCAAGGGCCGCGACGAAGTGCGCATCGCCTACGTGCTCAACACAGATGCGCTCAAGCGTGCGATGAGAATTCTGCGCGAGGGGTTGCAAACGTATACAAAAGTACGATGACAAATCTAAGGTTTTAACTGGCCTAAGAAATCTTTCAGTCGTTCGTAAGCTACCCTTGGTATGATATTAGGAGGCATACGGCCAGTGCACCCATGCGCAACCCAATTGCGATACTGTAGAACTTGCTTGACATCGCCCACGAGTTGCGGATCGATAATTTCTTTATAAAGATCCAAAACTTCTTCGAAGCGCCAGTATCTTGGATTGGCAAGACGTTCTTGTAAAACCCTTTGTTGCAAACGATCTTTTCTTTTTTGCTTAAGAGTTCTTTGAACGGCTTGCTCCAAATGATCAAGGACTTGTTGTTCGAAACTCGCCCAGAGTGCTACTATGGCGAGATCCATCTAGTAGCTTGCGTTCTGCTTGCTGAAGCTTCCGCGTTACTTCATCGAGAGGAACCGATTGAAAACTTGCTGGGACGATCTTGAGGATGACATTAGAAGGAATGGAGGGAGAAACACTTGTTATTAGCCGAAGAGCTAGACGCAAACTATCCCGCGTTACTTCATACCACTCCCAGATCTCATCAAGAGGGCTCATGCAAATATCTCCTTGATAAGCTCCTCAAACACCTCCCTGTTAAAGGGTTTGGCATCATCAAACCATCCGCTTCTACTCAAAAACCATTCTTTTGCGCCGGGGCGACGTATTAGGTAGAAGGTGCCTTGGGGTGATTCGATATCCACTCTCCCATCCATCCCTATAAAGGCTAGAGCTTTTGGTTTAATCTGCACCGTTATAGGGCCAAAATTGAGCTCCAACGCTGGAGCTTTGTATGTACCGAATACTTGTTCTGTGATGTTCACTTCATAGGGCCGAATTTTCAATCCCAGTTTCGTTACTGGTTGCAACCAAGCCCGGAGCTGACGCATCAATTGGCCTAAATCTTGACGCCACTCTTTGAGTTGCTTGGCTTTGCTCTCTTCCCACCTATCATAGTACTCTCTTCTGGTCTTGAAAAATTCCACTAGATCTGCCATAGCGACTCCTTTCTCTTCTTACCTCAGTTTAGCGCAGCAACTTCTACACATCAACTCAACAGTAACGTTTGTTGTAACAGTGCTGCGCATGTGCTATAAAATCAACAATGAATAACAGAAAAAAGAAGCGTCTCGATCTTATGCTCGTTGAGCGCGGGCTCTTTCAGTCGCGCGCTCAAGCCCAACGCGCCATCCTCGCCGGATACGTGCGCGTCAACGGACAGATTGTAGATAAACCCAGTGCCCAAGTCCCCAGCAACGCCCACATCGAACTCAAAGAGAAGCCACGCTACGTCAGCCAGGGGGGCCTCAAGCTCGAAAGAGCTCTGCACGTCTTTCAGATAGACGTTACAGATAAAATCTGCCTCGACGTGGGCGCTTCGACCGGGGGATTCACAGACTGCCTCCTCCAGCATGGCGCAAAAAGAGTCTACGCTGTGGACGTGGGCAAGGGACAGCTAGATTGGAAGCTGCGCGCCGACCCCAGGGTCGTCATCCTCGAAGAGATCAACGCGCGGTACTTAAAGCCTGAACAGATCGGCGAACTCGTAGATATCGCCACGGTAGACGTCTCGTTCATCTCGCTGAAACTGATCTTGCCCCCGCTCAAGGAGATCGTCAAGCCCAAGGGCGATTTGATCTGTCTTGTCAAGCCCCAGTTTGAAGCCGGAAGAGAGCACGTCACGCGCGGTGGCGTCGTCAAAGATTCTTCAGTGCACCAGCGCGTTCTGGAAGATCTCGCAAGCTTTGTGCAGACTCAGCTTGGGCTCTCGGTTACCAACGCGACGCATTCTCCCATCAAGGGCCCTGCGGGGAATATCGAGTTTTTTATGCACATCCGAAACGAACCCTCACAGAGCGCAGCTATAGACTGGGCACGACTGGTCGAACACGCCCACAAAGAATTATAATAGCTTCATGGCCCAGCTTGTCCTCGACATCGAGACCGTGGGAATGCCCTTGGAGTCCTTCGACCAAGTTCAGAGAGAGTATCTTCTGCAGTGGGCCGAGCGCGAGGAGACGCCCGAACTGCAACACCGCAAGCGCGAAGAGATCATCAGCCAATTCAATCTCTACCCGTTCACAGCGCACGTCGTCGCCATCGGGATGCTTAATATCGAGAGTCAGAGAGGGCGCGTCTACTATCAAGCCCCACAGAAAGAGTCCTGGCGCTCTGAAGACAATCTCATCGAATACGAGTCGGGCAGCGAGATCGAGGTTCTGAAGAGATTCTGGGAGGACGTGCGGCTTTATAAGCAGCTCATCACCTTCAACGGCCGGAGCTTCGATTGCCCGTTTCTGATGCTGCGCTCAGCAGTCTTGGGCATCAAGCCCAGCCGGAACTTGATGCCCGCGCACTCCAACGTCGAGCATATAGATCTCTTGGAAAAATTGACGTTCCGCGGCGCGATCCGGCGGTTCAGTCTCGACTTTTATTGTCGAGCGTTTGGGATAGTAAGCCCCAAGGGGCGCCTCTCCGGCCCGCAGATCAACCAGCTCTTCGCTGAAGGGAAATGCCGTGAGATCGCGCAATACTGCGCGGATGACGTGCGGGCGACGGCCGAGCTCTATCGGCGCTGGCGCGAGCTTCTAAGCTTCGAAGAATGAGAAAATGCTGATCGTTGGTCTATGCGGAGGCATCGCCACGGGCAAGAGCCTCATCGCCCAAGAGATCGCCAAGCTCCCCGGTATCGTCGTCGTTGACGCCGACAAGGTCGCGTGGGAGACGTATAAGAAGAGCACTAAGATCTATAAGAAGCTCGTGGCGCGCCTTGGCCAAGAGATTCTTTCTGAAGACGGCGAGATCGACAGAAAGAAGCTGGGCGCGCTCGTCTTCTCTGACCCGCAAGCGCGGGAGTTCGTCAACGCGACGGTGCACCCGGCGGTACAAGAGTTCTTAGAGAAAATCGCAGAAACAGAACGCGCCCGCGGCACGAAACTCTTCGTTATAGAAGCTGCGCTTCTTTTAGAATCGCCCCACGTGCGGCGCGATTTCTTCGATTATATTATCTTGGTGAGCGCGCCGCGCGACGCGCAGATCCACAGACTTATCGCGCGCAACAAGCTCTCCCCCGAAGAAGCCCGCCGCCGCGTCGAAGCCCAAACCCCACCAGAGCTGCTCGCCCCTCAAGCCGACTTCGTGCTCGACACCTCTGGGACTATCGAAGAGACCCTGGAGCGCGCGCGCACGCTCTTCCAGTCGCTCTTAGCTCGCGCAGGGTGATCTCCATCACACGCCTGTGTCCCCAGAAAACGCCTTGGGGTCGCATGCTGGGGGCGGACAGGGCTCCTCTCATTCTCTCAGTAAGCCCCGTATACTTGGGACGATCTTCTAAACATTGGCGGAAACCTCCGATCAGCAGCCCCCTGGCTCACGCACGGCCGGGGGGTCGCTCTTCTTCAAACCCTCACTCTCATCCCCTAAGCCCCCTCACCCCTCTGCTCCCCTCTCCCTCGGAGGGGAGAGGGGACGGGGGTGCGGGGGAAAAGTGCC